>CAZAZR010000035.1:0-28688 GCA_964489685.1 uncultured Solibacteraceae bacterium | reverse complement strand
CCGTGGTGAGGTCTGCCGGCGTGGCCGGCTGTCCCCCACGACCGCCCCGCCCGCCCGCCGGAACGCCTCGGCCGCCTCGACCCGTGCGCGCCTGCACCAACTGCGCCTGTGCCTGAGCCACGGCCACGTTCGCCTGCTGCAGGGCCACCTGCGCTTCGGCCAGCGCCACTTCGGCCGGGGTCATGGGCGCGGCTACGGGTGTGAAGCCAAGTGCTGCCTTGGCGCCCATCGTTTCGATCGCGTACCGGCTGCGGGCGCCGAGGACGCGGGCGGCGCCCGTCAGGTTGGCCGGGCCGTTGCCCAGCCACACCACGAGTTTGCCTTTGGCGTCGCGACCCTTGTAGTCGTCATGCAGGGGCTCGGCCATGCTGATGCCGTAGCCGACAAACTCGACGCCATCAAACGTCAGCGACTGTTTGCCACCTGCGTTGGTGGGGAACGTGACCCCCTCACCGTGTTTGAAGGTGACGGGCGCCTTGCCCGGCGCCTCAACCGTCACCGACGAACCGTTGGTGATGCGATACCCCTTCTGCTGCACGTTCTGGAAGTACGTGCCGTTGTCGCCCATGGGCTTCACGCCCATTTCGCGCAGGCGCTCGGCCACAAACTGCGCGGCCAGACCATACCCTTCGGTGAAGATCTGACGCCCCTGCAATTCGTCGGACGAGAGATACGTGAGCCAGTCGCGCAAGTCCTTTTCCTGGATGACCGCACGGCGGTTGCCCTGCGCGGTTAGGTTGGCGCGGAGTCCCGGCCACGGCAGCGTGGCTGCGCCCGCCCAGACCGCCGTCAACACGCCTACTGCTACCCACCGCCGCCACGTTGATTTCTGAGCCGTCATCGCACCCTCCAAGGTCACTCCCGATCCGCGCAAGCATACACCTGGCGCGGCTCTATCCTCTTTGCTTGCGCGACTTGCCCTGCAACGCCTTCGTGATGACCGCGCTGACCAGACTGATCAAGATGGCGGCGACGATGGTCGTGAGGAGTCCGCGCACCTCGAAGCCGGCGAGGAAATACGACGTCAGCCACAGGCAGAACCCCGAGACGACGAAGTAGAACAGGCCCAGCGTGAGGATGGTCACCGGTAATGTCAGGAGCACAAGGACCGGACGAACGATGGTATTGACGATCCCCAGCACGGCGCCGGCCACAAAGGCGTCCTGGGTCGTGGCCACGTTCACGTCGTCAAACAGCCAGGCGACAAAGAGAATGGCCAGGGAATTACCAATCCAGCGCAGCAGGAGTCCAGTCATTCCCAGATGTTATACTGCCGTCTTCCCCTCCTGCCGGAGTGGCGAAACTGGCAGACGCGCGAGACTCAAAATCTTGTTCCCTTGACGGGGAGTGTGGGTTCGATTCCCTCCTCCGGCACCAAATCGAATCACGAACTGGCGGAACTGGCGGAAGGTGCGAGTCAGGAACGTGTCCGCAGCTGGCGGATGCGAGTGAGCAGCTCTCAACGGTCGAGTCGTTCACGCCAGCCCGGAGGCGCGTGGCCGTCGAACGGCTCCTCGAACGTCGCGGCTGCGGCCGAGTCGGCGCCCCACTTGCTGATGAGATACCTGCGGTTGCGCTCACGGCCTTCAACCAGCCACGGGGCGTCACCCACCGCGCGCGTCGTTGACCAGCCCCCATGCTGCACCGGCTCCGACAGGGGTCGCACAGGCATGATCCCCGCCCGCAGCAAACGCACGTGGTAGTCGGTGTCCTCGTAGTACGCGGGCCAGAAGTGCTCGTCGTACCAACCGACACGTTTCGTGCACTCTGGATGTTGGGCGAACAGACACCAGCCATCCCCCGACACAAAGAAGGCGCGAGTGGCGGCCGCAGACATTTCTTCGAATGTGGACCGCCCCAGCACAACATCGTCGTTGGCGATGACGACTGGCTCGTCTTCCGAACGCTCGAGAATATGGTCCCAGCTTCTGGCCACGCCCCAGTTTTCGCCGGGGTCCACAATCACAAGGTTCCCGGCCATCCGTGGTCCGATGCAGTGCTCAGCGCGCGCGCGTCCGTACCCGCCACCGTTATCGACGATGAGATATCCGGTGGGTGTGACGGTCCCGGCTGACGCCGACTTGAGCAGGTCGTCCAGCAGGTCGTACCGACAGAGCGTGGGCACGCCGAGGATCATGGGACACCGGCCGACAGCGCGGCGCTCAGTGCCAGCAGGTGACGTGCAAACTCTGCGGCACCAGACCGCGGACTCTCGAACGCGCGCGCGGAAACGGCAAGCCCTCGCAACGCGCGCAGCGTCGGCCCGGTTCGGGCACGAGCCGTCAAACAATGCGGCAGCATGCGAAGCGCGGCGTCACCGGCCGCGACCGGCCGCAAATCGACGTCCGCGGCCGCTTGAAACGATGTGAACACAATAGCCCTCACAGGTACGTCGTTGGCCATGATCCGTGCGCCGAGCCGCATGGGATCCACCCGTTCGTCGGGCTGGCCCGGCCGGCGCATGCCGAGCCAGCGGGGCCAGGGACGCACGCGACCCTGTGAGTCGATTACGGCGAATTCGTCCGAGCCATATTCCGCGCCTTCGCGAACGAGCGCACTGACCAGTGTGCTCTTGCCGGTGTGGGAGGCGCCGGGAAGGATGATGGCTCGGCCGCCGAGCGCAACAACGCCGGCATGCATGAACGTCCAATGAGCAGAGGTCCGGCTCAACGTGACGACCAGGTCGGCCGCGAGCACGCGTGCGGCAGCCGGCAACCCGGCCACGGGGGCCAGTGCGCGGCGACCCCGCATCACGACCACGGCGGCCGACGGACCAGACGCGAAGACACGGTAGTGCACAAGCGGGGAGTTCGACGAGGCCGACGCTTCAAACGCCGGCAGCCACTGGTCGAGCTGGGTGAACAAGTTCGGATCGTCTGTCTCGATGGCGACCGCCGCCCCGAACGCGTCCAGCCGGCGGGTCATCATCGGCTTGCCACCCGCGCCAGAACAACCGAGCCATGGAGGTCCTGCCGCATCGATCCGCGAGTATACTCGCGCACACCATGTCCATTTCGTGTCCTCGCGTGCGCCGGTCCAGTGTTCGAGTCGAGAAGATTTTCGACGAACTGCTGGTGTATGACCTCACCAGCAACGAGGCGCACAGCCTGAATTCCGCGGCCTCGGCCGTGTGGGATCTCGCCGACGGCACGCGCACCATCGAAGCAATCGCTCGCGACATGGCTGCGCAGTTCGGACTGCCGGAGGATGCGGACCTGGCACGTTACGCGCTCGCGGAGCTGGCCAGGCTCGGCCTGCTGGAGACAGCGTTCGAGCAAGAGCTGATGTCGGGCATCAGCCGCCGCTCACTTGTCGCACGGCTCGGCTCGGCCGCTCTGCTGCCGGTCGTGCTCTCGATCGGCGTCCCGACGCCGGCGTTCGCGCAGTCACCTGGGCCGACGGGGCCAACGGGTCCGACAGGCCCAACGGGTCCCACCGGGCCGACCGGTCCCACTGGTCCCACTGGAGACACAGGTCCGACAGGTCCGACGGGTCCGACAGGGCCGACAGGGCCGACGGGGCCCACAGGGCCCACAGGGCCGACCGGTGCCACGGGGCCGACCGGGCTCTAGAACCCGTCGACCTCCTGAGCGGAACGAGGGCCGCAGACAACACCATGGCTGTCCGCGTGTGTCTTTCGATGATCGTGCGCAACGAGTCCAGTGTGATCACGCGTTGTCTGGACGCCGCGCTGCCGGCGATTGACGCGGTGAGCATTTGCGACACCGGCTCGACCGACGACACGGTCGCGATCGTCGAAGCGTGGCTGCAACGCACCGGAATCCCGGGGCGCGTGCATCACCATCGCTTCCTTGATTTCGGCCGAAGCCGAACGCGATGCGTCCGATCGGCGCAGCGCACGATCCGCGCACTCGGCTGGAAGCCCTCCGACGCCTATCTGCTTTTCCTCGACGCCGACATGGTGCTCCAGGTCGGCCCGACGTTCAGTCGTGAGGCGCTCGATGCGGACGTGTATCGCGTCATGCAGCGCTGTGGATCGCTCGACTACCCCAACGTCCGGCTGATGAAGGCGCGCGTCCGCGGCCGTTTCATCGGGGCGACACACGAGTACTTCTCGTTCCCGGACGGCTCGGTCGAACGGTCGCTGCCGGCGTTGTCGATCGATGACCGGCACGACGGCGGACACCGCTCGGACAAGTTCCAGAGGGATCGCCGGCTCCTTGAGCGCGAACTTCAGCGCGATCCCGGGAATACGCGCGCGCTGTTTTATCTCGCCGAGACGTATCGAGGACTGCGTGACCTGCCCAGAGCGCTCGCCCTGTATCGCAAACGGTCCGAAGCCGGCGGATGGGAAGAAGAGGCGTGGTACGCGCAGTATGTCGTGGGCCAGCTCCTGCATGAGGCAGGCCGGCCCCGCCAGGCGTTTCGCGCGTTGGCGCGTGCCCTGCGTCGTGACCCGAAACGGCACGAGCCCTATGCCCTTCTGGCCAGCGTCCTTCGCGGCTGCGGGCACCATACCTGGGCCTGCCGCCTCGCGCGCCGGGGGCTGGCGATGGGCATGCCCGAGGATCGTCATCTGTTTCTCGATCGCGGCCTCTACGAGTGGGGATTTCTTCGTGAACTCTCGATCAGTGCCTTCTACACGGGAGCGCGGCAGGAGGGTCTTGAGGCCAACGAACGGCTGCTGTTGGGACGCGGCTCTCCTCCCCACATCACGTCGCTCGCGGTGCAGAACTCGGCCTTCTACGCCCAACCCCTGCCGCATGCGGTGCACGTTCCCCTGGCCCCGGCGCTGCCACCCGGCTTCGCACCCTGCAATCCCAGCCTGGTCCGCACCGACACCGGCTACCTGGTCAACTGCCGCACGGTGAGTTACCAGATCACGCCGGATCAGCGGTATTTCACGGGCGAACCGGATGGCGTGTTCCGGACCCGAAACATGCTGATGCGGTTCGACCGCGCGTTCGTTCTGCTCGACCAAACCGAGGTGACGGCGGCATTGGCTCCACTACGGTGGCATCCCGTGCAGGGGCTGGAGGACGCGCGCCTCTTCGAGCACAAGGGCCGAACGGGATTTTTGTGCACGACCACCGATCTGCACCCGGCAGGTGCCATTCGTGTGTCCCTGTGCCGTCTGACACCATCAGGCGATGTCGATCACCATCGCCCCCTGACGGGTCATGGCGACGAGCGCGCGCAGAAGAACTGGCTACCGTTTGTCATTGGCGACGAATTGTTCGCGATCTACAGCTATGAGCCGTTAGTCGTGCTCAGGGTCGACGGCGACGAGGGCCGGGTAGCCGTGGCGGTGAACCGTACCCAAGGCCGCAGTTTCCAGGACTGGCGTGGATCGGCCGGGCCGATCGACCTGCCCGCGCGGCTGGGGGGCGGTCGTCTGGTCCTGGTGCATGCCGTGTCGTCGCGACCGCTGCGCCGGTACACGCATCGCTTCCTGCGCCTCGAGGACGACTGGCGCGTCACACACGCCTCACGTCCGTTCTACTTTCGCCAGCTCGGTATCGAATTCGGGTGCGGCATGTGCCTGGCACACGGCGATGACGACCTGCTGATTACCTTCGGGGTCGAGGATCGCGAAGCGTGGGTGTGCCGGGTTCCGCTTGATGGCGTGCAAAAGATGCTGATGGACCTGCCGGACTGGCCCCCCGCGCGCTGACCAGGGTCTATACTCCGATCCGCATTCACAGCTGGAGGCGTCAATGACATCGAATCGACGTGTTTGCATTGCGCTTGTGATGGCCACCATCGCGATCGCTCCGACGGCGCACGCGACGCAATCCCCCTCGTCGAAAGCGCTTTCCGCAATCCTGCAGTCGCTCGACCTGCGCCAGACTGAGGCGCGTCAATCAGCGGCCTCTCGCACGACGGCCGACGACACATCCCTTTCGCTGGCCGCGTCGGAGCGCGAGGCGGCTGAGGCCAGGGCCGTCCTCGCACAGCTCGACGCGATCGACCCCGCTGGCCTGACGCACCAGGAGGATCTCTCGCGTGACGTCCTGCGCTGGAACGCGTGGGTCACAATGAACCAACCCGCGCAGTTCTGGTTTCACTCTGCGGTCATGCCCACGACCGGCTCGCCGCTCACGGCGCTGCTGACGGGGGCCCCGGAGCGCACGTTTGCGAATGACGCAGACTTGCGTCGCTACCTTGCCGATCTCGACCGGCTGGTCGAGACGATCGCGGCGTCGCAGGCCAAGGAACAGGAACGCGCCAGTCGCGGCATCATCCTGCCCGACGAGCAGATCGATCGCTCGCTGACCTACCTCGAGCCTTTCGCCGCGCCCTGGGCGACCAGCCCGTTTGCCGTGAGCGCTGACCGGCTCAAGGCGATCGCTCCCGCAGCGGCCGCCACCTTTCAGGTGAGCGTGGCCACCGCCATCGATACGCGTATTGCGCCTGCGGGCAAAGCGCTGAGGGAGATGCTCATCGGACTCGCGCCGAACGCCCCGAACGTGGTGGGCTGGGGGCAGTACCCGGGCGGCAAAGACGCGTACCGCATCGCGGTCCGCGAGATGACCACGCTCGACGTGACGCCCGAAGCCGTGCACCGGATTGGGCTTGAGGGCATCGCCGAAACCGAAAAGGCCATGGCGGATCTGCGACGCCAGATCGGATTCACAGGCACGAAGGCCCAGTTCCACGACCAGTTGCGGCGTGACCAGCGCTTCTACGTGAAGACGCCTGACGAGGTTGGCGCCGTGCTGATGTCGCACATCCGCCGCATCGAGCCCAGAGTACGCGAGTTCTTTACGCGGTCGCCCGAGGCCATCTACGGCGTCACGCGCTTGAATCCCACGCTCGAACCGTCACAGACATACGGCTTCTATTCCATCCCGACCCGGACGGAACCGCGCGGCCTGTACAACTTCAACGGCAGCACGCTTGAAGACCGGTCGCTGCTCGCAGGCGCGGCGCTCATCTTTCATGAGCTGGTGCCGGGCCACCACTTCCAGATCAACCTCCAGCTCGAAAACACGGAACTGCCGGCCTTCAGGCGGTCGAGCATGTCGACAGGCTACACCGAAGGTTGGGGCGAGTATTCGTCATCGGTGGTTGCACGCGAGATGGGAATGTACACCGATCCGTACGACCTGTACGGTCGGCTGGTCTTCGACAACTTCTTCAACGTGCGGCTGGTCGTGGACACTGGCATGAACTACCTCGGCTGGTCGCGGCCGAAAGCGATGCTCTACATGCGGGAGCACACGCTCGAGTCTGATGTGCAGATTGATTCGGAGACGGTTCGCTACTCCATTCGGTCACCGGCACAGGCCCTGGCCTATCGCATGGGGCGCCAGACCTTCGTCCGACTCCGCGAGCGGGCCACGTCTCGCCTCGGCACGCGTTTCGACATTCGCCGCTTTCACGACGCGGCGCTGTCGGTGGGGTCGATGCCGCTGTTCGTTCTCGAACGGCACATTGACTGGTGGATCGGACAGGAGCTTGCTCGATAGGGGTCTCGGCGTGACACGGCTACAATCACGCTGTGGCTGTTTTCTCTCGGCGCGATCTGCTGAAGACCGGGCTCGCGGCCGTGCCAGGGGCCGCGCTCGCCCGCTTTGGCGGCAGTCAACAGCCGACCGCCAGTTCGGTGTACGCGGGGTTTCCTGATCCGTCTCGGCAATGGCGCGGTGATTCATCAGTCGGCGCGGCTCTCAGGTCGCGAAATATCCCCGAGGGCTCGGCTCTTGGCGCCGTCGAACACTCTTTGCGCGAGCCGCCGCAGTCACTCCCCCGCTTCGACCGCGGCAGCGGTGAACGCATCATTCCCGAAGACTTTGCCCGCCTGCGTGCGCCCCAGGCCACCGCCGCCCTTCGCGCGACCTTTCCGAACCTGCGCCGCCACTTCGTCTTCGAGTACTACCCCTGGTACGAGACCAACCCGTACATCCACTGGGCCGAAAAGGGTCACACCCCGCCGTACGGCATCGCATCGACGATGATGCCGGCGCTGGGGCCGTATCACTCGATGAACATGGCCGTGGTCGAGCAACATGCCAGATGGATGGCCGACGCCGGCGTCGGGGCGATCGCCATCAGTTGGTGGGGCCAGGACTCGAATACCAATCGCGCCACGCCGATGATCATGGACGTGATGCGGGCACACGACATCCACGTCACGTTTCATCTCGAGCCGTACCGGCCGGACCGCGCACTTTTCTACGCGTCAGACATCAATTACCTGTTGCGCGAGTACGGCGAACGTCGGCGATGGGATTGCTTCCTGCTGCTCGACCACGGCACGGGACCGGCCTCGCCTGTCCTGAAAACCTTCCGCACCATCGTCCCCCCCACGGTCGTGGACTGTCTGGGTGTGGTGCGGACGGTGCCCGACTACACGGCCGATGATGTGTGGCGACGACAGACCGATGCGGTGCGCGAGAACGTGAGGCCGGTGTTCGACCGCATCCTGTTGCTGGCCGACTCGCTGGATCTCGGACGAACGGCTGCCGGTGGTTTTGACGGCATCGCGATCTACGACAGCTTCGTGCGACCGACGACATGGCCGAAGACGGCCACGGATTTTGGCGGCAACAACCTGCTGTATTCCTTCGCCGTGAACTGCGGCTTCGACGGGTACCTGCCTGTGACCCCTGCGGGCGTCTGTGACGTGCCGCAGCCGTTTGAGCCACCCGTGGGTCCCATCGATTGGTTATCGGCGGCATCGCGGGTATCGGCAGAAACGGCCTCGCGCCTGCGGGTGCTCGAAAGCCTCGAAACCACCATGCTATTGCAGGCCGACCCACGCCGCGGCAATGCGCAACGACGGTTCTTCCTGACTTACCTCACGACCTTCAACGAATGGCACGAAGGGACATCGTTTGAACCGGCGAAACATCGCGCGATGCTTTTGCCAGAGGAGCGACCGTTCAACTACCACAACCCGGAGAACGGCGCCTGGCGACTGGAGTTGCTGCGGACACTGCTCAGCTCAGTCACACAGCGTAGGTAGCCAGTCGGGGTCCGGGGTCCGGGGGTCCCGGCGTCACAGCATGAATGTCAGAGTGCTTTCATTTCACGCGGCGTACGGATGCAAACAGCGCGGGCGATGTTGCTCGTCGGGGTGGCCAATCGCGGTTGACCCTGTCGAACTCACACTCCTGCGGTCGGGCGGATTGATGCCGCCGGGCCCGTCGCGCGATGGTGCGACGCTGCTGGCCAGCTCACACGGCGAGTGCGTGTTTCACGATCACGCATCGGAAGGCGGCTGCCGAATTCAGCGCGCAATGGGGCCTGCCGCACTGCCGCTCGCGTGCCGACAGTTTCCACGACAGTCCCTCCGCGATCCCCGCGGTGTGTCCGTGACCCTCTCGCACTACTGCCCTACGGCAGCCGCGTACGTCTTCCACAACCAGCGCAAGCCGCCCCGCGAGTGGACGGTCGGCCAGCGCCCGCTGACCGAGCACATCTACGGTGCATTCCACCGTGCCCGGGAGCGCGCCCCGGTCCCCGCAACGCTACCAGGGCAGGTCGCCGATCGCTGCGCTGACGTGGCACGGGCTAAAGCGTTTGTCGTTGGCGTGCAGGCCTCGGCCTTGAGACCCAGGCCTGCCAGGAACGCGCCGAATCTACTCGGCGCCCATGAAGGGGTAGCTGTGGTCGGTGGCCGACACGAACGTTTCCTTGATCGTGCGCGTGCTGACCCATCGATTCAGGTTCGACCGTGAGCCGGCCTTGTCGTTGGTGCCCGACGCGCGCGCGCCACCGAAGGGCTGCTGACCGACCACCGCGCCTGTGGGCTTGTCGTTGATATAGAAGTTGCCGGCCGCGTTCCGCAGCGCGCTCGTGGCTTCACGCACAGCCGATCGCTTGGTCGCGAAGACGGCTCCTGTCAGCGCGTACGGCGACGTCTTGTCGAGAATCTCCAGCGTCTCGTGCCACTTCGCGTCGGGGTACACATACGCGGTGACGACGGGTCCGAAGATCTCCTCGCACAACAAGCGGTACGCGGGATCCTCGGTCTGAATCAGCGTGGGCTCAATGTAGTACCCTTCGGACGCATCGCAGCCGCCGCCCTGCAGTACTTTCGCGGTGCCCTTCGCGT
Organism: uncultured Solibacteraceae bacterium; assembly: GCA_964489685.1. Classification (GTDB taxonomy): domain Bacteria; phylum Acidobacteriota; class Vicinamibacteria; order Vicinamibacterales; family SCN-69-37; genus SYFT01. Next base: position 18,664 of record CAZAZR010000035.1, on the reverse strand, counting down.
GATCGAGGTACCCACTGATGCGATCAAACGCCTTCTTGTCGATCACGGCGCTGAGGAAATTGCGGAAGTCGCGCGGGTCACCCATCTTGATCTGCTTCATCATGCCGATCGTGCGGTCACGCACTTCGGACCACAGCGACTGCGGAATGTAGACGCGGCTGGCCGCCGAGCACTTCTGCCCCGAGTACTCAAATCCGCCACGGACGATGGCCACGGCCACTGCCTGCGGATCGGCCGACGGGTGCGCGATGATGAAGTCTTTGCCACCGGTCTCACCCACCAGACGCGGATAGGTCTTGTAGGCGGCGATGTTCTCGCCCACCGTCTTCCACATGCTCTGGAAGACCTCCGTGCTGCCCGTGAAGTGAATGCCCGCTAAATCGGGCGACGCGAGCACAGTATCGGTGATCGGGCCGGCGCTGCCCGGCACAAAGTTAATCACGCCTGGCGGCATGCCGGCCGCCTCGAAAATTCGCATCACGTAGTACGCGCTCAGCATCGCAGACGACGCGGGCTTCCAGACCACGGTGTTGCCCATCAACGCCGGTGCGCTCGACAGGTTGCCGCCAATGGCGGTGAAGTTGAACGGCGACACCGCGTAGATGAAGCCCTCGAGCGCGCGATACTCAAGCTGGTTCCAGACGCCGAGGCCGTTCGCGGGCTGCTCGCTGTAGATTTCCTGCGCGTACTGCGCGTTGAAGCGCCAGAAGTCGATGAGTTCACACGCGGCGTCAATCTCCGACTGGAACGCCGTCTTGGCCTGCCCGAGCATCGTGGCCGAGTTGACCGTGGCCTTCCACGTGGTGGCCAGCAATTCAGCGGCCTTGAGGATCACGGCCGCGCGGTCTTCCCACGGCCACGCCGCCCATTCCTGGCGGGCCTTGAGCGCGGCGGCAATGGCCTGCTGTACATGTTCGGGCGAGGCCATGTGGTACTCCGCCAGCACATGACCGTGCTTGAACGGCATCACAGACTGCCCCGTCTTCCCGGTCCGGATTTCCTTGCCGCCGATGATCAGCGGTATTTCGACCCGTTCAGTGGCCATCGACGCCAGACGCGCCTTGAGCTCGGCGCGCTCCGGAGAGCCGGGCGCGTAGGACTTGATCGGTTCATTGATCGCGGGTGGAACACGGCGGGCGGCACTGATGGAAGCAATAACAGACATGCGGATAATCTTACCCGACCCGGCTACAATAGCGGCTGCAGCTATGGAAATTCACACCTCACTCGACGGTCAGGTCGCCATCCTGCGGCTGGTGGGCCGCCTCACCGTCAGCGACGAGTCTGGCAGCCTGAAAAAAGCCACGGCGGACGCCGTGGCGGGCGGCGCCACGACCGTGGTGCTGGATTTGTCGAAGGTCCCCTACATCGACAGCACCCGGCTTGGCGAACTCATCGCTGCGCACGTCACCGTCTCGCGCCAGGGTGGACGCCTGGTGCTGGCCGGAGCCACCGCACGCATTACGGACCTGCTCACTGTGGCGGGCCTCGAAGGCATTTTCGAGATGTTTGCGTCGGTCGAAGCCGCGCTGGCGGGGCTCAGGAAATAAGGCGTCGCCCCTACGCCCCGGGCGCCGGCTCCGCTGCCCGCGCACCCAATTCGCGGTCCAGGTCCAGCAACGACGAGGGGTCGTCCTTCACCATGCGCAGCTTGGCGACAATCTCGCGGATGGTCTTCTCTTCTTCGACCTGTTCGGTCACAAACCACTGCAGCTCGGCCATCGCCGCAAAGACCTTTTCGGTAAACGCCAGCTCGTAGAGCCCGTCAATCTGGCGGCTCACGGCCTGTTCCTGCTTCTGCGCAGACTCAAACACCTCGAGCAGCGACCCGAACTCGCCTCGTGGTGATTCAACGCCGCTGACGCTTGCCATATAGTTGCGCGCCAGCACGAAGTTGAACAGCTTCATCGCGTGAGTGTGCTCTTCCTGGCTCTGCACCCGCAGCCAGTGCCCGGCGCCCGTGAACTGGTGATGCTCGCACCACGCCGCCATGGCCAAATAAGAGAACGACGCGGAAAACTCGTTTGAAATCTGGCGATTGATCGCTTCAAGGACGGTCGTGGTCATAACGCCTATTGTCGCACTTCCCCCGGCTGTCGGCCTATCATGTGCGAATGGCGCACCTGTCTCGCACTCGCACTCGACTCCTGGCCGCATCGCTCATCACCGGTCTCCTTGTGTTGTCCGCGTTTGTCGCCGCGCGCGCCCAATCCGGCGCCACCGCGCCGGCCGATCGCTGGCGCCAGGCGCTCAACGACTGGGACGCCGGCCACTACCACCAGGCGCTGCCGCACCTGCTGGCGATCATGCGCTCGCCGGCCGCCGCCGAATACCTGGAGCGCGTTGCGCTGCTGACCGGCGAGTATTACCCGTCGGTCACCATTGCCAACGATGGCCGCACGCCGAAGCTGTCGCGGGACGGCCGAGTGGTGATGTTTGAGACGGGCCCTGCCACGGCGCCGGTCACACGGATTGTCCGCGTGCCGGGCAGCGAGCCGATCCTGGCTGCCGCGCCGCCCGCCCAGACCGAGCTCCAGGGTGGAAGCGCGGCACTGAGTGCCGACGGCCGTCACGCCGTCAGGATTCGCCCACCGCAGAGCGCCGAATGGACGTCTGCACAACAGATCCTCGCCACATCCGGACCGAACACGCCCGAGCGACAGGCCGCCACCCTGCACGTGGCCTGGCTCCTGGCCACTGCGGGCGACCTCGTCGTCGGCGACCTCGTTGCCGGTTCCGAGCGCGTCATCGCGACCCCGGGCCTCGCAAAGACGTCTCTCGCCTTCGCCGCCGACGATCGGTCGGTGATGTTCATCGGCTCGGAACTCGCTGATCTCACACGGTCCGACGTCTACCTGGTCAGCGAGACTGCCGCGCCACAGCGCCTCACCGCCGAGCCCGGATTCAAGACGCTGCTCGCGGTTGATCCCAAAGGGGCCGCACTCCTCTACAGCACGGGCGGCGCAGCCGCATTCCGCCGGCCACCCACCGCCCCCGTGGCAACCGCGCCGGCAGGACAAGGCGGGCAAGGCGCGGGCCGTGCCGGCGGGGCAGGTCGCGCCGGCGGCCCCGGTGGTGGCGCGTCCGCGTCGTTCGCGGTGTTGGACCTGGCCACGAAGAGCACCAGAATCATCACCGGCATCGCCCCGACGCTGTCGGCCGACGGCAGCACCATCGCCTGGATCAATCGAACGGCCGACGCGTACATTCTGAACACCTCTCCCACGCTCTCCGACGCCGTCACCATCGTGCGCACCGGCCGCGAGCGGCTGGAGGCACCGTCGCTCTCGCCCGATGGCCGACGCGTGGCCTACCAGTTGATGCAGTTCACCGACTGGGAACTGTATGTTTCGGAAGGCACCACTCACACACGGGTGACCCGCGATATCCAGCACGACATCCTGCCGCGGTTCCTCACAAGCACCACACTCATCGGCATGATGGGTGAACCGCGCCACCGCCGCTCGCAGGTGTATGACCTGACCACTGGCACACGACGCCGGCTGTTTCACAACAACACCATTCGCACCGTGGTGCCGGAATACTCGTGGCTGCCCTCCGCCGACGGCTCGCGCGTGTTAATCGTGGCCGATCGTGACGGCGACACCGTTTCACCGGAGCGCGGCATTTACGTGAGCGACCTGTCGCGCACGATCAACGTCAACGAAGTCATCGCCCGCCTCACAGCCAATCTCGCACACGAGACCGAGCTGCGCGACCGCACCACGAAGGCATTCGCGCCCATCGCCGCCGCCGCCCGCGCGGTCACAAGCGCGGGATCAGTGACGCGCGTATTCGAACACGCCAAAGCCCTCTACGACTTCGATTCGAAGCACATCACCCAGCCTGGCAACGCCAAGGCCATCGACTACCTGATGCGCGCGTACGCGTCGTTCGGCTACCAGCCCGAGCAGCAGACATTCGCCCAGACCAACGCGCTCGGCGGCAAGACGGCCAACGTCCTCGCGACGCTGCGCGGCACGGTCGATCCCGATTTGATCTATGTCGTCAGCAGCCACTTCGACTCCGTCGCCATCGGCCCCGGGGCTGACGATGACACGTCGGGGACGACAGCGTTGCTGGAAGCGGCGCGGATGCTCGCACGCACGCCGATGCCGGCGACGATTGTGTTTGCGTCGTTCACCGGTGAAGAAGCCGGCCTGCTGGGCAGTCGCGAGTTTGTGCGACGCGCGGCCGAGGCCAAGTGGAACGTGGTGGGTGCGCTCAACAACGACATGATCGGCTGGGCCGGTGAGGGGCCGCAGCTCAACAACACCATTCGCTACTCCAACCCCGGCATTCGCGACATCCAGCACGGCGCGGCAATGCAGTTCACGGACCTTGTGTTGTTTGACACCAAGTACTACCGCGGCACCGACGCGGCGGCCTTCTACGACGCTTGGGGCGACATCGTCGGGGGCATTGGGTCGTACCCCATTCTCGCGAACCCGAACTACCACCAAGCCACCGATTATCTCGACACGATCAACCAGGTGCAGGTCACCGAGACCGCGAAAGTGACTGCGGCCACGCTCATGTATCTGGCGTCCAGCCCGTCGCGCCTGAAGGGTGTGGCGGTGACTCGCACGGGCACCGGGATGCAGGTGACGTGGACGGCGTCACCCGAAACCGGGGTGGTCCGGTATCTCGTGACCTACGGACCCGAGAGCGATCCGATGCGTGGCCGCGTCATCACGACGCGACCGCAGGCGACACTGCCCGCGCTGCCGGCCGGCACGCGCATCGGCGTGAAAGCGGTCAACGACAAAGGGCTCGAAGGGTGGGATTGGGCCTGGGGACGGGTGGAGTAAGCGGGCGCCGCGGCGCGCCACGCCCGGTGTCAGCGGAGAATCGCCGGGCGTAGTATAGAGAGACATGGCTTTTGAAGACCAGCCGCTGGCGCGCACGCCATCATGGGAACCCGTGCCACCGCGCTTGCCGCCCAGCGAAGGGTCGCCCACGCGATGGATCGGTGTGGCGCTGCTGGCGCTGGCCGCGGGTGCCGGTCTTGGATTCTGGTGGATGACGCGGTCGCGGCCCGAGCAGGTGCCCCCCCCTCCCACTGAAGCGACCGAAGGCGCTGTGAAGTCGAACCGTCCGCAACGGCAGCCCTGGGAGCTGCCAACGCTGGACGGGTCGGATGCGATCTTCCGCGGGGCAGTCGCCACACTCTCCACACATCCGATGCTGGCGCGGTTGATGGCCACCGATGGCCTGATTCGCGCGGCGGTGCTCGCGGTCGTTCAGATTGGGGACGGTCGGACCCCCGTCGTGCCTCTCGCCGTCCTGCGGCCCACCACGCGCCTTACCATCGTCGGCGACCCGCAAGGCCGGCTCGACAGCGCGAGCTACCCTCGCTGGAGCGGCCCGACGAATGCGCTCGTCTCGGTCAACCCGTCCGATGCCGCGCAGCTCTACGTGAACGTCAAGGACCTGTTCGACGCGGCGTATGCCGACCTGGGCCACCCCGGCGGCAACTTCGACGAGGCCCTCGCGCGCGCGATTGAGGTGGTCGTGGCCACGCCTGTCGCCACGGACCCGCCACTGTTGTGGCGCCGCCCCGGGTACTTCGAGCACACCGATGCCACGCTGCGGTCGCTGCGGCCCGTGCAGAAGCAGTTGATGTTGACGGGACCCGAGAATCAGCAGCGCCTGGTGACATGGTTACGCCAGCTTGCCGCCAAGCTCGACCTGAAGGTCAGATAGCACGACCTACGGCCGGCTGAGCATCGCCGTCAACACGCGAAGCACCCGCGAGTAGCTCTGCACGCCGTCGGCCACCCGGTTCGATCGCAGATACCCGTCGTACACCTTGAAGGCCGTGTCGCGGACCACCGGCTGCTGCTTTGTCAGGCGCGCGGTGAGCGCATCGAGATCGCGAATCACCCCCGGGTCTAATTGGGCGCGCACGTCGCCCCACACCGACCGCGGCATCGCGCCGGCTGTTTCCACCACTACGAACATATGCGCGCTGTAGGCGAGGTCCGGGTCGCCAAGCGTACACGCCAGCCACCCCACGGCTGAGGCGTCCGCTTCATCGGCAAACCCCGCCAGATGCGCCCATTCGTGGGCCAGCACCATCGGTCGCTCAAACGGCAGGAGATCGGGATGCACAATCGATTCGAGCACCAGCGGGTTCACCATGCCCGTCACGCCGGCCGCCGTGAAAAAGGGCGTAAGCATGACGGACACCTTCGGCCGCCCGATAGCCACCGCCGGCATACCGAGCCGCTGCAAGGCCTGCTGGAACGGACCGGCCAACCGCGCCGCCACCGATGCGTACGACCGGTCTCTCCCGCCCTCATCTGGCGGACGCGTCACCAGGGACCCGACCACGGCCGCATCGGCGAGCAGACGGATGTCGGTGGCGGAGATTGCCACCCGTGTCGCACCGCGCAATGTTGTTTCCAGAGGCACGCGCCGATAGTTGAGCCCCCACACCGTGAGAAATATCAGGCCAAGCAGTGCGCTTGTGCGCAGCAGCCGACGTGTCAGTTCCCACAGACCAGACATGATTCCGCTCTCGCGAGCCCGCGTGACGGCTCGCACCAGACGCCACATGACATAGAACGCTGCGGCCACGAGCAGCACATCACCGATCGCCCAGCTCACCTGATTGCTCGCGCTCGTCATGCCGCGTTGCATCAGCGGATAGATGCGGCGCGAGTACACGGCTTCAATCAGCCACGAGGGCCAACGTATCGCCATGATCGCCAGTGCGAGCAGCGCGAACATCCACCATCCGCGGACGCGCACGCGGCTCACGACGACCCTTTCGGCGGGTCCGTAATCAGCCGCACGGCACGCTGGTAGGTCAGGTAAGACACCGCCCACTGCAGCAACACAGAGAACCGGTTGCGAAAGCCGATGAGCTGCATGAGGTGAATAAACAGCCACGCGAGCCAGGCGGGATACCCTTTGAGGCGCACCCACCCGAGATCACCGATGGCCGAGTGCCGGCCGATCGTCGCCATGTTGCCGTAGAACCGATATCGGAAGGGTGTGCGCGGTTGCCCGGCGAACATCGCGACCACGCCGTTGGCCGCGTGCACCCCCTGCTGCATCGCCACCTGCGCCACGCCTGGCAGCGTCAGACCGTCCTCAGTGCGGAAGGTGGCCAGGTCGCCCACGACCGACACGTCGGGATGGCCGGGGATCGTGAGGTCGTTGTGCACAATCACACGCCCGGCGGCGTCAAGAGGCACGCCAAGCGACGCGCCCAGCGATGACGCCACGACACCGGCCGCCCACAGAATCGTACCGGCCTCGATCACCTCGGTGCCCACATGCACATGCCCGGCTTCGATGCGCGTCACACGGCTGCCTGTCCACACGGCAACGCCCAGCTTCTCAAGCGCGCGCCGGGCGAACGCCGGCAGGGGCGCGGGATAGGTCTGCAACACCTCGGCGTCGCCTTCCACCAGGATGATGCGCGCGGCCTCGGGATCGATGGAACGAAAGTCGTTCACCAGGGCGTGCCGCGAGATCTCGGCGAGCGCACCAGCCAGTTCGACCCCCGTTGGCCCGCCACCCACCACCACGAACGTGAGCAGCCGCCGCTGCGCTGCAGCGTCTGGTTCGCGCTCTGCCAACTCGAATGCGGTCAGCACGCGCGCACGAATGGCCAGGGCATCTTCGAGCGTCTTGAGCCCGGGCGCGTGTTGCTGCCAGTCGTCGTGCCCGAAGTATGAATGCGTGACGCCGGCAGCCACGATGAGGGCGTCATACGCCACCTCCTGAGGGCCGTCGGACAGGTGCACGACGCGACGGTCAAGATCGATGCCACTGACGTCAGCCAGCCACACCTGCGCGTTACGCTGGCGTCGCAGAATCCACCGGATAGGCGACGCGATGTCGCCGGGCGACAATGCGGCCGCGGCCACCTGATACAGCAGCGGCTGAAACACGTGATGATTCTTCCGGTCGAGGACCACGACGTCCACGTCGGCGCCCGCGAGCGCTCGGGCTGCGTTCAGCCCGCCGAACCCGCCGCCAATGATGACAACCCGCGGCCGCGACTTCCCCGGCATACCCGACATGACGGGTTAGTGCACCCTGGTGGCGCCGATGCCGGTGACGTACACCACTGCCATCGCGACGAGCCAACCCAACAGGCAGACCAGAATCGCTCTGAACGTATCTTCGTAGTCCAGCGCCTGGCGGACCGCCACAAACGTCGCCGCAATCACCCAGCAGCCGACGAGAAACGGGACAAAGAGGCCCACGACCGGCACAATGACGAGGAGGCCAAAGATGCCCGGAGCCTGTGCGAACCCGAGCGTTCGCAACAACTGCCCCAGGGTGGCCTCCGTCTGTCTGCCCGGCAGAATCCGGGTGCCGATCAACCACAACACCGCCGAGCCAGCCAGCCAGCCCGCAAGCGCCTGAAGAGCGCCCCGCACAATCCACCACCCGGTGCCGATGCCGAAATACCACGCGACACTGGTCGTCATGCTGGCCAGGACGACGATCAGGGCCGCCTGGGGCATGGCCGAAGTGTCGTGCTCCACGTCTTCGTAGGTATCGGCTGAAAGACGCACGGCGCCGATGAAGCGCCGTTGGAAACTGGCCATGCCTCATCGTACACTCATCTCCCATGGCCGAACCCGATGTCCGACCGCCTGCCTCATGGGGGCGCTCTATAGTGCACACCGCCTGCCCCCTTGATTGCCCCGATTGCTGCAGCCTGGCGGTGACCGTGGAAGGAGGCCGCATCCAGAAGATCGACGGCAGCCACACGGCGCCATCCACCGAAGGATTCATCTGCGGCAAAGTGCGCAAGTTCGACCAGCGCGTCTACTCATCCGAACGGGTGCTCTATCCGGCCGTGCGACGCGGCCCCAAAGGCCGTGGCGACTTCACCGTGGTGCCCTGGGCCGAGGCGCTCGACCTTGTGGCCGAGCGCATGCAACAAGCGCGCACGGAGTTCGGTGCAGAGTCGGTGCTCCCCTTCTACTACGGCGGGTCCAACGGCCTTCTCACGAATGAAATGGAAGACGCGCGGCTGTTCCGCCAGTTTGGCGCCTCGCGCCTGGCCCGCACCGTGTGCGCCGCGCCCACAAGCGCGGCCGCGACCGCGATGTACGGCAAGATGGCCGGCGTCGCGTATGAAGATTACGCGCACGCCAGGCTCATCGTTGTCTGGGGCGCGAACCCGCCCGCCTCGGGCATCCACCTGATGAGCCATATCAAACAGGCGCAGAAGAAAGGCGCGCGTCTGGTGGTCATTGATCCGCGACGAACGCCGCTGGCACGCACGGCTGACCTGCACCTGCCCGTCAGGCCGGGCACCGACATCGGCGTCGCCCTCGCCCTCATCCGTGACTTGTTCGAGTCGGGACGCGCAGATCGCGCGTTTCTCAATGCCCACACGACGGGCGCCGACAGCTTGCAGGCCGCCGCTGCGTCATGGACCTTCTCGCGTGCGGCTGCGGTGGCAGGGATCGACGAAACCCAGCTGCGTCTTCTCGCCGACTGGTATGCCAACACATCCCCCGCGGTCATTCGCTGCGGCTGGGGCCAGGAACGCAATCGCAATGGTGGCGCGGCCACCATGGCGATCCTCGCGTTGCCGGCCGTCGCCGGCAAGTTCGGCGTGCGCGGCGGCGGCTACACCATGAGCAACTCGGCCGCGTATGGCCAGACGGCCGAACGCTGGATCAACTCGCCAGTGCCCGATACCCGCGTGGTCAACATGAACCAACTGGGCCGTGCGCTGACTGAGTACGATGACCCGCCCGTGAAGGTGCTGTTCGTCTACAACTGCAACCCGTTGGCGACGATGCCCGATCAGAACCGGGTGAAGCGCGGCCTTGAGCGCGAAGACCTTTTCACGGTGGTCTTTGAACAGACGATGACCGATTCAGCGAAGTATGCCGATGTGGTGTTGCCCGCCACCACGTTCCTGGAACACTACGACCTCGCCCGAGGCTACGGCGCGTATCACTTTCACATTGTCCAGCCCGTGATCGAGCCGGTCGGCGAAGCACGGCCGAATCACGAGGTGTTTCGGGAACTCGCCATACGCCTGGGCCAGCGCGCGGCCGAAGAAGACCCGCTCGGCCAGACCGAGGCTTTGCTTGAGGTGACGACGAAACTGCCGGCCGATGTCGCCGCCATCATCGGCGACGGTGGCGTGGCCCGGGGCCCGGCCAATGGCGCGCCGATTCAGTTTACGGACGTTCTGCCGAACACTCCGGACCAGCGGGTGCATCTGTTCCCCGAGGACCTGCCTTCCACGGCGGGGCTCTACGCTTACCAACCGGACCCCGCCACCGACGCCCACCCGTTGGCGCTCATCTCGCCGGCCAGTGCGCACACGGTGTCTTCCACCCTCGGAGAATTCCGCCCCGGCATCGCTCGACTGAAGATGCACCCTGACGACGCCAGGCCGCGCGGCATCGAAGATGCCGACCCCGTCCGCGTGTTCAACACGCTGGGCGAAGTCTGGTGTGAGGTCACGATCACGCCCGAAGTCCGAGCCGGCGTGGTGTCCCTGCCCAAGGGGCTGTGGGCCCGCAGCACCGAAAACGGGGCGACGTCGAATGCGCTTGTGCCCGACACACTGACTGACCTTGCCGGCGGCGCGTGTTTCAACGACGCGCGCGTGGATGTGGCGATTCGAAAAGTACTGAACTGACGTCCCCAGTTCCCCAGTTCCTAATTTCCCAATTTTCTAAAATCCCTGCACAATCCCCAGCTGCCACTTGAGGGACCGACCCGCGCGGTCGATGGCGCGTGAGGCGGCAAGTTCGAGCGTGAGGAAGCCGAAGATGTTGGCGCGAAGCGCGGCGCCGTAGCTGCGCACGAGATCCCGATCGCCGCCGAACAGGGTCGGCGTCGAGCCCGACGACCACGCGACGCCGGCATCAAAAAACGCCGCGATTTCGAGCGGCACGTACGACCCGTAGTGAATTTCTCCAGTAAACAGGCCCAGTAGAGGCGCGCGCACCTCGGCGTTGAAGACCAGCACCCGGCTGCCGGCGAGCCGGTCGAAGACCGCGCACGCGGTGCGCTGAAAGGCGCCGCACTCCTCGGGCTCGAACCCACCGAAGCCATACCCATGCACCAGCGACTGGTGTCCGGCGTAGTACTTGGCGAGTTGGACATTCTCGCCATCCCGGCCATAGCGCCCGATGTGGAGGCCACGCACGGCCAGCGTCACCGGCCGCACCGGCATCACGTAGCGCCGCCAATCCGCCACCGCAGTGGCGAAGTGGAGGGAGCCGCGCGTCTGGCGAAATTCAACGCGCGACCGCGTCCCGAGAATGGGGCTGGTCGCGCCGAAGAACGACGTGTCATGCACAATGGCCGCGCGCACCTCGCCAAGATGCAGCGAATCGGCCAGCCGCTCGTTCGTGTCTGATCGGCTGATTTCCGTCTGGCTTTCCGTGTCGTACACCCATTCGCGCACCTGACGCTTGAACGCCACCGCATTGGCACTGCCGGCCAGTTCGAACCGCGTCGCTCGACTGAAGGGAAACGCCGCGATGAGCGACCCGCCCCGGTAGATTTGGCGGTTGATCACTTCCCTCACCGTCGTCGTGCCGGCGTTGCTGTCCACGAACTCCAGATACCCGGCGCGGTACGGTTCGGCGCGCAGCGACGCGGCCCAGTTCCAGCGATGGCGGCGATTGATGTAGGTGAGCCCCGCGCCAAGGTCGTCCACGTTGCTGTCCACAGCCGCATCGACCGCCAGCACACGATCGCCCAGCATGTCACTGAACAACGCGGCGATCGATCCGCCGCCGAATCCTCCGAACGAATTCACACCGGCGTACACGGTTGGCTGAGAAACGACGTCGAGTGAGAGTTTGCGGTTGTAGACCGTGCTCTCGCCCATCGGGCCCGCAGGCGGAAGGCCAGGCGCCGGATCAGCCAGCAGCCGCGCGACGTCGCCGGTGGCGCGACTCAGCAGGGTCAATGACGGCACGTCTGGCGTGATCCGCGCGGCCTGCCTGGACGCCTCGGGCGGTACCATCGCGACCGCGTTTTTTTCATCGAGCACATATACGGCGTGGCCGTCGCGCTCAAACACACTGAACACCCATCGTCCCACGCCGGGAGCCGATGACAGTGCCGGGCTCGTGGACGTGATGCCGGCGATGCCCGTCGCAAACGCCGTGAGGCGAGACACCGGGCCGCCGTCAATGGCGATCTGGTAGAGGTTGCTCACGCCATCGGGATCTCCGATGAACGTGATGGTGCGCCCATCGCCACTGACCTGCGGACTCAGATGTTTGCCCTGGAGAAATGCCTGAATAGGCTGCACCTCGCGGGTCTCGATGTTCACACGCGCCAGTCGCAGCGCGCCGGGCTGGAGCAGTGCCAGGTCCGTGCTGAACCGCTCCGTCACGAAGACGATCGTCTTGCCGTCGGGTGTGAATACCGGCTCGAGGTCGGCGAACGGATCCGACGTCAGGGCGGTGGCGTGGCCGGTCGTCAGGTGCACCACATAGAGGTCGGTCAGTCCACCGCGATTGCCGCTGACCACAAGCGATCGGCCATCGGGCGCCCACGCCGGATTCATCGCATCGTCAAGATCAGGCAGCACGAGCTCGCGGGCGATGCGTCCGTTGGACGGATCCACAAATGCGAGGACGGGCCGCCCGCCTCTGACGGCGGTGATCACGAACTGGCGGCCGTCGGGTCGCCACGCTCCGGCGGAGTTGAGAAACTGCAGGCTGTCAAAGTGCGGGTCGGTGGCCGACTCCACCAGCTTGCGCTCGATACGGCCTGTCTCGGTGTTGGCCAGATAGAGGTCGATGGAAAAGCGATCTTTCTCCGAGAAAAAGGCCACCTGCGTGCCGTCGGGACTGACGCGCGGCCCGATGTTGATGCGACCCGCGCCATTCTCCTCACTGATGAGCAGACGGGGTTCGCTCGTGAGCGACGGCAGATCGGCCTGCATCGCCTGAATGGTTTTGCGAATCGACTGGTGCCAGCTTTCCGTCAGCGCGTCTGGGTCGGTGCCCAGTTGCAACGCGAATCCCGTCATGTCGAATCGCGGATTGGCAGCCGACCGCAGCAGCGACGCCACCGCGCGGTCCCCGTAGGTGGCGCCGATGAACGCCCAGAACGCGTGGCCCCACCTGTACGGAAACAGCCTGGGGCTATTCAGGTCTTTCACGTGCGGCAGGCGCTCGGTGATCGCCGCGTCGCGCAGCCACATGGCGGTCTGGCCGTCCACCGGGCCGATGGAAAGATATTCGGCCATCCCTTCGGCAAACCACAACGGGTATTGGAGGATGCCCGGCAGCGTGAACTCCGACTCGCGCGGGTCCGCGCCGGTCATGTCGAACTGGAAGGCGTGCACCAGTTCGTGGCCCAGCACGTGATCGGTGTCGGCGAGCGAGCCCGCCATGGGCAACACGATGCGCCGCTTGAGCGCTTCAGTGGCGCCACCCGTACCTTCGCCAACCAAACCTTCGATGGCGTTGGTCTGGCCGAAATGCGCCGGGGCCGCATAGAGAATCAGCGCCTGACGGCCGCGCAGGTTGTGACTGAAGAACCGCGTCAACCGCCACCGCCACCGCTCGGCCATGCGACCGACGATGGCCGCGCTTTCGGCTTCTTCGGGATAGAAATAAATGTCGAAGTGTTCGGTGGCGAGGACCTGAAACGTGAACGACCGGTATTGCACCTTGTTGCGACCGAAATACTGCGCCCCGGCCAGGCTCGGCAGGGCCAGCAGCATCAGCAAGGCCGCCGCCAGGGTGTAAGATGCGGACGGCTTATGACGCCTGATGAAATTCCGCCACGCACGGTGCATTGCGTGAAACTCCTTCGTGAACTTCCCGGTCTGCCCTCACCACCCTGGCCCGGCGAACTCGGCCGACGCATTTACGACCAGGTCTCTGCCGAAGCCTGGGCCATGTGGGAGGAACAGATGAAGATGATCCTCAATGAGTATCGCCTGTTGCCGTTTCAGAAGGAAGCGCAGCAATTGGTGGCGAAACACATGGAGGAGTATTTTTTCGGCACCGGCGCCGCTGCCCCGCCCGGATTCGTGCCCGAACCGAAGTAATATCCGCCAGCGCAAGCCTCAGGAGGACTGACACAGTGGCCACACCGACCGCAACCGTGGGCATGGCGCCCGCAAGCTCCGACACGTCATTCTTCGGTCACCCGCGTGGCCTCTCCACGCTCTTCTTCTCTGAAATGTGGGAACGGTTCAGCTACTACGGGATGCGGGGATTCCTGCTCCTGTACATGGTGGCGTCGGTTGAAGACGGCGGGTTGGGCCTCAGCGTTGCCGTCGGCACGGCCATCTACGGCACGTACACATCGGCGGTCTACCTGCTGAGCCTGCCAGGCGGATGGTTGGCTGACAGGCTCATTGGCCCGCGGCGCGCCGTCCTCTATGGCGGCATCCTCATCGCATCCGGGCACTTCTCGCTCGCGTTCCCGTCCACCGCAACCTTCTACCTGGGACTGCTGCTCGTGGTCCTCGGCACCGGCCTCCTCAAGCCGAACATCAGCGTGATCGTCGGCCATCTCTATGCCCAAAAGGACCTGCGCCGCGACGCCGGGTTCTCCATCTTCTACATGGGCATCAACCTTGGTGCCTTTATTGGCCCCCTGATCACCGGCTATCTGGTGCAGAACGCAGGCTTCCGCGGCTGGCTCACCGGAATGGGCATGGACCCGAACTCCGCGTGGCACTGGGGCTTCGGCGCAGCCGGCATCGGCATGACCCTCGGCCTCATTCAATACGTCGCTTCGGGCCGACTCCTGGGCCAGGCGGGCATGGACCCGTCACCCGCCAAGTCGCCACAGGCGTTTGCGCAGCTCAAGCGCATGGCCACGATGTGGTTTGGTGTGTTTGTGGTGGCACTCGTGGGCCTGGGGCTCGCGTTGTCCGCCGGTTCGATTACGGTCACACCGGAGCAGGTGACCAATGGTTACCTGTACGTCCTCATCGCCGTGGTGGTCGGTTTCTTCTGGTGGCTGTTCAAAGGCCCTGGCAATGACTGGACCCGCGAAGAACGGGGGCGCCTGTGGGTGATCACGGTCATGTTTGTGGCGGCAGCCCTCTTCTGGTCGGTGTTTGAGCAGGCGGGGTCAACCCTGAATCTGTTCGCCGTCGACAAGACCAACAACACGCTGTTCGGCCTGGCCTTCCCGAGTGTCTGGTTCCAGTCGCTCAATGCCCTCTTCATCGTGGCGTTTGCGCCAGTGTTTGCGTGGCTGTGGGTGAAGATGGGCGACCGGCAGCCGGCCAGCCCCGTGAAGTTTTCATTCGGCTTGATCGGTGTCGGGCTCGGGTTCCTTGTGCTGGTGCCGGCGGCAAATCTGGCGGCCGGCGGCGGGCTGGTGAGTCCCCTTTGGCTGTGTGCCACCTATCTCGTGCACACGTGGGCGGAACTGTGCCTGAGCCCGATCGGCCTGAGTTCGATGACCAAGCTCGCGCCGTCGCGCATTGTCAGCCTGATGATGGGCGTGTGGTTCCTGGGCGCCTCGGTGGGCAACTACATGGGCGGTGAAATGGCCGGCCTCTACGCGTCGATGCCCCTGCAGAACCTCTTCGGGGTGGTCGGCCTGTTCGGTATCATCGCGGGCGTGATCATGCTCGTGTTCTCAGGCAAGCTCACAAAGATGATGCACGGCGTGAAATAGGGGGCAACAGGTCACCTTGCCGCTGAAGCAGTATCACGCGAAGCGGAATTTTGCGAAGTCGCCCGAGCCGAAGGGCGATGAATCGAAGGCGCTGCGCAGGAAGAAGACCAGGACGCTCTTCTTCTGCGTACAGAAACACCTGGCGAGCCATCTGCACTACGACCTGCGGCTGGAGCACGGCGGGGTCCTGATGTCATGGGCGGTGCCGAAAGGGCCGTCGCTCGACCCGAAGGTGAAGCGATTCGCCGCACAGGTCGAGGACCACCCGCTCGAATACGGGTCGTTTGAAGGCGTCATTCCCGAAGGCTACGGCGCGGGCGTCGTCATGTTGTGGGATTCGGGGACCTGGACGCCTGAATCGCCGGACGTGGACGCCGCCTTGGCGAAGGGCGACCTGAAGTTCACCCTCGACGGCTACAAACTCAAGGGGTCGTGGGTGCTGGTGCGCACGCGCGGCTACACGCGACCGGGCGAAAAGCCGACGGGCCCCAGCTGGCTGCTGATCAAACACAAAGACGAATGGTCCGGAGACCTGGACATCACCGAATTTGCGCCGCTGAGCGTCAAGTCGGGCGACGATTTTCCCGCCATCATGGCCGCGCAGGATCCTGACCTGTGGCTCACCAACCGACGAGCCGCCGGAGGCGCCACTGGTGTTATGCTTCAGGGGATTATCGAACAGGCGGCCGAACTGAAACTCGCCGAACTGCAGAAGCAAACAACGCCACCCGGGCGCCGTGCCCGCAAAACCAAAGTCTGACCTTGAGGAGAGGGTTCGTCATGAAGCACTCAATCACCGCCGCCATCGCCGTCGTCGTACTCGTGGGAGGCACTGCGCTTGCCGCCCAGCAGGCACCGCCAGCCACGGCCAAACCCGCGCCGGCCTCTGCCACAGCGCCTGCCGCGCCGGCCTCGCCTGCCGGCAAGTGGAATCTGAATCTTGAAAGTCCGCAGGGGGCCATGGCCATGGCGCTCGAAGTCAAGGTGGACGCCGCGAACAAAGTGACGGGTACTATCGAAGGCCCACAGGGCCCGTCGGCGATCGCCGGCGAAGTCAAGGACGGCGTGCTCGGGTTCACCATCAGCTTCGATGCCGGCGGCACGGCGATGGAGATCTACTTTGAAGGCAAGGTCAACGCGGCCGGCAAGATGACCGGCACGGTGGCGGCTGGCGACATGGGCAGCTTCCCATTCACGGCCGAACGCGTGAAGGGACTGTAGCCGTGTCGCGTCTGCTGGCTGCCCTCCTCGTGATTGCCGGAGCGACCACCGCCATCGCCCAACAGACTCCGGCGGCCACCACGCTGACTGGCAAGTGGCAGATGACGCTGGAGATGGAAGTGGGCACGTCGAGCCCGGTGCTCGTGTTCAAGCAGGACGCCGGGAAGCTGACGGGCACTTACACCGGCCGCTACGGCGAATATCCGCTCGTGGGAACGATCGACGGCAAGAAGGTGGAATTCGTCGTGACGATCAACGCCGAAGGTACCGAAACCCGGATGGCCTTCACCGGTGAGTTGACCACCACTCCCACCGGCGATGTCCTTCGTGGCGGCGCGGAACTGGGCGGCATGGGACAGGCCACCTGGCTGGCAAAACGCGACATCAAGAAGTAGGCCGCATGGAGCTTTCTGCTGCGGCCAGGCAGGCCATGTCCCGCCTGGCCGCAGACCTCACCCGCGTGTTCGGCGACCGCTTCGTGGGCCTTGTGGCCTACGGGCCCACGCGCACCGCGGCATTTGCCCGATCGATCCACGCCGACGACCTCGATTCGCTCACTCCGCTGGTGGATCGCTGGCAACGCGATGGCTTGGACACCCCGCTGCTCATGACGCCTCTGGAGTTCGAACGGTCGCTCGACGCGTTTCCCCTCGAATACCAGGCCATGCTCGACCGTCACGAGGTCATCGTCGGCGAGTCGCCCTTCACACGCGCCCGTCCGTCGGACGCCGATCTTCGGCGCGCCTGCGAAGTGCAGGCCAAGGCGTTCCTCATTCATCTGCGCCAGGGCTGGATCCAGGCCGCCGGCCACGCCCACGAGCAGGAACAGCTGCTGGCAGAGTCCGCAGCGCCGCTCCGGGCACTGCTCGCCAGCGTGGCCCAGCTCCAGCAAGCCAGGCACTCGACTGACGCCGACATCGGAGCGTTCGCCGCACAGGCCACGGGAGTGTCGGCCGAGCTCGTCGCAGGCATCCTTGCGCTCGAACAACATCCAGACGCGGCCCGCCGCCTCACGCCGCGCCTGGGCGAATATCTGGGAGTGGCTGAACGGCTCTGGGCTCATGTAGACGGCTGGCGCGCGTGACCCCGGTTTGTACCGCCGTGCGGCGGCTGGCGTTTTTCGCCGCGGGCCTGTGCGTCATCAGTTCGCCGATTGGCGCGGCTGAAGCCACGCCCTACATTGGCCACATTGTTGTCACGAACGCTCAGGGCCAGTTGCCGGCACTGACCGCTCCCGTCAACGACTTCGCCAAAGTCATCGACCCCGCATCCGCCGCCGAACTCGATCGCCTCATTCGATCGCTCCAGGCCGCCACAGGCGACGTGGTGGTCGTTGCGACGGTCGACACGTTCGCGCCCTACGCGACGATTGAGGAGTACGCCACACGGCTCTTCGAACAGGCGGGCATTGGCACACGCAAGGCCGATAGCGGCGTGCTGATGCTTGTGGCCGTCCGTGACCGGCGGGTTCGCATTGAAGTGGGCTACGGCATCGAAGAGTTCATCACCGACGGCTTTGCGGGCGACACCATCCGCACCCTGATGCTGCCGGCCTTCCGCGGGGGCGGCTACGGCCCGGGCCTGGTGGCCGGAACCACGCGCGTGATCACGCGCATCGCCGAAAGGCGGGGCGTCGCCCTGCCCGATGTGGCTGTCGCCGCGCGCCCCCGGTCGCAACCGAACGGCGGCATCCCGGCAGGCGTGTTGATTGTTCTTGTGGTGCTGTTTGCGCTGATGGGCCGCTTCGGCAGATTCGGTGGTCTGGGCGGCATCGCTGGCATTCTGCTGCAGAATCGCCGCGGCCGTCGCAGCACCTGGAGCGGAT
>CAZAZR010000034.1:20799-29334 GCA_964489685.1 uncultured Solibacteraceae bacterium | reverse complement strand
GTGGTCTGACACACGGGCGGCCTGCTGCATGTTGTGCGTGACGATCACGATCGTGTAGCTGGTCTTGAGCTGGTAGATGAGCTCCTCGATGCGCTGGG
This sequence comes from uncultured Solibacteraceae bacterium, assembly GCA_964489685.1. Lineage (GTDB taxonomy): Bacteria > Acidobacteriota > Vicinamibacteria > Vicinamibacterales > SCN-69-37 > SYFT01. Next base: position 29,236 of record CAZAZR010000034.1, on the reverse strand, counting down.
TGGCGATCGGGTCAAGCGCCGACGCCGGCTCGTCCATGAGCAGCACCTCGGGCTGAATGGCCAGCGCGCGGGCGATGCAGAGCCGCTGTTGCTGGCCGCCCGAGAGCATCAAGGCCGATTCGGTCAGGCGGTCCTTGACTTCGTCCCAGATGGCCGCAGCCTTCAGGCTCTCTTCCACGCGGCCTTCCATCTCGCCGCGGTTTTTCGTGAGGCCGTTGACCTTCAGGCCGTAGGCGACGTTCTCGAAAATCGACTTCGGGAAGGGGTTCGACTTCTGGAACACCATGCCGACGCGGCGTCGCAGGTCCACCACGTCGGTCTCGGGACCGTAGATATCACGTCCGTCGATGAGCACCTTCCCCTCCACGCGCGTGCCCGGGATGATGTCGTTCATCCGGTTCAGCGTGCGCAGGAACGTGCTCTTGCCACAGCCCGAGGGGCCGATGAAGGCGGTGACCACGTTGGCCTGCAGGTCGATGGTGATGTCCGACAGGGCCTGTGTGTCGCTGTAGTAGAAGTTCATGCCCGTGACGGAGATCATCACTTTGGATGGCGGCTTGGCCGGGTCAGATTTTCCGGTGAAGGTCGTGAGGGGACGTAACAGGTTGGTCATGCCCGGGCTCTCTGGAAGCGGTCCCGCAGCACCACGGCGACCGCGTTCATCGTCAACAACAGCACGAGGAGCACGATAATACCGGCGGCGGCATTTTCGGCAAAGGCCGCTTGCGGCCGCGAAACCCAGTTGTAGACCTGGATGGGCAACACGGTGAAGCGTGAGTCGAGGCCGGTCGGCGCAAACGGAATGTAGGTGAGCGCGCCAATCGTGATCAGGGGGGCTGTCTCGCCTATCGCGCGCGACATAGCGAGGATCAGTCCCGTGAAGATGCCGGGCAGCGCGCCGGGCAGCACCTGATGCCAGATGGTCTGCCACTTGGTGGCGCCAAGGGCATACGAGCCCTCGCGCGCTGACATCGGTACCGTGCGCAACGCTTCGCGCGTCGAGAGGATGACCACCGGCAACACGAGCAGCGCGAGGGTGGCGCCTCCGGCAAGCACACTGGGTCCGAGGCCGAACCCTCGCACGAAGAGGCCCAGGCCGAGCAGTCCGTAGATGACAGACGGCACACCCGCCAGGTTGGCGATGTTGACCTCGATGATGCGCGCCCACCGACCGCCGCCGCCGTATTCCTCGAGGTAGACGGCGGCGCCGATGCCCATCGGCAGTGAGAGCGCGGCGGTGAGGAGCATCACGTAGAGACTGCCGAGGAGCTGTGGATAGATTCCCGCGGCCTCGGGGAACCGCGACGGGGGACTGGTCAGGAACTGCCAGTTGAGACGGCCCCACCCGTCCGAGACCACGTCCTGGATCAGCGCGCCCAGCGAGACGAGCGCCAGTACCAGCACCAGGATGCCCATGGTCTGCAGGAGCCGATCGCCGGTCTTGCGCGACTGGCGGGTGCTCACGCGTAGACCTCACGGAAGCGGCGCCGCAGCCAGTTGCTGGCCATGTTCAGTGCGAAGGTCATGAGAAACAACAACATGCCGACCGCGAAAATCGTCCGGTACTCAAGCGACCCCGACGGCGTGTCGCCCAGGCTGACCTGCACGATATACGCGGTCATGGTCTCGACCGAGACGAGGGGATTGAGTGTGAGGCGCGGCTGCTGACCCGCCGCGATGGCCACAATCATCGTTTCCCCGATGGCGCGTGACATGGCCAGGATGAACGAGGCCGAGATGCCGGAGAAGGCCGCCGGAACCACGACCCGCAGCGCGGCCTGCATCTTGGTGGCGCCCAGCGCGTAGGCGCCCTCGCGCAACCCGTTGGGCACCGCGTGCAGCGCGTCTTCCGAGAGCGACGACACCATGGGCAGGATCATGATGCCCATGACCAGGCCCGGGCTGAGGGCGTTGAAAGCCGCCAACGACGGAAAGACCTGCTGGAGGAGCGGCGTCACGTACAGAAGCGCGAAGTAGCCGTAGACCACCGTCGGAATGCCGGCCAGAATTTCCAGCGCCGGCTTCACCACCCGGCGCACGGGCGCCGGTGCGTACTCACTCAGATAGATGGCGCTGAGCACGCCGGCGGGCAGGGCGACAAGCATCGCAATGGCCGACACCAGCATGGTGCCGGTCACCAGCGGGAGCACGCCGAACTGCCTGTCTGTGAACAGGGGAGTCCAGACGGTGCCAAACAGGAAACTCAGGATTGGCACTTCGCGGAAGAACTCGACTGTTTCAAACGCGAGCACCCCGATGATGCCCGCGGTGACGAGCACCGACGCGGCGGCGCACACGAAGAGCAGCCGCTCGATGCCGAACTCCAGCACTTTCCGCGTCGATCGTGTCACCGGCTGCCGCCCCGCAGCCACTCCTCAAGCGTCTTGGGAGAGAGGCCCGGATCGGCGCCGAAGACGGAGCCCGCCGTGCGATTCGTGTAGCGGGCGTTGACCAGCGCCATTTCGGCGTCGGCCAGGGCCACGAACCCCACTTCCTTGCTCATCGCGGCCGTGTTCGCGAGGTAGTACTCCACAAACTTCTTGACTTCGGGGCGCTCAAGCGCGGCAAGGTTCACGTAGATGAACATGGGCCGCGACAACGGCCGGTAGGTCCCGCCGCGTACTGTGTCGAAGCTCGGGTGGATGGCGCCGGCCCCATTCGCCGGATTCTCATCGTCCACGCCCAGCAGTTTCAGCTTGTCGCGGTTTTCCTGGTAGTACGCCAGGCCCATGAAGCCCAGGGCCAGTTCGTCGCCGGCCACGCCCTGCACCAGGACGTTGTCGTCTTCACTGGCGGTGAAGTCGCCGCGGCTCGCCTTGGACTTGCCGTTGATCACTTCGGTGAAGTAGTCGAAGGTGCCTGAGTCGGCGCCGGCACCGTACAGGCGAACATCGCGGTCGGGCCATCCGGCGCGCACCTGGCTCCACTTCATGATCTTGCCCTGCGCGGCGGGTTCCCACAGCCGTTTGAGTTCCGCCACGGTGATGTCGCTGGCCCAGGTGTTCTTCGGATTCACGACCACGGCCATGCCGTCATACGCGACGGGCAGTTCGAGGTAGGTGACGCCGGCCGTGGCGCACTCCTTGATTTCCGGCGGCAGGATGGGCCGCGACGCATCGGAAATCGCGGTCTCGGTGCGGCAGAACTTCTTGAATCCGCCGCCGGTCCCCGAGGTGCCGACGGTGACGGGCATGCCCGCGTTCGCTTTCTGGAACTCCTCGGCGATGGCCTCGCTGATGGGGAAGACCGTGCTCGAGCCGTCAACGGCGATGACCGTCGCGGGCGTGCTCGGCGCGGAACCGCCACACCCGACGGCACCGAGCGTGACGGCGGACACCACTGCTATGGACAGAATCTGAAATCTCATGCCCCGAGCGTATGGGCCGTGAATATCGCGCCGGTTTCGGAGATGTAAATTCTGTGTTACATGCGGGCCGGGGGGCGCGCGGCCCGCCGCCGGCCGCGCCCGACCGCGACTTCAAAACGTATCGGCCGGTCAAGCAGAGCCGAGAGCGGCTCGGCGTGCCGCTGGGCCGCCCACAACTCCAACTCGGAGGCCTCGCCGGTGCGCAGGCGCACGAGGAGGCCTTCGGGCGTGTCGGTTACCTCGACGGCCCCGATTGACTGCGCGTGGCCGCGGTCCAGGCCCTCGGCCAGGCGCAGCATGGCGCCCAGCAGCCGTACGACCCGGCGCCGCGGCGCAGGCAGCACGCTGAAGTCCGTGTGGCTTTTTCTGGGGACCGACTGGCGGTGGTACCGCGCCACCATGGCCATAAGCGCAATCTCGTCCGGCTCAAAGCCCCGCAGGTCGCCGTGCAGGATGAGGTACTGCGAGTGTTTGTGGTGCCGTTCGTAGCTGATGAGCCCGCCGATATCGTGCAGAAGCGCGGCGTACTCCAGCCACTCGCGCTCGCGCGTGCCAAGCTCATGGAGGTGCTGAGTGGCGTCGAACAGGCCCAGCGCCAGTGTCGCCACCTGCGTGGCGTGGCGCGGGATATAGTGGCAACGCTCGGCGAGTTCAATGACGCTGCGCCGCCGGACATCGGGGTAGCGCTCCACGGTGCGGATGTGGGCGCCGTTTTTCTTGATGTAGTCGAGCACCAGTCCTTCGCGAAGCGCGAAGTCGCACAGCGTCAGTTCGGTTGCGCCGAGCGCGCTGAGCAGCGTATCGAGCAGCACGGCACCCGCCACTGCCAGGTCCGCGCGTCGCGGATCCAGGCCAGGAAGCGCCAGACGGTCTTCAAGGGTCGTGTCGGTGAGCGCCCGCCGGACGCGGCGGAAGGCCTTGGCGCTGATGCGCCGGTTACGAAGATCGCCGCCGTCGCGCGTGGCCAGCGCGCCAAGCGCGGTGATCGTGCCCGAGGTGCCGATCACGCGATGAAAGCCCCGCGCCTTGAGGGCGCGGATGTGCACCGACGTCTGGCGGCGGACGTACCGTTCCACCCGCTTTTCTTCGTCAGTGGTAATCGGGTCGCTGGTGATGAACCGCTCGGTCAGGCGAATCACGCCGATCTTGAAGCTGCCGCCCAACTGCATGCGGGCGGCCGTGCCCAACGTCAGCTCCACACTGCCGCCGCCAATATCGATCACGACGGCGGCCTGGCCCCCGACGCCCGCCGCGTAGGCGGCGGCCAGATGGATCAACCGCGCTTCTTCAGTCCCGGAAATTGTGCGGACGCGGATGCCCACCTCTCGGCGAATTCGCGCCACGAAATCCGCGCCGTTTTCGGCTTCGCGCACGGCACTCGTCGCCGAGGCGATGATTTCATCCACCGCGTGAGACTCCGCCAGGCGCTTGAACTTCGTTAAGGTGTGTAACGCGTTTGTAACAGCCGTGTCCGACAGGCCTCGCCCGTCAAGGCCGCCGGCGCCGAGGCGGACCATGTCTTTCTCGCGGTCCACCACTTCAAATGACAGGTCGGGACGTACGCGCACAACGATCATATGCACCGAATTCGTGCCGATATCGATCGCCGCGATCCGCATGCACTAAGCTAACACGGTGAGAGACGAGCGGCCGTGAGCACGCAAACGTTGACGCACGCGCTCGATGAGCAGGTGCGCCGTTTTTCTCGCGCCCTTGGACGCGCACGGCGCGGTGATGCCACTGGCGTGCACCAGGGCCGTGTGGCGTCGCGACGCATCCGCGAGGTATTGCCGCTGGTTGCGTCGATCGATGAAACCCGGGCGCGCCGCATTCGCCGCGGTGTGCGCCGCGTGGCGGCGGCACTGGGCGTCGTCCGGGAACTGGATGTCACCCGTGACCTGCTGGCAGACAGAGCTCACACGCATGCCTGGCATCCCGTGGTCGTGATGCGCGTGCGTCAGACACTCGAGGCCGAACGTCAGGCCCGCCATGCGGACTTCGTCGATGCCCTGCGTCGCGTGGGGTCCACGGCGTTGCTGCGCGAGCTGCGCCGTGTGGTTGCCGACACACCCTCCGTGGGTGTGGCCACGTACCATCAGGCCCTCGGCACACGCCGACGGAAGCGGTCGGCCGCGCTGGCCGCCGCCCTTCGTGCGCTGGGCACCTTGTATGTGCCCGACCGCCTGCATGTGGTGCGACTCTGTGCAAAAAAGCTCCGCTACAGCCTGGAGACTGAACGCGCGGTGCGCCGGGTGGCCGTGGCCCGCGACATCAAGACCCTGACCGGCATGCAGGAAGAACTGGGTGGTCTGCACGATCTCCAGATGCTGCAGGATTGGCTGCGACGCCTGGGACGCGACGTCGGTGGTGATCGCGCGACCCACGGCCAACTGCGGCGCATGGGAGCCGATCTCGAGCGTGAGTGCCGGGCGATGCATGCCCACGTGGTGGCGAATGTCCCAACATGGCGGGCGTTGGCACAACGAACGGAGCAGCGCTGAGATGCCCACGCTGTTCCTGGTCCGTCACGCGATCGCGGAAGAGAGAGGCGACGCCTGGCCTGACGACAACCGGCGCCCCCTGACCGAAAAGGGCGCGGCGAAAATGGCGCAGATCGCCAGGCGTCTCATGGCCATCAACGAAACCGCGGAGGTCGTGCTCGCGAGTCCGCTGGTCCGTGCCGTTGAAACCGCGGGCATCCTTGAGGCGACCTGGACCCCGTCTCCGGCCGTGTCCATCCTTGACGAACTGGCGCCCGGGCACCTGCCAGCCGCCACCGCCGCCGCCCTTGGGACACTCAAGCCGCACACCCGCGTGGCCGTGGTCGGCCACGAGCCCGACCTGGGCGTCTTTGGGGCGTGGCTGATAGGCGCGCGCAGTCCGCTGATCTTCAAGAAGGGAGGCGTCGCCCGGATCGATCTCCCGGCCTGGCCCCCGACACGAGCCGGTCAGCTCGTGTGGCTGGTGACACCGAAAATCCTGCTTGCGGGCCGCTAGACCACGGTGCCCGGCTTCACCACCGCGCCCTTGGGCACGATGATGATGCCGTTGCGGATGTAGTAGCCGTCGCCATCCACATCCTGGATGCCGCGGTCATTCACCAGTCTCGCGCCCTCTCCGATGCGCGCGTTCTTGTCCACGATGACGCGGTCGAGCACCGCACCGCGGCCGACCCCGAGCGGCAGGTCGGTGTGGCGGTCGTCGTAGAAGTCCGCACCAAGCAGCACCGACCGGGTCACGGTGGCGCTGTGGAGGATCGATGTCCGGATGCCCACCACCGATTCCCTGACCTCGCAGTTGTCGAGGTAACACCCTTCCGCCACGATGGCCTCGTCGATCGCGCATTGGTGCAGGCGTGATGCCGGCAGAAAACGCGGCCGCGTGTAGATGGGCCGTGTGGGGTGGAAAAAATTGAACGGCGCGCCGCGCCGGGTGAGCATGAGGTTGACCTCGTAAAACGCCTCAACCGTCCCGACATCGGCCCAGAACCCGCGCGAAAAATGGGCCTGCACCTTGTGGGTGTTCAGCGCGTGCGGGATGATCTCTTTGCCGAAGTCCACCGCGTGGTCGCGCGCGAGCACCTCATGCAGCACGTCGCGCGAGAACACGTAGATGCCCATCGAGGCGACAAACGGTTTCTCAGGCCCGAGCCCCGCCATCGCCAGGCCCGACGGTGAGAGGGCGCGCAGTTCGTCGAGGCGCGCCGGTGACGGTTTCTCGTCGAATCCGACAATCTGGTTGCCGGAGTTGCACCGCAGAATCCCCATCTGTGTCGCTTCGTCTGCCGTCACCGGCTGCGCGGCAATCGTGATGTCGGCACCACGGTCAATGTGCGATTCGATCAGCTCGCTGAAATCCATGCGGTACACATGGTCGCCTGCGAGGATGAGGTAATACTCGGCGTCGATGTTCTGGAAGTGTCGGGCGGCCTGGCGCACCGCGTCGGCCGTGCCCTGGAACCAGCGTTCGCCCTCAGGGGTCTGTTCGGCGGCAATGACCTCGACAAACCCCTCGGAGAAGAGATCCAGACGATAGGTCTGCGAAATATGCCGGTTCAGCGACGCCGAGTTGAACTGCGTCAGCACGTAGATGCGCTTGAGTCCGGCGTGCAGGCAGTTGCTGATGGGAATGTCGATAAGGCGGTACTTGCCGCCGAGCGGAACGGCGGGCTTGGACCGATGGTGGGTGAGCGGAAACAGACGGGTGCCGCGGCCACCACCGAGAACAATCGTCAGGACGTCGAGCATTCTCGGACATTCTAGCCTCGGATGCGCGCCCGGCGCGACGTACGCCCCTGCAGACACGGTTTTCGATTGGTGTAACCGGCTCGTCATCGCGTCGTTACGGGGGCTGCAGATGATGCGTCCGACCCTCTCGGCAGTTGGCTGGGAGGAGAGGAGGATGAATCGCAATGATGAATATGGGAAGAGCCGTGGCCCTGGTCGCCGCGCTGGGTCTGGCGGCCGGCAGTGTGTCGGCATCAGGCGTCGTCGCGGCCCAGGCCGCGCAGGCCGGAACCGTCACCGGACGGGTGGTGGACGCCGCGCGCGGCGAGGCGCTGCCCGGGGCCCGCGTACAACTGCAGGGGAGCGCGTTGTCAACGGCGACCGATCGTCAGGGCGCCTTTCGACTCACCGGCGTACCGGTGGGCAGCCAGATGCTGGTCGTGAGCTACCTCGGGCGCGTGGACGCGACCCAGGCGGTGACGGTGTCGGCCGGCCAGAACCCTTCGCTCGAAATCAAACTTGAGCAGGACTACTCCTACAGCGAGACGGTCACCGTGGCCGGCGAGTCGATTCAGGAAGGCCAGGCCCGCGCACTCAATCAGCAGCGCACCGCCCTCAACATCATCAACATCGTGGCGGCCGATCAAATCGGCAGCTTTCCCGACCCGAACGCTGCCGAAGCGGCCTCGCGTATTCCGGGCGTGTCCATCGCACGCGACCAGGGTGAAGGCCGGTACGTGCTGGTGCGCGGCACCGAGGCCCGGCTGAACTCGATGCAGATCGACGGCGAACGCATTCCCGCGCCCGAAGGCGGCGCGCGGCAAGTGGCGCTCGATGCCGTGCC
>CAZAZR010000034.1:0-20789 GCA_964489685.1 uncultured Solibacteraceae bacterium | reverse complement strand
CCATTGAAGTGTCGAAGGCTGTCACCCCGGACATGGACGCCGACTCGATCGGCGGGGCGGTCAATCTCATCACCAGACAGGCGGCGACCAAGCCCACGATGCTGGCGTCGATGGCAGGCGGCTATAACGCGCTCCAACGCTCGGCCGGTCAGAAGTATGCCTCAGGAACCGTCGGACGCCGCGTCAACGGCGGCCGTGTGGGGCTGCTCGGAGGCTTCAGCGCCACGCAGTTAACCCGCGGGTCGGAGAACTTTGAAGTGGACTATGTCGGCAACACGATGGCCGACATGCAACTGCGCGACTACGCGATCGAACGCAACCGGTACGGATTCAACGGCTCGGGCGATCTCCGGCTCAGTGATTCGAGCACCTTCAACGTCCGGGCGATCGTGAACCGGTTTGAAGACTACGAGGTCAACAACCGCATCCGATACCGTCCTGCCAATCGGCGGATTGAGCACGTCCTCAAGAATCGGAACCAGAATCAGAACATCCGGTCGTTTTCGGCCGGCGCGAATCACCTGCTCGGCGGCGGCACCTTCCTCGACTATCGGCTGGGCTACGCGTTCGCCGAGGAAGTCCAGCCCGATCGCCTCGACACGATCTTCCGGCAGACGAACATCAACTTCGCCCCGAGCATCAGCGATCCCGAGAACATCCAGGCCAACCCGTCGGCCGACGTGTCAGCCAACGCCCGTCTGAACGCCTGGCAAACGGAGATCTTCGATACGCAGGACCGCGACTGGACGGGCTCGTTCAACCTGCGCGTGCCCATGGGCGCCAGCGCCGACGGCGCCCGGTTCCTGAAGTTCGGCGCCAAAGTGAAGGACAAGCGGAAGACCCGCGATCTTGAAATCGGCGCGGCCTCCCCGCTGACCACCGTGGCGTTTCCCGCTCTCCAGGACACCACGTTCGACAACAGCCGGTTCCTGGACTTCTTCCCGGCCACCTATGCCAAGTTCCCGGGTATCAATGCCGACGCCTCTCGCGCCATGTTCAACGCGCTGCCGGCGGGCCGGTTTCAGATCGATCCGGAAGGCGACGCGGAGAACTACGACGCGAAGGAACGTGTCATCGCCGGCTACGCGATGGCCGAACTCTTTCTCGGACCGAAGCTGACCCTGCTGCCAGGCGTGCGCGTGGAATCCACCAAGGTGGACTACACAGGCTACGAAGTGCTGTATGACGACGGAGGCGACTATGTGTCAACCCGCGCGGTGACCGGCGGCGACACGTACACACAGATCCTGCCGGGCGTGCATCTGCGCTACGCGCTGAGTGACCAGACCAACCTGCGCGCGGCGTACACCCGCACTCTCGCGCGGCCGAACTACGTGGACCTGGTGCCCTTTCAGCTCGTCTTTCAGGAGGATGCCGAAATCTCGCGCGGCAACTCGGCGCTCAAGCCCACGACCTCTGACAACCTCGACCTGCTGGCGGAGCGGTACTTCAAATCCATCGGTGTGGTGTCGGGTGGCGTGTTCTACAAGCGGATGAGCGACTACATCTTCAACTTCCGCTTCCAGGAGCAGGCGTTCGGAGACCTCTACGCGATCACCCAGCCGAAAAACGGAGAGACGGCCACGCTGTGGGGCATGGAACTTGCCGTGCAGAACCAGCTCCGCTTCCTGCCCGCGCCGTTCGACGGTCTTGGCATCTACGCGAACTACACGTGGACGGACTCCAACGCGCGGTACCCCGATCGGACCACTGACTCCACCTTGCCCGGCCAGTCGAAGCACCTGGGCAACCTGGCCCTCTGGTACGAGAAACACGGCTTTTCGGCCAAGACCTCACTGAACTTCCACGGCAATTTCATCGATGCGGTGGGCGGCGACGCGAGCGCTGACGTCTACTATGACAACCATACGCAGCTCGACATCAGCGTCAGCCAGCGGCTCATGAAGCGTTTCAAGATCTACGCCGACGCGCTCAACCTGACGAATGCGCCCCTGCGCTACTACATCGGCAACACCAATCGCCCGATCCAGCAGGAGTACTACCGCTGGTGGACGCAGTTCGGAGTGAAGATCAATTGGTAAGTCGCGTCACCGTCGCTCTGGTCCTCACCCTCGCCGCTGGTTGCGGCGGGGGTGAGGGTGTTTCCGACCCGCAGCCAACCGCACCGCTCGGCCCTTCGCTGACCACCGAGTCGGTTACCGACGACCCGGACGACCCGGCCATCTGGCTCCATCCCACGGATCCATCAAAGAGTCTGATCTTCGGCACCAACAAAGTGGCGGCTCCTGGTGGAGCCGTCGTCGTCTTTAGCCTCGACGGCAGGATTCGGCAAACGATCCCGGGAATCGATCGCCCGAACAACATCGACGTCGAGCAGGGTGTTCGTCTCGGCGATACGGTGCTCGATATTGCCGTGGTGGCTGAGCGCCTGCAGCATCGGCTGCGCGTGTTCCTGATCAAGGCCGACGGCAGCGGCCTCGCCGAGCTGGGCGCGGTGCCGGTGCTTGCGGGCCAGACCGGCGACCGGTCCGAGCCGATGGGCATCGGCCTGTTCAAGCGCCCGGCGGACGGTGCGCTGTTTGCGATCGTGGCGCCCAAGCTCGGCAGCGCGACGAACTACCTCTGGCAGTATCGACTCGACGCGGACGGGCAGGGCGGCGTGAAGGGCACACTGGTGCGCCGGTTCGGGAACTTCAGCGAACTCGGGGCTGCGCCCGGCGAAGCCGGTGAAATTGAAGCCATCGTCGTGGACGACGAAGTGGGTTTTGTCTACTACTCGGACGAACGGTATGGCATCCGCAAGTGGCACGCAGACCCCGACCACCAGGCGGCCGGCCAGGAACTGGCGACGTTTGGCCTGAGCGGGTACCAGGGCGATCGTGAAGGTCTGGCGATCTATGCCCGACCGGGCGGCACGGGCTACCTGGTGTCGACCGACCAGATTCCCGGCGGTTCGGTCTTCAAGGCCTACCGGCGTGAGGGGGAGCCCGGCGCTCCGCACAGCCACACGGTGGTGCACGAGGTGAAGACGTCCGCTGATGAAACGGACGGAATTGAGGTCGTTTCGGCGGCCCTGCCTGGGTTTCCCCAAGGTTTGCTGGTGGCGATGAATAGCGGGCCCAGGAATTTTGCCCTGTTTGACTGGGCCCGGTTGGGCGTCAGGTAACCGCCAATTGTTACGAAGAGTTTACGTGCGGCGGCGCGCGGACCTGAGATAACTACACTGAGTACAGAAGGACCCACGCACATGGAAACCCAGACCCGCACCCGCACCACCGACGGACACACCCACGCCATTGAGGTCAGAAGCAACGCCTTCGGGTGGGAAGTGCGTGAGACCCGCGACAGTGCGGTGGTGCGCACGCAGCGATACTCAGACTGGCACCGGGTGGAGCGGGCGGTCCAGGTGTTCGAACGGCTGGAGTCGACGGCCGAGGGGTTGCGCGTTCAGTCCACGACGAAGCTGTAGATCTTCCACCGGCCGCCTGATTCCACGAGCGATCCAAACAGGCGCAGCGTGACGGGGCCGGCTGGGCCCCGTACGTCGAGGGTGGTCTCGCGATGCACACGAAACCGGCCGTAGTCGGTGGTCTCGCCGCCGAATGACACGGCCACCAGCCGGTAGTCGCGACCGCCGTGCTCAGCAAGCAACTGCGTGAGGTAGCTCGCATTTTTCTGCGAGGTCTCGGCCCACAGATACTCGAGTGGCATGCCGACCTTCGGGGCACTGGCCGGCAGCCCGGGCCAGATGTGCTTCCGAAACTCGCTCTCCGATACAGCCAGACTCGCGAGGGTCGACGCATCGCGGGCTGAGAGCGCCTGCAGGGCGGCTTCGACGACTGCGTCCTTGCTGCTGAACGCCGGCGCGAATGGGATGGGCGCCGAGGAGGCACCACAGCCGAAGGTCCCGAGGGCTCCGACCGCCACGATCACCAGGGCCGCGGGTCGAAACCTGACGAAAAACCCCGGGCTGGTCGTTTGGCCAGCCCGGGTCTGTGAGTGGTGCATCGCGCTATCGTAGCGCCTGCGGCGACCGTTCACCGGCCGTAGTACGTCCAGCCCCTGGTCCAGTCGGTCGCGAGGTCAGGGCCGAGCGCGCCGCGGAACAGAGCAACTTCGAAGAAGCCGTCGTTGGGCGGAATGGCCGGCGTGAGCACGAGCGCAGGGGATCCCGGCTGCGGCCGCCAGTCTGGTGCCAGCCGGTTGAACGGGTCCACCAGCATCGGATCCGTCTCGGTCACTCTCGTGCCTGCCGCGGTGCGCAGCGGGACCGTTGTCGCGTTGGTGGCCCAGTTGACGGTTGAGCCCGTCCCGTTCACGCCCCGCCCGTTCTGGAAAAGGATGCCTTCGGTGACCGACAACGCGCCGGTCGCGATGCCCGCGACCGTCGAGGCGTCGCGCACGTCGATACCCTGCGCTTTGAACCCCATGACGATGAAGTTGCGAATGATGCCGGCGGTGCCCACACGCAACCGCATACCGTTGGTGCTCTCGGGGCCGACGGTGGAGTTCGGGTCACCGATGAGAGTGACGTTGTAGATCGTCGGCGCCGACCGAGGCAGCAGGTTCTGCTGGGAGCTGTGGTTGTCGGCCTCGATGCCCTGGTCGGTGTCATCCCCGCGCTGCTGCACGACGGCGAACTGGAGTTTGCCGGTCCAACCCCATGTCCAGTCGATGTTGTCGTCGCCGTTATTCGTCAGCACTGCGCGTTTGATGTTGACCGTGCCGCCGAACATCTCAATCGCGTCGTCCTTGCTGTAGTGCACCTGGATGTTCTCGACGATGGTGCCATTGCCGACGCCCTGAAACGCGATGCCGTTCAGTTCGTTGTCGGGACTGAACTCGATGCCTCCGAACTCCACACGCACGTAGCGCAGGACGCCTGAATTGTCCGCCGGGTTGGTACCGCCGTACACACCCGTCGAGCCTTCGCCGATCGCCGTGCCGCCAGGCAGGTTCAGCGGTGCTCGTCCGTTGATGACCAGGCCGCCCCAATCGCCGCGGAACCGGGTGCCGACGGGTTGATCCGAGGTCATCACGATCGGCGCGACGGCCGTGCCGTTCGCGATGATCTGTCCGCCGCGTTCGATGACAAGCGTCCCGCGCGTGGCGGTCTCGCCGATGATGCGCGTGCCGGCGGCGATCGTGAGGCGGGCGGGTTCACCGATGAACACGGCGCCGCGCAGCACCCAGTAGGTGTCGCTCGTGAGCGTGACATCGCTCGTGAAGCGGCCCTTGATGACGCGGACAGGCTTGTCGATGCCGGCAACGGTGACCGGGCTCCCGATGACGCCCGCCTGCTGGGTGTAGACCGGTTCTGGCGCCATCGTCCATACGATGGCCGCCGCAGCGGTGAGGGTTGCAAGGGTCTTGATGATGGTTCTCATAGGAGTCGTCTCTTCACACGCGGCTGAGTTGTTAGAAAGCGGAAATGCCAAACTGGACCGCCCACGTGCGTCCCAGGCTATAGACACGCTGTTTGTTGCCGGCACCCTGGAGGAATCTGACTTCCGTGTCGTTCAGGTTCTCGCCCGACACACGGATTCGAAGCCGCCGGATGTTGGCGGAGAGCGCCACGTCAATCGTGTTGCGGCCTTCCTCGAAAATGTCGGGCAGGCCGAACGAACCGACGTCGGCAATGCGGTCGCTGAAGCTGTTGAAGAGCACGCGCGCCGTGACGAAAGGCATCCGTGCTTCCAGCATGCCGTTGAAGATGTGCTTCGACGTCCCCGAGAGAGGACGCTCGAGCGACGTCAGAGTGGTCGTCTGGGTCGTGTTCAGCGAAATGCTCGAGTCCACGAACGTGTAGTTGACGCCGGCCAGGAAACGCGAGGACAGGCGCTTGCGCAGTTCCAGCTCCACGCCGGCGTTGCGCGCCGACTTCGCATTCAGAAACGAGGTGCGCAGAGCCGACGTGGCTTCGACGGTCCGTTCAATGGGTTTGTCGAAGCGCTTGAAGAAGGCCGTGGCGGCAAGCACTTCTTCGGCGCCACCGAACCACTCCCAGCGCACGTCGAAGTTCTGAATCAGCGATCGCTCCAACTCGGGGTTGCCGACCACAGCGCGGCCGCCCACGATATCGGTGAACTCAAACGGCGCCACTTCCCGAAATTCCGGGCGGTTGACGGTCTGGCTGAACCCCAGGCGCAGGTTCTGGCTGGTCGAGAGCGCCTGCACGAAGTTCACCGCCGGGAAGATGTCGGTCTTCTTGATCTCGGCCCTGATGGACTCGGTCGTGCCATCGAGGTTGGTGTCGAACAGGTCGAAAGTGTCCACCGTCTGGCGGAAGTTCTCGATGCGCGCACCGACGATCAACCGCGCCCGGTTGCTGAGCGAAATGTCGACCATGCCGTAGCCGGCGACGACGCGCTGTTCGGCGTCATACGAGTCCGTCGTTCGAGTCTCTTCGCGCAGTTCGTAACGCGACCCGATGTTGGCGGCCGAAAACAGCGCTTCGGGCGCCTGGCTCAGGTCGAACACCGGCACGCCCGGCACGTTCGGAATGCCGGCCAGCGGCACGAATCGGAAGCGACGCGAGTCGAAGTTGCGGGTCCGTTCGGTGTACGAAGGGCCGAACTTGATCAGGCCCGGCAGGCCCCTGGGGCCGCTGAATGCCACACTCCAGTTCGCCCCCAGATCCATCGAGTCTTCGTTCAGGTCGTTCCACATGCGCAGACCGCTCTGCGATTCATCTGAGATGGTGTAGACCGTGCCGGCCGGGAGCTTCTCGTAGAGTGTTTCGCGAATGTCCGGCTCGTCGCGATTGCTGCGACCCACGGTGGCACGCCAGTCGAGACGGCTGCTCGACATCGTCGGAAAGAAGTGTTCGCCGGTCACCTGGACGGTCTGGAGGCTCTCTTCTTCCCACAGCAGACGCGCGTTGCGGAAGTCCTTGCCGGCGTCGTCGTTGTACCCCTGGAACGTGCGCGTCTCGCGCTTGCCCTTATTGGTGGAGAAGCCCTGGACGGCCAGGCGATGGTTGCCGTTGAGCTGGTAGGCCAGATTGGCCAGGCCTGCCAGGGAGCCGCGTGTGGCGCCCACCTGGTAGTTGTAGGTGGAGAAGGGCGTCAGCGTGGTGCCGCCTTCGGCCGAGTAGAAGACGAGCGACTCTTCCTGATAGTCCGACTTCTGCGATTGCGTGAGGCTGGCCGACACACCGAGACGGCCGTACCGATTGCCGAAGGCGACGCTGAATCCCTGGTTCGGGGCGCCATCCACCCGCTGCGGGCTCCACGCGTTGACGAGCGACTCGCCGAGGGTCTCAATCGTCGCCGCGTCCACGCCGACTTCCGGCGTGTAGATGCCGCCACGAATCACCCGACGATTCGGGAACGCCGACGGCAGGGCGCGGCTCTTGTTCGTGAGCCCCAGCCAATCACGATCGCCCGAGGTGTGGTCCAGCACGCTCTTGCCCTGCACCAGACTGTTGGCGCCGTAGGTGTACGACACGTCGAGCATCATCTTGTTCGGCAGCTTTGACATGTTGAGTTCCACCAGGCCACCGGCAAACTCGGCCGATCGGTCTGGCGTGAACGACTTGATGACCGAGACGTTATCGAGCATCCCCGCCGGGAACATGTCGAGCGCCACCACCTTCCGGTCGGGCTCGGTGGACGGGAGCACCGCGCCGCCCAGGGTGGTGTTCGAATAGCGTTCGCCGAGACCGCGGACGAACACATAGGAATTGTCCACCACCGAGAGGCCGGTGACGCGCTGCAAGGCCGACGCCGCGCTAGTGTCGGCGTTGGCCTTCATCTCCTGGCTGCCCATGTTGTCGTTGATGGTGGTGGCGCGCCGGCGCTCGAGGAGCTGGACCGCGGTGCTGGTGGTCTCGGCGTCGGTAATCTGGCCGACCACCGTCATCTGCTCGGAGAAGCCGGCCAGGGCCAGCGTCACATCCACAGTGCGCGCGGCGGCCGTCGACACGTCGATGGAGACCATCCGATCCACGAAGCCGGACAAGGTCACCTTGATCTGGTGTTTGCCCACCGGAAGGTCCAGTGCGTATTTGCCGTCCAGGTCGGTGAATGTCGTCTGTGCCGTGCCGACGACCTCGACCGTGACGCCCGGCAGTGGCGAGGCGTTAATGCCATCCAGGACGCGGCCGGTGACCTTACTCGTCCGAGCCTGCGCGTGTGCGCTTGCTGCGCCCAGGGCGAGACAGGCCAGCGTGAGGCCCACTCGGTACAACATCTTCATCATGTGACTTCCTCCAAAACACGGCCGCGAGTGCGGAAGTGTGAACATGAGGGACAGCGTACGAATGGCCTGTGATGGCGGGACGACGGCTGCGTTACAGCGCCGTTAATTTCCGGGAGTCTCTTCGACGAATCGGTAGCCCAGACCCACGACGGTCTCGATCTGGCGGCCGACGCTGCGAAGCTTGGATCGCAGCCGTCCCACATGCACATCGACCGACCGCGTTTCCACGTAGTGGTCGTAGCCCCAGACCCGCTCAAGCAGCCGGTCGCGCGAGAGCACCCGGTTCCGGTTCTCCACCAGGCACTTGAGCAGCTCAAACTCTCGCCGGGTCAACCGCACAGGATCGCCCTCCACGCTGACCAGCACGGCATCGAAGTCGGCGAACAACTTGCCAGACTGATACACCTGCGGCGGTGGCTCAGTACCGCCCTGTTTGCGGCGCAACACGGCGCGAACCCGGGCGGCGAGTTCCCGCACACTGAAGGGCTTAGTAATGTAGTCGTCAGCCCCCAGGTCCAGCCCCGACACCCGGTCGGCCTCGCCGGTGCGGGCCGTGAGCATGATGATGGGCAATTGGGCCGTGGCCGGCTTGGCGCGAAGCAGCCGACAGACCTCCGAACCGCTCAACACGGGCAGGTTGAGGTCCAAAATCATCAGGTCCGGGGCACGCTCGAACACCGATTTCAGCGCGGCATCGCCGCTCCCGACGATTTCCACCTCGATGTCGCCCGCGCGTTCCAGCGTGTGCTTGATGAGGCCCGCGATATCATTCTCGTCGTCCACCACTAGAATTCGGGTTGGCGTTGGGGCTGGCATCAACATCTCTGGACACGAGCATAGGGACGCCCGATTTCCCTGACGTGTCGAGGTGGTTAATTCGGCGTTACGGTCGCGTACCAGCCTGGCCCACGTTACACCGCTGTTACAATGCCGTTGCCTGAATGACGCCGCTGCCCGGCGGATTCGGCAGTCCGGGGGGCGCGTGGGGTTCCGTTTCAGTCTGATTCCCAGGGAAGTGCAGTTCTTTACGCTGTATATGGCGACGACGGCCGAGATCAAGGCCGCCGCCGTGCATCTGAAAGAAATGCTGGCCACGGACCCGCCTGACGACGCCAAAGTCGACGTGATCAGGGACGCCGAGCATCGCTGCGACACCCTCACACACGACACCATTCAGCGGTTGCATCGCACCTTCATCACGCCATTTGACCGCGAAGACCTGTACGCGATGGCCACGTCGCTCGACAACGTGATGGATGCCATCGACCACGCCGCGTCCCTGGTGCGCAACTATCACATCAACGTCATCCCCAAAGGGGGGCGCGAACTGGCGCACATCGTGACCCAGTCGGCCGAACGGCTGCACGCGGCGATGGAGGCGTTGTCCACCAAGGCGCCGATCCAGCCCCACACGGTGGAGATCAACCGGCTCGAGAATGAGGCCGACCGCGCCTACCAGGTGGCGATCCAGAAGTTGTTCGAAACCGAAACTGACCCGATTGGTCTCATCAAGTCGAAGGACCTGCTGGATGTGCTCGAGCAGATCACTGACTGCTGCGAAGACGTGGCCAACGTCATCGAGAGCATCGTCGTGAAACACGGGTAGGGCCGTCATGGATGCGGCACTCGTGACGATCGTTGTGGTGGTGGTCGTTGCGCTGATTTTCGATTACATCAACGGTTTTCACGACGCGGCGAACTCCATCGCCACGGTCGTGTCCACGCGCGTCCTGTCACCGGGCCAGGCGGTGGTCTGGGCGGCGTTCTTCAATTTCGTCGCGGCGTTCTTTTTTGGCACCGCCGTGGCGAAGACCGTTGGCCAGGGGATGGTGGACCTCGACATCGTGACCTACGGCGTGATCCTGGCGGGGCTGACCGGGGCGATCGTGTGGAATCTGATCACATGGTACTGGGGGCTGCCCACCAGTTCTTCGCACGCGCTGTTTGGCGGCTATGCCGGGGCGGCCGTGGCAAAAGCGGGGTTTGCGGCGATTATCGTGTCGGGCTGGACCAAGACACTGATCTTCATCGTGGTGGCACCGCTGATTGGCTTGTCGGTCGGCCTGCTGTTGATGACGAGCATCTTCTGGATATTTCGGGGCACGACACCCACTCGCGTGGACCGCTGGTTTCGGCGATTGCAGTTGACGTCGGCGGCGGCGTTCAGCCTGATGCACGGCGCGAACGACGCGCAGAAGACGATGGGGATCATCACTGGCGCGCTGGTGACGGGAGGATATCTTTCGACATTCGTCGTGCCCTTCTGGGTGATCATGGCCGCGCATGGCGCCATCGGCCTCGGCACGCTCACCGGAGGCTGGCGCATCATCAAAACCATGGGGTCCAAGATCACCAAGTTGCAGCCGGTCGGCGGATTCGCGGCAGAGACGGGTGCGGCTGTCGCCATTTACACGGCGACGGCGATGGGCGTGGGGATCAGTACGACCCACACGATCACCGGCGCGATCATCGGCGTTGGCGCGACACGCCGCCTGTCAGCGGTGCGATGGGGCGTGGCGCGGCAGATCGTCTGGGCGTGGATTCTCACGATTCCCGCGTCGGCGCTGATCGGGGCGATCAGTTTCTACCTCATCCACTACTTGGGGCCGGAGTTGTGAGTAACCGACAAGAGCACGCGCGCGGCGAGGAGAAGCAGCGCAGCCGCGGTGACGCCTTCGAGCGAGTGCGTCGCCCCTGATGAGTCGCCCGGCGCTCGCGAATCCGAGAAAGGCGGTGGCGCCTGGGGTGACGACCAGTGCCGCCGTCGGCGAGAGGTATGCCAGAAACGCAGGATCCATCTTTGCGCGTCAGGGCGAGGGTGCAGACGTTGGTTGGCGATCGGGCAGCCGCACCTGGACCACGGCACCTCCGCTTTCGCGGTTGCGCGCCCAGACGCGGCCGCCGTGCAGTTCGACCAGGTGCCTCACAATCGACAGGCCCAATCCCGTGCCGCCGGGGTCGCGCGTGCGGGAACGGTCAACCCGATAGAACCGTTCGAAGATGCGATTGAGTTCGCCCTCTGGAATGCCGGGACCGCTGTCGCTCACAGAGACTTCAACGAACTCGCCGGCGCGGCTGGCCGCAATCTCGATCGCGCCGCCCTGCGGGCTGTAGTTGATCGCATTCTCAAGCAGGTTCCGGAACACGTCATGGAGCTTGGCGGGGTCTCCGTACACGGTCTCGGCATCCGGCGCCACACGCGTGGCGATGCGCAGGTCTCGCGCTTCGATCGCGTTGTCCATCTCGGCGACAACCGCAGCGAGAAGCGGGCGGAGCTGGCAGAGGGTCTGGTCGAGTGTTTCCTGCCTCGCGTCAAGTCTGGCGAGCCGCAGCAGGTCGGTGACCAGGCGCTCCATGCGCGCGGCGTGGCGCGCGATGATGGCCAGGAACTTCGGCGTCTGGTCGCGGTCCAATGGAGCGTCGAGCAGTGCCTCCACGTACCCGCGGATTGCGGTGAGCGGCGTGCGCAGCTCGTGAGAGACATTGGCGACGAAGTCGCGCCGCACCTGATCGGCCTGACGCAACTCGGTGACGTCGTGCAGGACGAGCACGGCCCCACCCCCGCGGCCAGCGTCCACGGGGACCGATCGAGCCATGAAGGCGCGCCGCGACCCGTGGTCGAGCTGGATTTCCGCCGGGTCGGGACGCGCACCGCCGAGCGCGGCGGTGAGCTGGGCGGCCACCTCAGGGTGGCGCACCAATTCGATGAAGTGCCGGCCCTCCGGATCGTCGGGCAGGCGGAGCATCGCGCGAATCGCCGTGTTGCTGATGACCAGGCGGCCGCTGCGATCAACCAGGACGGCGCCTTCTTCCATGCCTTGCAGGACCGCGTCCATGTGGGCGCGCTCGCGCGCCACATCGGCCAGCCGGGCACCCAGGTCGCGCGCGGTTTCGTCGAGGACGCGGGCCACCGTGCCGAGTTCGTCGCGTCCGAGGTCAGTGACGGGTCGTGTGAAGTCGCCCTGCCGGTACCGGGCAGCGAGGGCCGCGATGGCGTTCACACGCCCGCTCAACCACGCCGATGTGGCCCACGTGAGGAGGAGGGCCGACAGCAGTCCCACGGCGAGACCGGTCCAGGCCAGCCGACGCATCTCCGCGAGCTGATCGCGAACGGAGGTCAGCGGCAGGCCCACCCGCACGAATGCCACAGCCCCCTGCCGAACGGCGGCGGCGGCGTACATCGTGTCTTCGCCGGTGGTGCGGCTCTGGCGCACGGCGGCGCCGACGCCATCCCGGAGGGCCTCCTGCACTTCCTCGCGCGCCAGGTGGTTGTCCACCTTGTCCAGATCGTTCGCCGCAACGTCCGAGTCACCAAGGACCACGCCGTCGGAGCGGATGAAGGTGATGCGCGACCCGATGAGGACGGCCATGACAGCGGCTTCGCCATCAGGATCGGTCAGGGCGCCGCGGTCAGACAGCAACTCGGCCGCCAGCCGGACCTGTTTCACGAGCGAGGTTTCGATGTCGGCCAGCATCGCGCGGCGCAGCGACGTGGTGACCAGAACGGAGGAGGCGGCGAGCGCCAGCGAGCTGGCGATGAGGATGGCGGCAAACGTCCTGGTGCGAAACGTCACGATGCGGGCGCGGGGTCTTCGAGTTTGTAGCCGAACTGTTTGATTGTGCTGATGGCGGCGCCCAGGAACGGGACCTTCTCGCGCAGGCGCCGGATGTGCACATCCACCGTGCGTGTGCCGCCGGTGTACTGGTAACTCCAGACGTCGGTCAGGAGCAGGTCGCGCGAGAGCACGCGGCCGCGATGCTCGATGAGGTAGCGCAACAGCAGGAACTCCTTGGCGGTCAACCGCAGTTCCTCGCCCTGCACCTGAACGACATGTTTGTCGATGTCGATCGTCAACGGGCCATAGGTCAGGATTTTGCCGGCGGCCGCCGGCCGCTGAATGCGGCGGAGCAGCGCCCCGACACGTGCCACGAGTTCCTTGGGGCTGAATGGTTTGGTCACGTAATCGTCGGCGCCGAACTCCAGACCGCGGATGCGATCGGATTCCTCGCCGCGTGCCGTCAGCATGATGATGGGAATAGCGGCGGTGGCGGGCTCGGATCGCAGCGCCTGGCACACATGCAGGCCGTCCAGCCCCGGCAGCATCAGGTCCAGAATGATCGCGTCGGGCGGTGTGGCGCGAGCCAGCTTCAGCCCGTCACTGCCATTGGTCGCCATGGTGGTGACGTAGCCCGCGCCCTGCAGGAAGTGCGCGATGAGGTCCGCGATGTCCTGGCTGTCTTCGACGACAAGAATGCGGGTCACGGGCGTCATTGTAGTCTGCCTAGATTGTTTTCAGACTGGACCCCTTGCCCGACAGCACGACACCAAGCGTGATGAGCGAGAGGAGCGCTCCATTGACGACCATGACCGAAGACGCGGAGTAGATGTCGGCGAAGTAGCCTGATACCAGGGCGCCAAGCGGACCGCCGCCCCGCAGCGCCACCATGTAGATGCTGACGACGCGGCCGCGAAGTTCATCGGGCACCACGAGCTGCACGATGGAAAAGCTCATCGAGAAGAGCGCCATGAACGCAATGCCGCCCAGAAAAATCAGGATGTAACTGAGGACGGGCGTGGTGGAGAAGCCGAAGGCCACGATGACCAGCCCCATCAGGAACTGCACGATGAGCAGCATGCGGCCCATATTGCGGAACTGTCCGCCTGCGGTGCCGATAAGGAGAGCGCCCGTGACGGCGCCCAGGCCCTGGCAGGCCATAAGGAAGAAGAGCCGGGTCTCGGCCGTCCCGCCGGCCGAGGCGAGCACCGTACGCGCCACGGTGGGAAGGAAGGTCACGATCGGCATGGCCAGGAACATGCTGACAACGACCAGTCCGATGAGCGTCATGATCAGCCGTTGACTGCGCACGTAGGACAGGCCGTATCGCAGGTCCGTCATGATGTGTCTGCGCGGCCCGGAGTGCGGCACGGGCAGCGGGACTTTGATCAACATCAACGCGACGACCACGAGAAAAAACGACAAGCCGTTCAGGAGGAAGCAAGCGGCGGTGCCAAGAGAAATGAGGACCGCCGTGCCGCCCATCGGCCCGAGAATGCGCGACAGATTAAACTGCGTGGAGTTCAGCGCGATCGCATTCGGCAGGTCCCGGCGCGGCACCAGGGAGGGCAGCAGCGACTGGTAGGCCGGTCCCCCGAACGCCTGGCCGAGGCCGGAAATGAACGAGAGCGTCAGGACATGCCAGATGGTGATCTGGTTCCAGAACACCAGGGCGGCCAAGGCGAACGCCGAAAAGGCCTGGATCAATTGTGAACCGGTCAACAGTCGTCGTCGGTCGTAGCGATCGGCCACGACGCCGCCAATCAGGATGAAGAGCAGGATCGGCAACTGTGAGAGGAAATCATCGAGGCCGAGGTAGAAATTCGAGCCCGTGAGGTCCAGCACCAGAAGGCTCTGGGCGAACTTCTGCATCCAGGTGCCGATCGTGGAACCGAGGGCGGCGAACCAGACAAGGCGAAAGTCCCGGTGGGCCAGTGCGCCGGCGACGCGTCCCGCCCAACTGCGAGGCGGTTCCGGCGCCCCGTTGGCGGGTGTGGCGACTGCGTTGGACAAGGCGGTTCAATTCTAACAGCCGCGTCACGAAGGATGACAGGAGGCGCGGAGGATACGTTTTCAAGGGCAGAGGTCACGGCCACCACCCAGCGGGGATCAGGCCGCGTCATAATGTCCAACATGTCGTCATTTTCAGAAAAAGGCCTCCTGGGCGAATTGGAGCAGTTGGTGCTCCTGGCCGTCATGACTCAGCCGACCGACGCCTACGCCGTGTCGATTCGTGACGAAATTGAAGAGCGAACCGCGATCGCGCTGGCGCGCGGCAGCGTGTATGTGACGCTCGATCGGCTGGATCGCAAGGGTTACGTCACCTCATGGATGGGGGAGCCCACCGCCGAGCGCGGGGGCAAGGCGAAGCGGTGCTTTCGCATCACGGCAGCGGGCCGCCGTGCGCTTGCGGCCGCGGAGTCGGCCCTGGCCCGGATGCGCGACGCGAAACCTGTGCGGAGCACCCGATGAGGGCCGCGCGGTGGGTCCTTACACAGTTGGCGCCTGCGCCCTGGCGTGAATCACTTGAGGGCGACCTCGCCGAGGAGCAGGCCCGACGAAGGGTCGCCGGCCGGTACGCCGGCCTCTGGTGGTCAGTAGGCGCAGCCCTGGCCCTGGTGCTGGCACTCCGAAGGGAGGCTCGTCTCGCGCGCGTCGCCGGGAGTCGTGCTCGCCTGGGCGACGGCGTCTGGCAGGACGTCCGGCTATCGGTACGATCGCTCCGGGCCACGCCGGCATTCACGGCCATTGCCGTGTGTGTGCTCGCGCTTGGCATTGGCGCAAGCACGGCGATCTTCTCTGTGGTGGACGCGGTGCTGCTGCGCGACTTGCGTTTGAGGACGCCGATCGGTTGGTGTCAGTCGGCGAGGTGGACCCACGGCGCGGACCCGCGTGGTCCGTTGGATCAGCCGCCGCGCAGAACTACCGCGACTGGGTGGACATGCAGACCGTGTTCGAGTCCATCGGTGCGAGCACCGGAGCGCGGGGGTTTACGGTGCGCGACAATGGCGAGCCCGAGGACCTGGCGGCCGCGCGTCTGACCGCCAGCATGTTTGCTGTGCTGCGGGTGCGCCCGCAGCGTGGCCAGGTCTTCACCAGTGACAATGAAGTGGAGGGACGCGAACGCGTCCTGTTGATGAGTGACGGTCTGAGGCGACGCCGGTTCGACGCCGACCCGAATATCGTGGGCAAGACCATGACGTGTGATAGCGGCGCGTGGCAGATCCTGGGTGTGCTCCAAGCAGACTTTGCGTATCCGGTCCGGTCAGCGCGTTGAAGCCCACCGACATCGTCGCGCCTTACGTCACAACCCAACGGGAACGCATTCGCGACCGGAAGCAGACCGGACGCACGTATAACCTGCGGGTGGTGGGCCGACTGAAGGAAGGCGCGACGGTCTGGTAGTCGCGAACTTCGGCGTCCAAGACCCAGGTCTTGTCGTAGCCCTGCCACGTGCTCCAGATGACACCGACCCGATCGGGCTCGCTGTAGGGCAGCGGCGCCAGCAGTACGTGCTGGATCACGCTGAAGACGGCCGTGTTGGCGCCGATGCCGAGCGCGAGGGTGAGCACGGCCGCGGCGGTGAAACCCGGCTGGCGCCTGAGCAGGCGCGCGGCGTATCGCAGGTCGCGCCACAGATCGCCAAACCAGGCGCGGCGTGGTGCGCCGGGCACGACGGACGGCGGAGTGGATGTCGGCAGGGACTCGGGCATGTGGCACAGACGGGATGCGCACATGAAAGGTTGGCGCGATTGC
The DNA here is from genome assembly GCA_964489685.1 of uncultured Solibacteraceae bacterium. Taxonomy (GTDB): domain Bacteria; phylum Acidobacteriota; class Vicinamibacteria; order Vicinamibacterales; family SCN-69-37; genus SYFT01. The sequence continues at coordinate 4,314 of CAZAZR010000034.1, read as the reverse complement.
CTATTGCCGATTCGCGATGACCGCTTCGAATTCTTCATGCGGCCCCTTGAAGTCTTCGATGCGGCCGTTCGCGAAGCTCCAGACGCGCGTGCCGACTTCCTCGAGCAGGTCCTGGTCGTGCGTGACCAGCAGCACGGTGCCCTCGAACTTTTGGAGGCCCACGTTCAGGGCGTTGATCGACTCCAGATCCAGGTGGTTGGTGGGTTCGTCGAAGACGAGGACATTGGGCTTCTGCAGCATGATGCGGCAGAAGAGCAGCCGCGCGGTTTCGCCGCCTGATAGCGCCTCGGTGGGCTTGAGGCCTTCCTCGCCGCGAAAGAGCATCTGGCCGAGCAGGCCGTGAATGTCCTGGCGCGACAGGTCGGGGTCGAATTGATGCAGCCACTCGACCGCCGTCATGCCTTTCTGGATCGCCCCCGTGTGGTCCTGCGAAAAGTAGCCGATCGAGGCCTCGTGCCCCCAGCGGACCATCCCGCTGTCGATGTCGTCGGGCGACGCACGCTGTCCGGGCCCGTCGGCCAACAGGGTCCTGAGCAGGGTGGTCTTGCCCACGCCGTTGCGGCCCACCAGCACAATCTTCTCTCCACGCGTCACAACCGCGCTGAAGTCGTTAATGACCTTCAGCGCGCCGTGGGCTTTGCGCACATGTTCAAATTCCAGAGCGACCCGGCCCGACGGCCGGTTCATCGCAAACTTGATGTACGGACGTTGGATGTTCGACCGGGCCAGGTCCGTTGTCTGCAGCCGCTCCACTTCCTTGCGGCGAGAGGCGACCTGCGAGGCGCGCGTGCCGGCGGAAAAGCGCGCGATGAAGTCGTTGAGCTGGTCGATCTTCTTTTCGCGCTGGGCGTTCTCGCTCTCGATGCGTGAGCGGATCTGCATCTTGGCCAGGACCATGTCGTCGTAGCCGCCGGTGTACGTGATGATCGTCTGGTAGTCGATGTCGGCCGTGTGTGTGCAGACCGCGTTGAGGAAGTGCCGATCGTGCGAGATCACGATGAGCGTGCCGTCGTACCGCTCCAGGAATGTTTCGAGCCAGTGAATCGAGTCGAGGTCCAGGTGGTTGGTTGGTTCGTCGAGGAGCAGGGCCTGCGGGTGGCCGAACAACGCCTGTGCGAGCAACACGCGCACTTTCTGTCCGCCCTGCAACTCTGCCATCGTGCGCTCGTGCACCTCGTTTGGGATGTCCAGACCCTGCAGCAGGACGGCGGCGTCACTTTCGGCCGAATATCCGTCTTCTTCGCCGACAATGCCTTCGAGTTCTCCCAGATGCATGCCCTGGGCGTCGGTCATGGCGGGCAGGTTGTAGAGCCGCTCGCGTTCCTGAAGGGTGTCCCACAGACGTTTGTTGCCCATGATGACCGTGTCCACCACGCGGTAGGCGTCGTAGGCGAACTGGTCTTGGGCGAGGACGCCGAGCTTGGCGGGGCGAGACACCGAACCTTTTTGGGGCGTCAGTTCACCGGTCAGGAGTTTCATGAAGGTGGACTTGCCCGACCCGTTCGGTCCGGTCAGACCGTAGCGGCGACCCGGCGAGAACGTGGTGGTCACGTCATCGAAGAGCACCTTCGAGCCATAACGCATGGAAACATTGGCGACGGAGATCATGAACCCGCCATTGTACTAAGGGCGGCTGGTAATGGCGAAATGTTGGAAATGACCGAAATGGCCAAATGTCTGCAATGCGGGAATGGAGGAATGGCTAGAATGTATGGGTCTATGAAGTTTCCAAGAGCGATCCTGTTCACGACCCTGCTGCTCGCTGCGGGCTGCGGCGGCGACAACCCCCTGGCCCCGAGCCTGGGAATCCCGTTCTCAGCAACCGACATTACGACCGGCACCGGCTCGACGGCGGCCACCGGACAGACCGTTCGGGTCTATTACACGGGGTGGCTGTATTCGACCACTGCGACCGACAACAAAGGCACTCAGTTCGACTCCAATACCGTCGGACTCGGGTATGAGTTCACCGTCGGCGTCACGCCTGTGATTGCAGGCTGGCAGCAAGGTGTGCCTGGCATGAAAGTGGGCGGGAAGCGCCGCCTCATTATTCCGCCCGAACTCGGATACGGCACCGCCGGCTCAGGAAACGTGATTCCAGGCAACGCGACGTTGATCTTCGAAATTCAGCTGCTGGCCGTCGCCGGCTAGTGTCGCTGATGTAATTTGATTGGCGCCAGCGTCCGAATGAGGTGCCATGTTCAGAACGGCCGTTCGACTCGGTCTGGTGTGCGTCGTGTGGGCGATTGTGGGACAGGTGCCGCTCGCCCAACAGCGTCCGGTTTTTCGATCCGACGCGCAGCTTGTCATCGTTGACGCCTATCCCCTCGCGACGGCAAAGTCGTTGAAGGGCTGTCCGCCCGAGTCCTGGGTCGCAATGGCCAGCCCCTGGCGGTGTTGGTGACCCTCTTCGAGCGCGACGCCGCGTCCGGGCCACTCCTTGTGGCCGATGCCGCGTTGAGCCCGCTTGCCGCAGGCGACTATGTGGTGGAACTGCGGGTGTCGTCCGCTTCCGGCACACGGGTCGCGCTCCTGGCGTTCCGGGTGGTACCGTAGGCCATGCTCCGCCAAGGCCTGACAACGGCAGCGCTGCTTGCAATGGCCCTGATACTGCTCGGGCCAGTGCAGGCGCAGCAGCCTCCCCAGCAGCTTCCGGTGTTTCGTTCGGACGCGCACTTTGTGACGGTGGACGCGTACCCCCTGCGCGACGGCAAGGTAGTGGAGGGCCTGACCGCAGCGGACTTCACGGTGGAGGAAGACGGGCAGCCGCAGGCCATCGAGAACTTCGAGTTCATCGCCGGCACCGAGGCCACTCCCGAAAGCGCGCGGCGAGATCCCAACACCGTGCGCGAGTCGCTGCTGATTGCGGCCGACGCCCGCATCCGTGCCTTCGTCGTCTATCTCGACATACCCCATGTGTCGATTGAGGGCGCGCGCGCCACGCGCGGGCCCCTGGTCACCATGCTGAATGCGCTCATCGGCGAGAACGACCTGTTCGCGGTCACGACGCCGAACCAGCCGCCGCACACCATGACGTTTGCGCGCAAGTTGGTGTCGGCCGAAGACATGCTGACGCGTCACTGGGCGTGGGGCTCCAGGGGCTCGATCGTCCGGACGCCGCAGGAGAATGAGATCGACCAGTGTTTTCCCGCCGACAACGAGGGGCGGGTCGGCTGGATTCGGGACGGGGCGATCATGCGGCCCGTGGCCGACGTCCTGATCGATCGGGCGCGCGAGGAACAGACCCTGCAGCATCTTGAGGATTTTGTCATCTACCTCGGTCAAATCCGTGAGGGGCGGACGTCCGTCGTCCTGTTTACGGAAGGGTGGCGGTTGTTTAATGACGATGGAGGGTTGACGAGTGTCATGGGCCAGCGTCCACCCGCGTGTGACCAGTATCTGATCCGCTACGCCAATCTGAATCTGCAGTCGCGGTTCCGCGAGATCATGGCGCGGGCCAACCGATCCAACGTCACGTTTTATCCGGTGAACCCGGCAGGCCTTGCGACGTTTGACATTCCGATCTCCCAGCGGCAATTGGGAACAGGGAACCGCTCGGACTTCGCCCTCCGTCAGAACAGCGAGAACATCAGCAATCGCGTCTCCTCGATGCAGACGCTGGCCAGTAACACTGACGGCCTGGCCGTGGTGAACACCAACGACCTCAAGGCGGGACTGCAACGCGTGAGCGACCAACTGCGGTCGTATTACCTGTTGGGCTACTACTCGACGAACCGCAAGTTCGATGGCAAGGCGCGCCGGATCTCCGTAAAGGTGAAGCAGCCGGACATCAACGTGAAAGCGCGTCGCGGTTACACCGCGCCCACCGAAGGGGAACGTGCCGCCCGATCGGCTGGGGCGGCCACGCCGGCCGCGCCAGCGGGCCCGTCGCCCATCGCGACAGCGCTCGATGCGCTCTCTCGCATTCGGCCGTCTGCCGAGTTGTTCGTGTATGCGACGCTGGGCGCCGGGCCGGCCGGAAGGCTCACGGTCGTGGCCGAAGTCAGCAGCCCCGAACTTTCGCGAGGCGTGCTGGCCAGGGGTGGCTCACTCGACGTGACGATGACGGGCGCTGGTGGAGTCGAACTTGGCATGACGCGGGTGGACGTGCCGGCGTCCTCGCGCGGCGGCGTCGCCGTCCTGGACGTGCCGGCTGGCACGAACGCGGTGAGCGTCGCGGTGATGCTTCGCGCGGCGCCGTCGACATTTCAGGCGCGTACCGAGGCCGCACGCGACACCGGCCGTGTGATCGGCGCCCCTCTCATCTATCGCGCCACGCCGTCGTCACGATCGGCTCTGCTGCCGGTGGCCGGC
>CAZAZR010000033.1:12330-30612 GCA_964489685.1 uncultured Solibacteraceae bacterium | reverse complement strand
CGGCCGGACTCTGGACGATAATATGCCTCGATGAATGCTCCAACACTGAATGACTTCGTGGCCGCGCGGGCCCGGATGGAGCCCCACGTCAAACACACGCCGCTGCTGACGTCGCGCGTGTTGTCCGAGCGCACCGGGCTCGACGTGCGGCTCAAGGCCGAACTCTTCCAGCGCACCGGGTCGTACAAGATCCGTGGGCCGCTCAACAAGTTCACCTTTCTGACCGACGAACAGAAACGTCGCGGTGTCATCTGTTCATCGGCGGGGAACCACGCGCAGGGCGTGGCGCTGGCGGCCAGGATCCACGGTATCAGGGCCGTGGTCGCCATGGCCGAAAACGCCACGCCGTCGAAGATCGAAGCGACGAAAGCCTACGGCGCCGAGGTCGTCCTGCACGGCCGCATCTGGGACGAGGCCAACGAGAAGGCGCTTGAACTGGTCGTGAGCGAAGGGCTCACCTACATCCACCCGTTTGACGATGACCAGCTCATTATGGGGCAGGGGACGGTCGGCCTTGAGATCGTGCAGGACTGGCCCGAGGTGGACGTGGTGATCGTGCCCATCGGCGGCGGCGGCCTCATTTCAGGCGTGTCGATGGCCCTCAAGGCGCACAATCCGCACGTTCGCGTGATTGGCGTCGAGTCATCGGGCGCACCCGGCATGCAGCGCAGTGTGGCCGAGGGGCACCTGGTGACGCTCGATCGCGTGGATTGCATCATCGACGGCTTGCGGGTGAAGCGCGTCGGTACCCGGAACTTCGAGATCGTGCGTCAGTTCGTCGATGAGATCGTCGCGCTGCCCGATGAGCAGATCTTCGAGGCCGTCGTGTGGTTGATGCACTACGCCAAGCTTGTGCCCGAGGGCGCCGCGGCGGCCCCTGTGGCCGCCCTCCTGCAGAACATCGTCCACATCCCACAAGGGTCGCGTGTGGTCTGTATCCTCAGTGGAGGCAACATGAACCTCGATCAGCTCAAGGGCAAGAGCTGGAACTGATCGTATCCGTTGTCATGCCGAACAGTCACAAGTGTCAAAAATGGCGAACTGCGGACAACCAAATGCGGGGAAGAATGCTGGAGTGTCCTTGGCGGTCAATGGTTGAATCTACCGCTCCAATTTCATTCATCCGTTGCGCATCGTTGACATTCGGCATTCTTCTGCGCAACCTGTGCAACGACAAATAGATCTGCCTGCAAGAGCAGTTGACCTTGCGCATTTTTCTCAGCAATGGGTGTTGTCCGACCTTCGCCCTTTCGGTGCCACCTGGAATCCCTGGCTTCCTGCGGCACTTGACCAATTGGGGGGGGGGGCGTAGAGTCTGGGCCATTTGGGCCCCAATTGGGTGGGGCCGTTGCAGCGCCGGACTCCTGTCTGAAGGGAGTTGGCAATGAAGAGAGCGATTCTCAACGTCGTCGGTCTGATCTTGGTTCTTGGACTCGGCAGTTTAAACGTGACTCTTAACGCTCGTGGGCCCGCCTGCTTCAAGCGCTGTGGGTGACCTACCAAGAGATCGTCCGACGGGCCCGATAAAGGCTGCCGTCGCCAGGGGGAGACCGTGAATCTGCACTGCCTTCGCGCGTGGCTGGCACTATCAGTTCTCTCAAGCACGGCTTGCGGAGCGCCGATGATGGCGCGTGAGGAGGATATCATCGACTTGGGGGTTGTTAACCGCGGACAGGTTATAGATCTGAAGTTCAATCTGAAGACTGTTGGCTCGGCGCCATTGGTGTTGGAGGACGTGCGGGCGCAATGCGGATGCACGGCCCTCATACCAAACAGTGAGCCGGTGGCACCAGGGGGTAGCACAGTGATTGAGGGTACCTTCGATACGATGGACTTGCCGGACGGTCCAAATGTCCGAACGATAACCGTCACATCAAACGATCGCAGTATTCGCGACCGGCTTTTGAGTATTCGTGCTGACATCCGAACGGAATTTAGATTCTCCCCCTTGTCCATAGAGATGAGGCCGCCCGGCCTCACGGACCAATTGCCGCTGACAGCTCCGCCGCTCCGAGTGCGTGTCAGCGGAGGCTCTGGCGCCAACCATGCCGGAACCTATGCCCATCGTGTCGCCGCGACGGGCGGGTACTTTAGAGCGATGGATCTGGACGTGCTCAAAGGGCAGGTGTTTACCGACAGCGAGGTCAGAGGATCCGAACGGCTCGTTGTTGTGAGCGCGTCTCTCGCCCAGCGGCTATGGGCGAGCGGTGATCAGGTAGGAAGCATCCTCAGTGTCGGCGAAGGTCCGACGGCAATACCCGCGCGCGTGATTGGTGTTGTCGAGGACGTTCAACCTCTATTGCAGGAATTGGACACTTCGGCGACTTTCTATTTGTCCCTGAGCCAGCTGGAGCAATACGACATTCCATTGGCTGTTGTCCGCACAAAAACTGACGTATCGCCATGGGCGAGCCGAATTGATAGTGCCACTAGACGTGTCGACGCCAGGACTCGTGTCGTTGAAGTGAGAGCGGCGTCGGACGTCGCAGGAACGATGACATTTCCTCGACGGCTCGCAGTCGGGCTAGCCGTAGCCGCGGCTGTGCTGGCAGTCTTCCTGGCCTCTGCGGGCACATCGGCAGTGACCATCCTCGCGATGAGGGGGAGAATGGCGGAATTCGGAATCCGAATGGCGCTGGGGGCGAAGTGGACACAGGTGTGTAGACACATAGTTGTCGAAGTTGCAGTTATTGCGGCCATCGGAACTAGGGGCTCAGTCCTCGGCACTGTTCCCATAGTGCGCTACATCCACCGAGTGCTTGACTGGGAGGGCATGCCTGGCTCGAGTATGCTGGCGATTGGTCCCGTGCTTGTTGTAGTGTCTACGCTTACCGGAGCCCTCTTCCCGTGTTGGCGCGTGCTACGGCAGTCACCAACAAGACTTCTCGGTCCGACCACATAAACCGACTTCTGGCCCAAGTCATCAGCTAGTGCTTTGCGGGCGCGGGGTTCTTGCGTCACTGGGATGCGGCCTTCGACATTCGAAGCATTCTTTCCTGCACTATTTTGTCCGCACTTCGCCATTTCGGACATTTGTGACATTTCGCCACTACGCGCGTTCAAACTATTGAACCCTATCGGACAGTACCCCCGCCGAGACGGCGTAGGAGTTCGAACAGTTGTAGTCGATGAGCGCGTGGTAGTTGCGGTAGACGAGGAAGTGTTGCTTCACGCCACGCACGAGTGACGCGTCCATGTCGGCCTTCGGCAGCGGCCGGCCGTTGGCCTGGACGACACCCAGCTTCGCCCACGCTCGAAGCGGCCGGGCCTGGGTCATTTCCCGGACCGCGCGGCATCCTGATGAGCGCATGGGCACCTGTCGCTCGATGCGGTCGAGGGTGGCGCGGCTGACGCGCACTTCACGGCCCCAGCGTTCGCCGCTCATCCATCCGGCATTTTTCAGGTAGTTGGCAATGGACGCAAACACGTCCGCCTGGGTGTTCCAGATGTCGGCGCGCCCGTCCTCGTCGAAGTCCACCGCGTGTTTGAGGTAACTCGATGGCATGAACTGGGGCTGTCCCATGGCGCCGGCCCAGGACCCCTTGAGTTCATCCAGCGCGATGTGGCCCCGGTCGAGAATCGTGAGCGCGTGAAAGAGTTCAGCTCGGAAGAGGGTGGCGCGCCTCGGGTCGAACGCAAGCGTGGCCAGCGCGGTGATGATCGGGCGTGACCCGGTGAACTGGCCGAAGTTGGATTCGATGCCCCAGACGGCAATCAACACGTCCGGCCGGACGCCATACCGCGCTTCGATGCGAGAGAGGACCTGGGCGTGCTGGACGCGCATGGTGTTCGCAGAACGCACCGTGCTCGTCGACAGGCGTTGTCGCAGGTAGGTGTCGAGGCTTTGCACCTGCTCGGGCTGTGCCCGGTCCCTGGCGACCACGACCGGCTCGGGGACCAGCCCGGTCAGCGCTCGATTCACCGTCGCTTCGCTGATGCCGCGTTGCAGCGCTTCCGTCCGCACATCGGCCAGCCAGGCGGTGAATTCAGGGCTTGGCGCGGCCGCAGGCTCCTGGGCGGTCGTCTGGAGGCCCGCTGACAGCGTGACCATCAGCACTGCCGCCACCAGGGGCCCCGCGACTGGGTTGAACCTCATGTCCGCCACTGTACCAAACTTGTGACGGCCAATCCGAAGGCTGCGGCCTTGAAACCCAGGCCGCTGGAAGTCCTAGCCTTCGTCCTCGGTGGCCACGGTCGTCCGACCAGCCTTGGACGCCGCGATGATCCTGGCGTGCAAGTGGCTGGGGACTTCGGCGTAGTGGTGGAACTCCATGTGATATCCGCCGCGGCCGCCGGTCGCAGCCGTCAGGGTCTGCTCGTATGTGAGCATTTCCGACATCGGGACATGCGCGCGGATGACCGTGTTGGCGCCGCGCGTATCCATGCCGGCGATGTGCCCACGGCGTCCGTTGAGGTCTCCCATCAGGTCGCCGGCGAAGTCAGACGGCACGTAGATTTCGACGGCCATCACCGGCTCAAGCAGCGTCGGCTTGGCGCGCGTCATCGCGTCGCGCACGGCCAGCCGGCCCGCCATCTTGAATGACATCTCGTTTGAGTCCACGTCGTGGTACGAACCGTCGTACACGGTGACTTTCAGATCGACCATTGGGTATCCGGCCAGGAAACCGCGCGCACACGCTTCGCGCACACCCTTTTCCACGGCCGGGACAAATTGCCGGGGAATGGATCCGCCAAAGATGTCGTCTTCGAACTCCACGCCAGATCCTGGAGGCAGCGGCGCCACCCGAATCTTGCAGTCGCCGAACTGGCCGTGGCCCCCGGTCTGTTTCTTGTGCCGGCCGTGCGCTTCGGTGGGCAGCGCAATGGTCTCCCGATACGGGATGTGCGGGGGCTTGAGCTCCACTTCGACGCCGAAGCGGCGGCGCAACTTGGCGACCGTGACTTCGATGTGCATCTGGCCTTGACCCGACAGCAGCAGGTCGTGGGTCTGTTCGTCGCGAGTGTAGCCGATGGAAGGGTCTTCATCCTGCAGGCGATGCATGGACGTGCTGATCTTGTCTTCATCGCCGCGCGTCTTCGGCACGATCGCGTACGAGAGCACCGGTTCGGGGAATGACAGGGGATGCACGGTGAAGCCGGCCTTCGGGTCGCCCAGGATGTCGCCCGAATGTGTATCTTTGAGTTTGGCGACAGCGCCCAGATCCCCAGCATGGACTTCCGGCACATGCGCCTGTGTCTTCCCTTCGAGCGCCACCAGATGTCCCGCGCGTTCAGGCGCCTGCCGAGTCACGTTCTGTACCGTACTGTCGGACTTGAAGGTGCCCGAGATGACCCGGAACAGGGAGATGCGCCCGGCAAACTGATCGGCAATGGTCTTGAACACCCACACCACCAGCGGCGCCGATGGATCGGCCGCGCGGTTCGCGTCGGTGCCATCCGGCGCCACGCCCGGGAAGGGCCGGACGGCGGGCGAGGGGACCAGGGCCGTGATGGCTTCTGCCAGCAACGGCCCGCCAATGTTCCTGAGGCCCGACATGCACAACACCGGAAAGACATGGCTCGCGCGCACTGCGGCCGACAGACCGTTGCTGAGGTCGTCCTGCGAAAGCGTGCCGTTGTCGAAGAACCGCTCCATCAGCGTCTCATCCGTCTCGGCGACGGCTTCGATCAGAATGGCTCTGGCGGCGTCCGCGTCGGCCCGAACGGAATCGGGAACGGGGACTTCGGTCGCCTTGCCGCTTCCGTCCTCGGCAAACGTCCACGCCTTCATCGTGATCAGGTCCACAATGCCCGTGAAATTCTCTTCTTCCCCAATGGGCCACTGCACGGCGACCGCGGATCTGGACAGCGTCTGCCGCAGGGATTCAAGCGTGCGCGGCAGACTTGCGCGCTCGCGGTCCAGCCGGTTGACGACGATGAGTCTGGGGAGATTGAGCGAGTCGGCCGTTTCCCAAATCTGTTCGGTGGACACCTGTACGCCTGAGACGCCGTCCACCACGACCACCGCGGCTTCAACCACCCGTAACGCCGCGCGGGCGTCACTGAGGAAGTTGCCCATGCCCGGAGTGTCGATCAGGTTGACTTTGCGTTTGTTGAATTCGAACCAGGCGAGTGAGGAGGAGAGCGTGTGTTTGCGGGCGATGGCTTCTTCGTCGTAGTCGGTGACGGTGGTGCCTTCGTCCACCTTCCCGAGCCTGGGCGTGGCGCCCGTGTCGTAGAGCAACGCTGCGGCCAACTGCGTCTTGCCGGCCCCACTGTGTCCGACCAGCGCGACATTCCGGATATCTGCGGCGTCAAAGACCTTCATAGGCGATCCCTCCGAGCAATCAGCTAGAGGATATCGCTATTCGTAGCGCAACGCCTCGATGGGATCGAGGCGCGACGCCTTGATGGCGGGAACCATGCCGAAAAACACCCCGATACCGGCCGAGAAGCCGATGCCGATCGCAAACGACCACCAGGGCAGCGACACCGGGAATCCCGTGATCAGATGGACGGCCAGGCCCAGGCTGCTTCCGCAGACAATGCCCAGCACGCCGCCGGCGGAGGTCAGGAAGACCGCCTCGAGGAGGAACTGCCACAGGATCTCGACCCGCCGGGCACCCAGAGCCTTGCGCACGCCGATTTCACGCGTTCGTTCGGTCACCGTGATCGTCATGATGCTCATGACGCCAATGCCGCCAACCATCAATGCAATGGACGAAATGACGACCAGCGCGAGGAAGGTGCCCTGGCTGATCTGGTCCCAGAGGGCGAGCACGGCGTCCTGTGTCACGAGGTCGAAGTCGTTGGGCTGGTCGAGCCGCAGGCCATGCCGCGTCCGCATGACTCCTTCGACCTCGCGCAGCGCCACGCCGCGCGCCACGCCCTCGCGCGGCACCGCTGAGATGATGATGGAGCGCATTTCACCGCGGCCCATGTTGACGGCACGTACCCCGAACTGCTTCTGATACGTCGTCTGAGGAATGACGACGAAGTCGTCGACGCCAAGGTTGAAGCCGCCAGGACTTGGCCGTTTGGCCGCCACGCCGATGACCTCGTACTCCTGGAGCCCGAGGCGCACCGTCTTGCCCACCGGGTCCTCGGTAGTGAACAGAGCCTGCGCCGGCGTCTGTCCGAGGACCACGACGTGTCGGCGCCGCTGGACTTCGCCCGACGTGAAAAATCGGCCCGCCTCAATCGGCAAACGCACGACGTCGGTCCACCGCTCGGTCGTCCCCAGCACCTTGATCTGCTTCGACTTCAGGTTCTTGTAGTAGACCCGCTCCTGGGTCGCAGGACCACCATCGCCCAGCGTGACGTCAACCATCGCGATCGACGGGGCTTCGCGTTCAATGGCGGCACCGTCTTCCGGAGTCATATTCGGGCGCATCAGCAGCGCCTGGAAGTCTGCACCCCCCGCCATGCTGACGGCGGAGAACTTCGCCACCATGATCGTATCGGGCCCGAGCGAATTAATCGAATCGCGCAGGGACTGATCAAACCCGCGAATCAGCGCGGTCATGCCGACAATGGAGGTAATCCCGATGACGATGCCCAGCACGGTGAGCGCCGACCGCATCTTGTTCGTGCGCAGCGTGTCCACCGACATCCGCAGAATTTCGTCGAAGAGGCTCCAGCGCACGGCTATTCCCTCCTCAGGGCTTCAATGGGATCGAGCGACGCCGCCCGCATCGCCGGATACAACCCGAAAAACAATCCCACCACCGCCGTGACCCCGATGCCCAGCATTACCGACCAGGGCTCCACGGCCGCCGGCAGCGGCGTGAACTTGCTGATCGCAAACGCGACCAGGAAACCCAGCGTGGTGCCGACGATGCCGCCGAAGGTGGACAGCGTGATGGACTCGGTGAGGATCTGCCACAGGATGTCGCGGCGTCTCGCGCCCAGAGACTTGCGAAGGCCGATCTCGCGCGTCCGTTCGCTCACCACCATCAACATGATGTTCATGATCACGATGCCGCCCACCACAAGCGACAGACTGACCACGCCGATCAGAATCGCGAAGATGCCGGTCGTCAACTGGTTGTACAACTCAAGGAACGTGTCAGACGTCACCACGCCGAAGTTGTCGGGTTCGGCGGGTCGAAGGCGGCGCGAGACGCGCAGCGCGATCGTCGCGTCGTCCATCGCCGCGCGAATCACCGCTACGTCGGTGGGCATGACCGTGAGCCGCAGCGACTGCCGGCTTCCGAAGATGCGCTGGAAGGCCCCCAGAGGAATCACGGCGAACTCGTCCTGCGACTGTCCGAAGATCGCGCCCTTCTTCTTGTGGATGCCGACGACGCGGAACTGGATCCCTGCGATGGAGATAAATTTTTCGAGCGGGTCTATCGCGCCAAACAGGCGATCGGCCGCGTCCCAGCCCAGCACCGCGACGTTGCGCTTGCCGTCAAACTCGCTGGACGTCATCACCCGTCCGACTTCGATCAGGGTTGTGGGCAGCGACGAGTATTCCCTCGTGACCCCCTGGACCTGGAGGCTGTCCAGGGTCTCCTGCCGCGTCTTGGCCTCAGCACTGCTGCTGGCCGTCGCCATCACCAAGTGAATGCGGTCGCTGGCGTCGCGAATCGCATCCGCGTCTTCCAGTGTGACGCGTGGGTTGCCCGCGGCCCGCAGCTGTTCGTCCTCCGTTCTCGTTGGGCCGCTACGGCCGACCGAGAAGGAATCCGCGCCGACCTGCGAGGTGATGGCGCCAGAGACCGAGGCGTTGAGACCCTGGATGAGCGACACCACCGCGATGATGGACGTCACCGCCACGATGTTGCCCAGCATCGTCAGAAACGAGCGGAGCTTGTTCGACCAGATCGCCGAGAGGGCGATGCCGGCGGCCTCAAGAAACTGCTGCATCGCGCTACTTGCCGGTCTGGTTGCTGAACGTGGTGATCACCTTCACGGCGTCGCCATCCTTGAGGGAGCGCACCGACGTGAAAGGCCCCGTAATGACTTCATCGCCGTCTTTGAGCCCGCTCAGGACTTCGAAGAACTTCTCGCCCGCGATGCCCACCTTGATCGGTGTGAAGACGGCCCTGCCGTCGGTCACGACGAAGGCGCCTTCAATCTCCTTGCGGGTCTGGCCCGCCTGCGGTTCCACCGGTGCCGTGACGCGCCGTGCCGGAGCGCCCGCAGGCGTCGGCGCCACGCGGACCAGGCTGCCGTCGGCGTTCACCACCATTTCGCGCACCGTCGTGGCCTGAATCGGCACAGACAGCACCTTCTGGCGGGTTGCAGTGGTGATGACGGCCGTGCACGTGAAGCCGGGTCGGACGTCGGGCACGGTCCCGTCGAGCGTGACCACGACCTTGAAGTTTGTGGCGCGGGTGGTGGCTGCCGCGCCGGTCGCCTGAATCGCGCTGTTGCCAACCTCGGTCACTTTGCCCGTGAACTTCTGGTCGGTGAGTGCATCGATCGTGACTACGGCCGTCTGGCCGAGTTTGATGAAGGGGATATCGGTCTCGTCCACTTCGACTTCGGTCTCGATGACGGACAGGTCGGCGATGGTCAGCAGCACGGTGCCGGCATTGTTCATGGTGCCGACGACCACCGTTTCGCCTTCTTCGATATTGCGCCGTGTGACGATGCCGGAGATGGGCGACGCGATGCGGACCTTGTTCAGGTCATATTGCGCGTTCTCGACGTTCGCTTCTTCCTGCTTGATGCGCGTTTCCTGCGTCTTGACCGACTGTTCGCGCTGCGTGAGGTCGGACTGACGCAACTTGACATCATTTTCTGCCCGGTCGAGTGTCTCGCGCGGGGTCAGCCCCGACTTGATGAGTTCGCGCTGGCGCTCCAGGTTGTCCTGGGCCTGCTTGAGGTTCGTGCGCGCGTTTTCGACGGCGATGCGCGTTTCCGCCAACTGCGACTGGGCGGCCGCGAGACTGGCGCTGGTGCGGTTGACCTGCGTTTGAAGGTTCCGCGGATCAATCTGCAGCAGGAACTGGCCGGCCGTAACCAGGTCGCCCTCGTTCACGGCGAGGCCCACGACCTTGCCCATCGTGTCGGCGCTGATGTTCACAGATTTCTTCGGACGGATCTTTCCGCTGGCCGATACGATCGCTTCCAGGTCGCGCATCGCGAGTTTCTCGATGTTGACCTCGATCCCACTGGTTCGCGTGAAGTTCAGGTTCGCATACGTAACGGCGCCAATGACCACGATGATGAGAGCGCCGATGATGATTTTTTTCCGATTCATTGTTACCCTGCAGTGAAGTACGCAACCACGATGAGGATCAAGCCGTACACGATGAAGAGCCCCGTGGCGATGCTGCTGGTCTTTTTCCGGTAGAGCGCGGCGAGCCCGATGGCCAGCACCACCACCCACCAGATCACAAAGAGATCAATGCCCCCGAGAAACTTGGACAGAAAGCTGGTTTCGTCCAGCATCGGCAGCAACGCGCCAAGGTTCGCGATGCTGGTACTCATGACCCCGCGCGCATACATGATTGGCGCCGCGATGAGGGCGCCGAGCGCAGTGACGGCTTGCGAATGAGCGACGACCGCCATCACGTGTTTGAAGGATGCGGTGCCCCCCATGATCGTATTGAACGCCACCCACAGCAGCACCGTGATGATCACCGCCCCGAAGGGAATGCCGACGAACATCACGACGATTGAGGTGTACGCCCCCAGGTTGGAGCGCGAGCGCTGCTCCATCTGCTGGGTCATCTCGGGTGTGACCTGGACACCGAAGCGTTCCATCTGCTCGATCTGCATGTCGAGCGCCGCCGCGCGGCCCCGCTCGGTCAGCTGTGGCAAGCCCTGAGCCAGACCCAGGATGAGCGACACCAGAAAGAGCATGCCCGCCACCTTCGGCGCCCGGGCCACGTGGGCGAACGTCGCGCCAGGTGACGTGATGACACCGATGGCACGCGAAATCAGATTCGGCATGGGAGCCGCAGTGAGGGTTGGATCGGCGGTGGTGTTCACGTCGGACATGGTAGCGGTCTCCTCGGCGTCACGTCGCCGCGTGGGGGTAGCCCCATATTGTACCGCCCCGAACACATACGGCGCGAGCCACGTTCGGGTTCCTGATAGGCTCGACCCATGCGCCAAATTCTGGTTTCACTCTATGGGTGTCTCTCGCTGGTTGCGGCGGTGCCGGCGGCGGCTGTCGCGCAACAGACCTTCGAGGTGGTGGGGAGCCGAGCGCTTGGCATGGGGGGAGCCTTCGTGGCCGTGGCCGACGACCCGAGTGCGGTGTTCTGGAACCCGGCCGGGTTGGCGAGCGGCCAACCGGCCGGGGCGACAATTGAGTGGGTCCGCTTTCGAAACGGTGATCGAAACGGGGCGCCTGTGGCCGGCCCATGGCAGCGCTCGGCCAAGTTTGTCAGTTTGGGCACATGGCCAATTGGACTGAGTTACGGCAGTTTCGACGAGACCGTCCTGGAAGACGACGCGGCCGCGACAGGGCTGATCGCACGCCGGTTCTCAACCAGATACTGGGGCGCCACCGTGCTCCAGACGCTCACCGAGGGCCTGGTGGTGGGCACCACGGTGAAATACGTGCGGGGCACTGTGGCCACGGGCCCCGCCGCCGAAGCGACCACGGGCGACGCCCTCAACGCGGGAGCCGATCGGAACGGGGTCACCCACGGGGCCTTCGACCTCGATACCTCGGTGATGTTCGATGCCCGCGTGTTCCGGGTCGGCTGGACGGTGCGGAATCTGCGATCTCCAACGTTTGAGGGACCGGCCGGAACTGAGATCGAGCTCAAACGGCGGTCCCGTGTGGGCCTGGCCGTGCTGCCGGCGGCTGGCCTGATCTTTGCTGTGGATCTGGATTTGAATACGGCCGATCTCCCGGATGGACCGAGTCGGATGGTGGCGGTTGGGGCCGAGCAAACCATCGGGTCCCGTCTGGCCGTCCGGGGCGGGGCACGCTGGAATCTTGAGGGTGCCCGCGCGCCGGTGGGTTCACTTGGGGCGAGTGTCGCGCTGCGGCCAGGGGCGTGGCTGGACGGCCACGTGACCCACGGGCGGGCGCAAGGAGAGCGGGGGTTCGGTCTGGCACTGCGTGCAGGCTGGTAGGACTTCCGGGACCGGCTGTGTGACGGGCGCGCGACGCGCTCGCAGTTCTTGGAACTAGGGGGCCATGGCCGTACGTCTGGGTGAACTGCTGCTGCGCGAAAAGCGCATCACGCCTGTCCAACTGCAGGAAGCGCTGGCGCACCAACGCTCCAACGGTGGCCGGCTGGGCCTGAGCCTCGTCAAACTGGGCCTCGTCAAAGACGATGAGATCACGTCTGTCCTGAGCCGTCAGTACGGGGTGCCCGCGATCGCGCTGGGCAGTTTTGAACTGGACCCGGCCGTTGTGAAGCTGGTGCCGGTTGAGACCGCCATCAAGTATCTGGTCATTCCCGTGGCCCGCTCGGGGAGCGCGCTGACGCTGGCGATGGCCGATCCCACCAACGTCTTCGCCATGGACGACATCAAGTTCATGACGGGGCTGCAGATTGAGCCGGTGGTGGCGTCGGAAATGGCCCTGCGCGAAGCCATTGCGCGCTATTACGGCCGCGGGGCGGCCACCGGAGGCACGACGTCGTCCACCGACGCCGTGACGCAGGCCCTTGAAGACCTGAGTGGCGGCGACGAGGGGCTTGAGCTTGTTGGCGAGACTCTGTCCAACGATACCAACACCCTTGAAGGGCAGAACATCGAGGCGCCGGTCATCCGGCTCGTGAATGCGTTGATGCTGTCGGCCATCCATCGGGGGGCGAGCGACATTCACCTGGAGCCGTATGAGCGCGAAATGCGGATCCGGTTCCGCATTGACGGGGTGTTGCAGCCCGTGTTGGCCCCTGCGCTGAAGTACCGCGACGCCATCACCTCGCGCCTGAAGATCATGGCGCAGCTCGACATTGCCGAGAAACGCCTGCCGCAGGACGGCCGCATCAAGGCGCGCTTCAATGACCAGGGCGTGCCTGGTGAACAGATGGTTCGCGAGATCGACTTTCGCGTCTCGTGTCTGCCCACACTGTTTGGCGAAAAGATCGTGCTTCGACTGCTGGACCGTCAGCAACTGCGCCTGGACATGACGCAACTGGGCTTCGAGGCGAGCGCGCTTGCGCGGTTTTCCGCCGCGATCCGCCGGCCATGGGGGATGGTGTTGGTCACCGGCCCGACGGGCAGCGGCAAGACCAACACGTTGTACTCGGCGATCTCGCAGCTCAACCAGCCCGGCGTCAACATCATCACCGCCGAGGACCCGGTGGAGTTCAACCTCGCTGGCATCAACCAGGTGCAGGTCCGTGACGGGATCGGCCTGACGTTCGCCACGGCGCTCCGCTCGTTCCTGCGCCAGGACCCCAATGTCATTCTGGTCGGCGAAATCCGTGATGCCGAGACGGCGGCCATCGCCGTCAAGGCCGCGCTCACCGGCCATATGGTGCTGTCCACACTGCACACGAACGACGCGCCCAGCACTGTGGGCCGCCTGATCAACATGGGCGTCGATCCGTTCCTGGTCGCCAGTTCACTGCAGCTCATTGTGGCCCAGCGTTTGGTGCGGCGCATTTGCGATCAATGCCGAGAGGTGGACCATCTCCAGCCAAGCCTCCTGATCGAGGCGGGATTTTCTGCCGATGAGGTCTCGAAGCTGGTGGTCCAGCGCGGCCGGGGTTGCACGCGCTGCGGAGGCACCGGCTACAAGGGCCGTGTCGGCCTGTTCGAGGTGATGGCATCGTCGGAAACGATTCGGAAGCTGATTCTGGATGGGGCACCGGTGTCCGAACTTCGGCGGCAGGCCATGGACGAGGGAATGGTGACGCTGCGTCAAAGCGGATTGCAGATGGTGCGCCAGGGGCTGACCACGGTGGATGACGTAATCCGGGAGACGGTGGTGTGATGACGTTGCCTGATTTGTTGACGACCACGCTTTCACTGGGGGGATCGGACCTCCATTTGTCGGTGAACAGCCCGCCGCAGGTGCGCGTGAACGGCCTGCTGCAACGCCTGGATCAGCCGGTGCTGACACCCGAACTGACGCAGTCGCTGGTGTATTCGGTGCTGACGGATGCGCAGAAGAAGGTCTTCGAGGAAAACTGGGAACAGGACCTCGCGTTCGGCCTGAAGGGCGTCGGCCGGTTCCGGTGCAACGTGTTTCGCCAGAAGGGCGCCGTTGGCGCCGTCTTCCGGTTGGTGCCCGAGCGCATTCCGACCCTCGAGGATCTCGGCCTGCCGCCGGTGCTGGCGAAGCTCGCCGACCGACCACGCGGATTGGTGCTGGTGACCGGACCGACCGGGTGCGGAAAGTCCACCACGCTTGCGGCCATGGTCGATCGCATCAACGCCTCTCGCGCGGCCCACATCATCACGGTCGAAGACCCGATTGAGTACCTGCATGAACACAAGATGGCCCTGGTCAATCAGCGTGAGTTACATGCCGATACCAAGACGTTTGCCAATGCCCTCCGTGGCGCCCTGCGTGAAGACCCCGACGTCGTCCTGGTCGGCGAAATGCGCGATCTGGAGACCATGGCGTCGGCGTTGCGACTCGCTGAAACAGGGCATCTGACCCTGGCCACGCTCCACACCAACTCGGCCGCGCAGACAATGACGCGAATCATCGACGCCTTTCCGGCCGAGCAGCAGGGCCAGATTCGGGCGCAACTCTCCCTCGTCCTTGAGGGGATCGTCTGTCAGGCGCTGCTGCCCAAGGCGAACGGGACGGGTCGGGCGGCGGCCCTTGAAATTCTTGTGGCCACGCCGGCGATCCGGAACCTGATCCGCGAAGACAAAGTGCACCAGATCTACTCGACCATGCAGTCGGGACAGGACAAGTTCAACATGCAGACCATGAATCAGGCGTTGGCGAAACTGATGATGAGCCGGGTCGTCTCGCGTGAGACAGGCCTGGCCGCGTCATCGAATCGGGAGGAATTGCTGCAGATCCTTGAACGTGGGCGGGAGAAGGTATGAGCGGCGCAGGAGCTCAACGAGTGGCGTCGGTGGCCGCACCCAGGCGCGCGGCGACGGTGGTGCCCGCCAAGCGGGCGCGCAAAGTTCCGGCCAAGAGTCTGGCCGTGTTCACGCGGCAGCTGTCGGTCATGATCGACGCCGGCCTCCCGCTGGTGCAGTGCCTGGAACTGCTGGCGAAGGAGGAGCCCGACAAGCGGCTGGCCGCAGCCGTTCGGGCGGTCCGCGTCGACGTGGAGGCCGGTGCGTCATTGGCCGAGGCGATGACGCATCAGCCCCACGCCTTCAGTGCGTTGTTCACGCACATGGTGGCTGCGGGTGAATCGGCCGGTATTCTGGACACGATCTTCAAGCGCCTGTCTACCTACATCGAAAAACAGGTGAAGTTGCAGGCGCAGGTGCGGGCGGCGATGATCTATCCTGCCGCGGTCGTGACCATCGCGGCCATCGTGGTCGGCGTACTTCTGTGGAAGGTGATCCCGACCTTCGCGTCGCTCTTCGCAGGTCTGGGCGCCAAATTACCGCTGGCGACCAGAATCGTGATCCGGGCGAGCGAGCTGTTCATCTTTGCGCTGCCGGCCCTCATCGCGGGCGGATTTGCGCTGGCGTTTGTCACCCGTCGCTACTACGCCACCGAGGCGGGGCGTCTGAAAATTGACGGCGCGTTGTTGCGGGTGCCGCTGTTGGGGCCAATTCTGCGGAAAGTGGCGGTCGCGCGGTTCTGCCGCACCTTGAGTACCTTGATCAGCGCCGGCGTGCCAATCCTGACAGGCCTCGATATTACCGGCCGCACCTCCGGCAACGCGGTCGTCGAGGCGGCCGTGAGGAAGGCACGCGTCGGGATCGAGCGTGGTGAGACGATCGCCGCGCCGCTGCGAGCCACAGGTGTGTTCCCCCCGATGGTGGCGCAGATGATCGGCGCCGGTGAAAACACGGGTGCCCTGGACCTGATGCTCGCCAAAATTGCAGAGTTTTACGAAGAAGAAGTGGATGTGGCTGTCGCCGGCCTGTTGACCGTGCTCGAACCAGTGATGATCGCCATCCTCGGTGTCATTGTGGGCGGCATCATTATTTCGATGTATCTGCCGCTGTTCGAGTTGATCAACCAACTGGCGTGATGTGACGGGCCCTGGCGACGGACTGACAAATACCAAGCCGCAGATGACAAATGTGACGTCTTAAAGGTGAGGCAGAGGGGCCAGTGGCGACGGCCGGTAGGGGATGATTCCAGTAAGTCCATGCATTATAGTGGGTTACAGGAAATCATCCGCCGGTGTCTGGAACTGGTACCGAAGTTGCCTAAGAGAGTTGCCGGATGGTGCCACGGTGAGCCCGCTTCATGACGAGGCGGACATCGGGGCCGATATGAAGGGATACTGAATCATGACGGGCAAACGAGACCAGGGTTTTACGCTTATCGAATTGTTGATCGTGGTGGCAATCATCAGCATCATCGCGGCGATCGCCGTGCCGGGACTGCTTCGCGCACGTATGAGCGGTAACGAGACGTCGGCGCTTGCATCGCTGAAGGTCGTCAACTCCTCAGAAGTTGCGTATTCCGCCTCCTGCGGCAACAACGGCTACGCCGTTTCGTTCGTGGTGCTCGCGACGCCGTCGCCGACGATGGGCTTCATCTCGGCGGACCTCGGCGTGTTGGCTCCGGTCAAGAGCGGCTACAACTTCGCCCTGGCGGCGGGTGCCGGTTCGGCAGCGGGTCCGGCCGACTGCAACACGGTTGTGACGCAGACGGCCTACTACGCGTCGGCCGTGCCGAGCGGCTACGGCACGACGGGCAGCAAGTCCTACGCGACCAACGCGGGCAACACGGTCTATCAGGTGTGGTTGGCGACGGCGCCGACCGAGCCGTTCGGTCTTCCCGCGATTCCGATCGGTTGATCGGTCAGGTTAGTGCCGCCGCTCAGGGCCGGGCTTTCGCTCCGGACCTGAGCGGCGGATTCTTTTTGACGTCTCTCTTGTGGTACAACACCCCCGTATGACTCCTCGTATCCGGTCGCTGGTGTTGTTGTTCGGTCTTGTGGGGCTGGGGTTTGCTGGCGCATCCGCCTGGGTGCACTACCAGTTGCTGACCGACCCGAGTTACACAAGTTTCTGTGACGTCAACGCCACCTTCAATTGCTCACAGGTCTACCTGAGCCAGTACGGCTCATTCCAGGGCGTGTCCACCGCCATTGGCGGCCTCATCTGGTTTGGCTTGGCCGTGGTGCTCGCCGCGTTTGGCGGCGCCCCTGCCCCCGTGGACGCCAGAAGCAAGGCGCCGACAAGTCCGGTGGGCGCGTACCTCTTCGCGTGGTCCACAATCGGCCTCGCGGTAATTCTTTACCTTGCGTACGCCTCGTTCTTCATCCTTGGGACGGCGTGCCTGTTGTGCATCGGCACCTACGTGTGTGTCATCGCCATTTTTGTGCTTTCCGGCGTCTCGTCTTCTGTGCCTATGGGCGAACTACCTGCCCGGGTGGTCGAGGATGTGAGGGGCGTCATGAAGAATCCGGCCATGCTGACGGTTGCCGTGGTGTTTCTGGCCGGCGTCGCCAGCACGCTGGCGTTCTTTCCGCACGACACCCAGCCCACCACGGCGGCCGAAGCCGCAGCGCAGGTCAATCAGGCCGCGCCGCCCCCAGCCGATCAGCAGCAGGCCTGGCTGCTGGAGTGGGACAAAGCCCCGCGCGAACAGACCGGCGTGCCGGCCGAAGGCGCCAAGGTGGTGGTGGTCAAGTTCAACGACTTTCAGTGCCCGTCGTGTCGCGAGGGATGGGCGGTGCTCAAGCCCGTGATCGACGAGTTCGCCAAAACACATCCCGGCGCGGTGAGATACGTCATCAAGGATTTTCCCCTTGAAGGCGAGTGCAATTTTTCGACGCCGAACATGAATCACTATGCGTCGTGTGAGGCGTCGGCCGCGGTGCGCATGGCGCGCGCCGTGGGCAAGGCCGACGAAATGGAAGCGTGGTTGTTCACCAACCAGACGCGACTGGTCGGTGGCGTGGACATCGTCACCGAAGGGCTCAAGGCCGTCACGGGCCTGGCCAACTTCGCCGAGCAGTATCCGCAGATGCTGGTGGGCATCCGCCAGGACGTGTCGGACGGTGTGGCGTTGCGCATCGGCGGAACCCCCACGTATTTCGTGAACGGCGTGCGACTGACGGCCAACCTGCCGTCGGCGTACTTCCGGCTCGCCATCGAACATGAGTTGAAGAAGCCCGATTGATGTTGTGTCTGTCGTCCTTCGACTTGATCACCTGACAAAAGACTTTGCCACCGGCCTCCTGGGCCGGAGAACGCAGCGTGCGCTCGACGACGTGTCGTTCGAGCTCGCGCGTGGCGAGGTGTTTGGCCTGTTGGGCCCGAACGGCGCCGGCAAGACCACCACCCTCAAACTGATTACCGGCC
>CAZAZR010000033.1:10066-12320 GCA_964489685.1 uncultured Solibacteraceae bacterium | reverse complement strand
CCTGCTGCGCCCGACGTCGGGGCACGTGACTGTCTTTGGCGGCGCCCCTGGCGATCGTGCGGCCCGCGCGGCCCTGGGGTTTCTCCCCGAGCATCCGGTGTTCTACGACCACCTGACGGCCGAAGAGTTGCTGGCGTATTTCGCGGGGTTGTGCGGTATCTTCGGCGCCGATCGCACCCGCCGCGTGGGGCAGGTGCTCGACGACGTGGGGCTGGGCGACGCCCGGCGGCGGCCCATGCGACAGTATTCCAAGGGCATGCTGCAGCGCGTGGGCCTGGCCCAGGCGCTGATCAATGAACCGTCGCTCGTGATTCTCGACGAGCCGATGTCGGGGCTCGATCCGATTGGGCGGCGCGAAGTCCGGGAGCTGATCTTGAAGCTCCGCGATGGCAGCCGCACCGTGCTGTTCAGCTCACACATCCTGTCGGACGCTGAAACCATGTGCTCGCGGGTGGCCATCCTCGCCCGTGGGCGCCTGATGGCCTGCGGGGCGGTGGGGGACCTGACCGCCGGCACGGCCGGTGGGTGGGAAGTGATCGCCGCCAGTCTGTCGCCCGCCGCCGTGTCCGCCCTGCAGGCGCGCACGACGCGCACAACCCGGATTGCGCATGGACGTTACACGTTCGAACTGCGTGAAGGCGAACGGCCTGAGCCGTTCATTGCGGCGCTGGTCGAGTTGGGTGGCGCGCTGGTGTCGGCGACACCCACGCGGGCCACGCTGGAAGATGTCTTCGTGGAGCAGGTGTCGTGACGCGCGTGCGGCTGGTGGCCTGGCACGTCTTCAAGGAGAGTGTGCGCGATCGCGTGTTGTTCGCGATTGCCGGTTTCGCGCTGATCCTGGTTGCGGCGTCAGTGCTGATCGGCCAGATCACAGCTGGCCAGGACGTGAAAATCATCAAGGACATTGGCCTGGCCACGCTGGAACTGGCCGGCGTCCTGATGGCGGTGTTTATCGGTGTGGGTCTGGTGGCCAGGGAAATTGAACGACGCAGCGTCTACGCGTTGCTCGCCAAGCCGGTGCACCGCTGGGAATTTGTGGTGGGCAAGTTCGTCGGACTGGTCGGGACCATCGCGGTCAATCTGTTGATGATGGCGCTGGCGCTGTTCGCGCTCCTTGCCTGGCTCGAATGGAAGATGCCCGATCTGGCGCTCTTCAAAGCGGTGATTCTGATCCTCGCCGAATTGGCGCTGCTGACGGCGGTGGCCTTGTTCTTTTCCACCTTCTCATCGAGCGGTATTCTTTCGGCCGGACTCACCTTGGGCGTGTTTGTCGTGGGTCTCTTCAGCGAGGACCTGCGCGGCTTCAGCGGCATCGTCAGTTCGCCGATGCTGGCGTCGGTGGTGCGCGCCGTGGGCGTCATCGTGCCGGCGTTTTCGGCGTTCGACATCAAGGCCGATGTGGTGAATGGCCGGCCGCCGGTGCCCTGGGCGTACGTGGCGATGACGGTGGCGTACGCCGCGTGTTACGCGGGCGCGTTGGTGGGCGGCGCGGTGGCGATCTTCTCGCGCCGGGAATTCAAGTGACCTTGTCCGGAAAGGCCATCGGCGTCTATCTCGGCGTGGCCGCGGGTATCGGGCTGGCGGCCGTGACACTCGATGCGCGCGACCGGCTGTATCCCCGCCAGGCGTCAGAGGAGCGGCTGTTGTACCTGACGAGCGGCCGGGTGGCCGATCGCCTGGCGCTGTCATTTGACGCGGTGATGGCGGATGTCTACTGGATCCGCACCGTCCAGTACTACGCGAGCGAACGCAAGTCGCAGCATTTCAGTGGCGGCTACGAGTTGCTGGATCCGTTGCTGGATTTGACCACATCACTCGACCCGTACTTTTCCGTGGCGTACCAGTTCGGCGCGATCTTCATGTCGGAGCCACCGCCCGACGGCGCGGGCCGTACGGATCTGGCGATCGCCTTGCTCGAGAAAGGCCTGCGTGTGGAGCCGCGATGGCAGTACGCCCAGGCACTGGGGTTCGTGCACTACTGGCATCGAAATGATCTGGTGGCGGCCGCCAACGAGTTCAAGCGTGCGGGCCTCATGCCGGGCGCGCCACCGTGGCTCGGGCCGCTCGCAGCGAATACACTGGCCAAGGGCGGCGGCCGGGAAGGCGCCATCGTGATGTTTACCGAACTGGCGAAATCCGACGAGAAGTGGATTCGCGAACTGGCCGAGCGCCGGCTGCGTGAACTGCGCCAGGACAAGGCGCGATGACGCCAGTCGAACTCGGCGTCCTGTTCGTGTTCGGATTGATGGTCGGC
>CAZAZR010000033.1:7614-10056 GCA_964489685.1 uncultured Solibacteraceae bacterium | reverse complement strand
GGTGCCGCAGGTGCGGCACACAGTTGGTGTGGCGCGACAACATCCCGGTCCTGAGCTGGCTCTGGCTCGGAGGGAAGTGCCGGACGTGCCGCGCGCCGATCAGTGGCCGGTACCCGATGGTCGAACTGGCGACCGGAGCCGTGTTCCTCCTTCAGGGCGTTATGCTGCCGGGGTCGCCGGTCGAGGCGTGGGCCATGGGCGTGCTCCTTGCATCGAGACTCGTGTTTTCGTCGCTGCTGGTGGCGCTCCTGGCCACCGACCTTGAGACATTCCGCCTGCCGAACCCCCTGACCTATTTCGGCATTGGCGCAGGTGTGGCGTTCAGCCTGATCGGGCCTCCGGGAGTGTTGGAGAGTCTCATTGGCGCGGTGGTCGGCGCCGGCGTGCTGCTCCTGATCCGCGCGGCCTGGAAGTTCGCCAGAGGCGTGGACGCTATGGGGCTGGGTGACGTGAAGATGCTCGCGATGATCGGTGCGTTCCTTGGCTGGCCCCATGTGTGGGTGGTCCTGTTGCTGTCGAGTCTCGTTGGTGCGCTCGTGGGCATCGGCATCGCCATCGCGGGCCGGGGCACGATGCAGAGCAAGTTGCCGTTCGGCGTGTTCCTGTCGGTGGCGGCGCTCGTGTCGTCGGTGTGGGGCCAGAGCCTGATCGACTGGTACCTGGGCACGTTGTCGCTGTAGCCATTTCAGTTTGTGCCTGGAGCGGCGACGCCCGATTGGCAGTTTCTGCAACTGCGTCGTCCCCACGCATTGCTTTTGAGACACTTTCACGCGGAGTCGCGCCCTTTGGCCCTCTGGCCCGGGAGTTGCAGTGTCCTCTCGTGTGCCCCAGCCTTCGTCAAGTCGCGGTTTCACCCTGGTTGAAGTGCTGGTCGCGTTGGCGTTGGTTTCAGTGCTCGTCACCGGGGCCTTGGGGTTGTTGGCCAACGCCGCAACCTTGATTCGATCGGCGCGTGTCAGTACCGCCGCGACCCTCCTCGCGATGCAGAAGGTCGAGCAACTGCGGGCGGCGCCGGCCACGCTGTCGGCCGGCACCGCGCAGGACTATTTCGCGGCCGACAGCAGCTCTGCGCCTGCCGTGTCGGCCTTCTTTACGCGTCGATGGACCATCACCACGGGATGGGCGGCGTCTGCCGCGTCGTCGGTCGTCGTGGAAGTTGTGGCGGTGGATGCCGGGCGCGTAGCCGAGATTCAGGCTGTGGTGGGGTGTTGTCCACCCTCGGAGGAGCAGAGCCGATGACCCGCGGTGCTTCAGGATTCACATTGGCTGAGTTGATGGTGGCGCTGGCGCTGACCTTGCTCGTCGTGTCGGCCGTTGCCATGCTGGTGGCCACCACAGACGGGTTGTCGCGATCGCAATCGCGCATGATGGACGCGCAGCAGCGGGCTCGGGTCATCGCCGAGACGCTTGGACGCGATCTGCGCCTTGCGGGTGCGGGGCTCGACCGGGGGCCGATGTCTGGTCCGCTTGGTCGCGCGTTCGCGCCGCTGTGGCCACGACGGGTGGGCCGCGTGCGGCCAGACGCGGTCACCATAGCGAGGGCCGACGCGCTCACGCTGGCTTATGTGCCCGACACCATCATCCAGACCACCCTTGCCGTCGGCGGCGTACCGTCGCTCGGACGCATCGTGCTTGCACCGTGCGCCGGCGGGGCATTGCCGTGCCAACTCACACGAGGCGCGACGCTGGCGGTCTTCGATGCGCCTGGCCGCGCCGAACTCCTCGGCGTCCTGGATGACGACGCCGGGGGAACGAGCGTACGGAGCCTTGGCGCTCCGGCTGGGGCGTTTGCCGCGGGTTCGACTGTTTCCGAGGTGGTCATTCGCGCGTACTACTTCGATGCGGCACAGCGACAACTCCGGCTCTACGACGCAGACGGTAGCGATCAGCCGGTGGTGGATGAAGTGACAGGGCTGGCATTTGAGTACTTCGGCGACCCCCAACCACCTCAGGTGCCGCGCCCAGACCCGGGCGCCGAGAACTGCCTCTTTGACATGGCCGGAACCTGGCGTGGCGGCGTCACCCTCACCGTCAACAGCGACGGTTTGGCCGCGTTGCCGCTGACGATGTTTACGGATGGACCGTGGTGCAGCGCCGGCGGGACCACGTTTGATGCCGATCTCCTGCGCGTCCGCCGCGTCCGTGTCGTCGTCATGTTGCGCGCGGCAGGGCCACGCAACCCGCTCCCCGACTACCGCGTGGTGTTTGATGTGACACCGCCAAACCTCTCGCGCATCGGCGCGGGTGGAGGGCCGGGTGGGGCATGGTACTGATTGTGCTGGTGCTTACGGTGTGTGTGGCTTCGCTCTGCGGAGGGCTGGCCCTGCTCGGTCATACAGAGCGCCGAATCGCGCACGCGCACCTGCGAGCCGTCCAGACGGCGTATGCGGCCAGCGCTGCCGCAAACCTGGCGATTGATGCGGTCGCCAGGCAGCCGCTATC
>CAZAZR010000033.1:0-7604 GCA_964489685.1 uncultured Solibacteraceae bacterium | reverse complement strand
CCACGCTTTGGCCTTCAGCGGGCACTGTGTCGGCCCTGGGCCCGTCAGCGCCGGTGATGGCCATCTGGCCCGGTGAGACCATCGATCTCGTCGCACGCACGGTCGAGTTGGACGCCGAAGCCTCTCGCCGCTGGCCGCTCGGGCCCGATACACCTCGCTGGCGGCTGGTCGCCTGGGGCCGGCTGCCCGAGCTACCAGCCTCGTCCCTGCGCATCGCTATCTGGATTGCCGACGATGTCATGGACGGGGATGGAATACCCGGCACAGACCTCAACGGAATGCTTATGATCCGAGGAGAGGCTTTTTCACAGGGGGGAGCGGCCCGCGTCGTCGTCGCGCACGTCCGGCGAGAGGCTGGACAGGTCAGGACCGTGTCGTGGAGGGAGGAGTAATCATGTCGATACTGGTCATCGTCTCACTCATGCAGGCCTTCCTGGGGGTCTGGAACACTCCGCCGGCCAGCCTGGGCGAACTGGCCTTTCGTGAAGCCGTGCGACGTGCCGCGACGCCGGCGCCGTCGCGGGTGGTGACCGATGCCGACTTGGGCCCCGTGCCCGAGCGCTCTATGCCTCCGGTGCCACCGCCTGTGGTGATGGCTGACGAAACGGCCGGCGCCACGAAATCTGTCGAGAAACTTGTCGAGAACAAGGACGAAACGTGGTGGCGCGCCCGTATGCTCAAGGCGCGCGCCGACGTGGAGCGCGACCGACTGATCGTGACCGCCCTTGAAAGCCGTGTGAATGCGTTGACCCGCGATGTGGCCAACCGCGACGCGCCACTGGAGCGCGCTGCCCTGGTCGCCGAACGCCTGCGTGCGATCGCCGAACTCGAGCGTATGCGCGCACAGGTGGCGGCGGGCGTGGAAGCGATCAGCGATATCGAGGACGAGGCGCGGCGGGAAGGTGTGCCGCCTGGGTGGCTGCGAGGGGGCGCAGGCTCCTAGCGAATCCCGATGGTTCGAAGGGCGGCCCTCAGCTCTTTCGTCGTCACGTCAGAAACGACGGAGGTGGCGCCGAGGCGGACTGGGAGCACGAAGTGCAGAGTGCCCTTCGACACTTTTTTGTCGCTCCGCATCGCATCGAGGGCATCCGAGGCGCTCAGGCCGGCCGTTGACGGCAGGGGACCCATGCGGGCAATGAGGGACGTGAGCGCTTCCATGTCTTCCGCAGGAAAGATCCCGCGCTTGACCGACAACGCCGCGGCCGCCAGCATGCCGTAGCCCACCGCTTCACCGTGCCTGAACAGGCGATATTTGCTGATCGCTTCAAGCGCATGTCCCACCGTATGGCCGAAGTTCAGCGTGCGACGCAACCCCTGTTCGCGTTCGTCGGCCATCACCACCATGGCCTTCATCCGGCAACAGTCCGCGATGAGCGGCGTTAGTACCTCAGGGTCTTTGTTGAAGATCGCGGGCAGGTGGTCTGAGATGTAGTCGAAGAGCGGTCGTGAGCCGATGACGCCGTACTTCACCGCTTCGTACAAGCCGGCGCGAAACTCGCGGCGCGGCAACGTATCGAGCAGCTCCGGATCGCAGATCACGAGCGATGGTGCGTGGAAGGCGCCGACCAGGTTCTTGCCCGACGGCAGGTTGACGCCGACCTTTCCACCAATCGCGCTGTCCGCCTGTGAGAGCAGTGTTGTGGGAATGTGCACGAGACGGAGGCCGCGCAGGTATGTGGCGGCGGCGAATCCGGCCGTATCGCCGACCACACCGCCGCCCAGGCCAATAACGAGGGCGGACCGGTCGATCCGGCGGTCACACATGCCATCGTACAGTCGCGCCACCGTGGCAAGGTGTTTGGCTTTTTCGCCGTCAGGCATGATCAACGGCTGCTGCCCACCGAGCACGCCCTTCATCCGTCCGCCGTGCAGTCGCCACACTGGCGGACAACTGACAATCACCGTATTGGCGATGAGGCGTTGTTCGGCCAGCACCTGGCCCACCCGACGCGTGAGCGCGGCGCCGATGAGTACGGGATACGAACCACCCGCGTGTGTGACGTCCAGTCGAATGACAGCCATCGCTCGTCGTGTAGGATAACAGGAGACGTGAGGTACCCTTGTCAGAGCCGAAAAAAGACGCGTTTGTGACCGAAATTACGCCGCAGTCCGAGGATTTTTCGCGGTGGTATCTCGATGTGGTGCGCCGTGCCGAGTTGGCCGACTACTCGCCCGTGAAGGGGTGCATGGTCATTCGTCCCTATGGGTACGCCATCTGGGAGAACATCCAGCGACTGCTGGATGCCCGCTTCAAGGCGACCGGCCATGTGAATGCGTATTTCCCGCTCTTCATTCCTGAGAGCCTGCTCATGAAGGAGAAGGACCACGTCGAGGGGTTTGCACCCCAGGTGGCGTGGGTGACACGCGGTGGTGATGAAGAACTCGAAGAGCGCCTCATCGTTCGGCCCACCTCGGAAGTCATCGTCGGTACGATGTACGCCAAGTGGGTGAAGTCGTGGCGCGACCTGCCGATCCTGATCAACCAGTGGGCCAACGTGGTGCGCTGGGAAAAGGTGACGCGGCCGTTCCTGCGCACGACCGAGTTCCTGTGGCAGGAAGGCCATACGGCCCACGAGACCGCCGATGAAGCGGAAGAGGAGACGTTGAAGATCCTGGCGCTCTACAAGGACTTCGCCGAACGTGAACTGGCGATGCCGGTGGTGGACGGTGTGAAGAGCGACAGTGAGAAATTCGCGGGCGCCTCGCACACGTTTTCGATTGAGGCGCTGATGGGCGACGGCCGGGCGCTGCAGGCCGGCACGTCTCACAACCTGGGGCAGAATTTCGCGAAGGCGTTCGAGATCCAGTTTCAGGGCCGCGACAAGACCATGCAGCACGCCTGGACGACGTCGTGGGGCGTCTCTACGCGGCTCATCGGCGCGCTCATCATGACCCACGGCGACAACAGCGGGTTGGTGCTGCCGCCGGCCGTGGCGCCGCATCAGGTGGTGATTGTGCCGATCCCGCGAGGCAACTGGAAAGAGACCGTGCTGCCGACGTGTGAGGCCATCCGGGATCAACTGACGGCGATCGGTGTACGTGTGAAGCTTGACGCGACTGAGGAAAATTCGCCGGGCTGGAAGTACGCCGAATGGGAGTTGCGAGGCGTTCCGCTTCGCCTTGAAGTGGGGCCGAAGGACATTGAGAAGGGCGCCGTGTTCTCGGCGCGGCGTGATACGCGTGAGAAGGCATCCATCCCGATGGCCGAACTGGCGACACGCGTGCCCGAGCTGCTTCAGGCCATCCAGGACAACCTCCTGGCGCGGGCGCTCGAGTTTCGTCAGACGCACACGTCGGAAGCCGCTACATGGACGGAGTTTGCTGCGGCCATGGAAGGGCGGCCCGGCTTCGTCATTGCGAGTTGGTGCGGTAGCGCCGCCTGCGAAGCGGCCATCAAGGCCGAAACGCAAGCCACGTTGCGCAACATCCCCATGGGTTCTCCACGCGTGGAGGGCCAGTGTGTCAAGTGCGATGGCCCCTCGACTGTAAAGGCGTGGTTCGCGAAAGCCTACTGACCATGAGGCATGTCGCATTGTTGCGCGGCATCAATGTCGGCGGCGCAAAGCGGCTGGCCATGGGAGACCTGCGCCGAATCGCCGAGTCCATCGGGTGGCGCGATGTGGCCACCATGCTCGCCACGGGCAATCTGATCTTCACCCGCCCGCGTGGAGCGTCTGCGGATGGCGGCCGACTGGCCGCCCGCCTTGAGCGGGCGCTGCAACACGAACTGAGCCTCACGGTGCGCGTCGTGGTGCTGTCGGCCGCTGAAGTGGAGACGGTGATTCGCGAGCAACCGTTTGGCGCGTCCGTGGACAATCCTTCGAGGCTGCTCGTTTCGGCGTATCTCGATGTCAAGGCTCGGGTCGCGCTGGCCCCGCTGACGAAAATGGACTGGTCGCCTGGGGCCCTCGCCCTTGGGACCCATGCGGCGTACCTGTGGTGTCCCGATGGCATCCTGGCCACGCCACTGGTCGAAGCCGTGGCGCGCGCCACCCGCGACGGCCTCACCTCCCGCAACTGGGCGACGTGGGGGAAGGTGGGGACGGGTGTGATTTCCACAGAAACGCGGGAATTGGGGACAGGCCTCAGCTCAGGAAAACGACCTCTGAGGTAATTACCGCCAACTTGAATCGGTAATTACCTCAGAGGTCGTTTTCGAGGCCTGTCCCCAATTCGCGCGTTTCTGTGGAAATCACACCCGTCCCCCTATCTCTTTGCCATGGCCACAAGCACCCCGGCGGACGGCCAGCGTTCCAAAATTTGTTTCAGCACGGCGTGGCGCCGCGTGAGCTTTTCGCGGGTCACGATGGCACCGAAAGTCTCGGCCAGGTGGTCGCGCCACGAGCGATCGATCGCGGCCGAATCCACCCAGGCCCGCGCCAGCGGCATCAGACAGGACGTATCGCCAACCACGGCCGCCGCTGACAGGAAGCCTACCGGTAGGTGCGTGGTCGCGCTTTCGAGTGCTTCTCGCAAGTCGTAGAGCGCCAGGCGACTCCCCCGGGCCGCCAGGTGCTGGTGCAGCACGCCCCGGACGACCGCCCACTGTTCACGCGCCTCCGCGTCCACCACCTGTTCCTGGCGGCTCCGCACGATTTCCACTGCCCGTTTTAACGTCGCGAGCGGCGCCCGTTCGCCGTCTTCGCGCGCCACCGCCGCCACGACAGCCGGGTCGGCCGGCAGGCCGAGGGCGACAAGGGCCTCAAGCGGTTCCACCGCCCCGGCCTGATGGCGCGTCGCGCGGGCGACCACTTTCGACGCCGGGTCCTTCGCCAACACCTCGTAAATGGGCTTCAGCAGCTTTTCAGGTTGGCCGTCGAGCGCGGCCAGAGCGGCCAGTCGAACCGCGGTGGGCGACCCGGCCGAGAGCGCCGTGGCGGCCAGGCGCTCGAACGCGCGGGTGCCGCGTGCGTCTTTTTCCCGCGCCACGTGTCCTATCACGCCAATTGCTGCGACGGCGACGGCTTCCCCTGGTTCGCCGAGCGCGGCCATCGCTGCCGGAAGCGCGCGGCTATCGCCAATCGCCTCAAGGGCCTCGAATGCGGCCACGCGCGCTTCGGCCGGTTGCTGGGCGCTGCCCGCCACCGCCAACAGGGGAGTCGTGGCCCGCGTGCCGATGACCGCCAGGCGCGCCAATGCCATCTCGCGGCGTTGGCTGTCACCTGCAGTCAGCTCCGCAATCAGGCGGATGACGTCGGCTGACGAGGATTGGCGGATGGACATGGGCACAAAAACCACGGGCCGAAGCGGCGGCGCTTCGGCCCGTGGATGGTCACATAGAAGCGAGGGGCGTGGCTACTGGAGCCGCACCACGAGCGCCGCCCGGCGGTTGAGCCGTCGGGTTTCCTCGCGAGCGTTGTCGTACTTCGGCCGTTCCTCACCGTAACTGACAATCCGCAGCCGATCGGGGCTGACACCGCGCGAACTCAGGTAGCTGCGGACCGCCGTCGCGCGGCGCTCACCGAGGGCGAGGTTGTATTCGGACGTGCCAACGTTGCAGGTGTGGCCTTCGATTTCCAGCCGCAGGTTCGGATTCGCCTGCATCGCCGTAATCGCATCATCGAGGATTTTCAGCGCATCGGCCCGCAGGGAGAACTGGTCGAACTCGAAGTGGACATCTTCGAACACGAAGTCTTTCACCACCGGCTGCACGACCTGGATGGTGACTGAGGCAGACGCCGTGGCGCCTCGGCTATCGGTCACGGTGATCGTCACCGGCACCGGCCCCACCACCATCGGCGCGGTCCAGGGCGACTGCCGATTCGTGGGTGTCGAAAGTGTTCCGGCGCTTGTCGTCCAGCGATAGGTCAGCGCGTCGCCATCGGGGTCCTGCGCGTCAGCCGAGACGGTGGACATTTTGCCGACTTCCACCGTACACGGGTCGCATGCTGCGCGCACGGTCGGGGGGCGATTGGTCGGCTGCGTTTTCGCTGCAGCTGCCGCAGCGGCCGTTGCGGTAGCCGCCGCTTCGTCTGCCGCCCGCCGAGCGGCATCTTCAGCGGCGCGTGCGGCGGCTGCGGCCGCCGCCGCATCATGGGCACCGGGGTGGTAGCCGATGCGGAACTGGATACCAAACGCGTCGCCGCTGTTGTCGCCAAACGGCGAGCAGGTCAGTGACGCGATGGGGCAACGCGCATTGCTGCGCGCGTCGGTTGTGCCAGACCAGTTCAGGCCGCCACCGATGAAAAAGCCCGAGGACGCCTGCCACGTCACACCGACCGCGGCAAACACCGGGGTGGCGAGGCTCGTGGATGTGGGCGCGATCGAGCCGTCGACTGCGGTGAAGTTCGCCGGCGCGAGGACGACGTTGTCGAGGTACTTTTCGCCGGTGAGTTCGGCCGTAAAACGGAGCCGTGAGTTGGCAGGGAAGCCGACGCCCAGGCCCCAGCGGATGCCATTGGTCAGGTCGAAACCCTCTGGGTCGCCACGCAAGATGGCGCCACCAAAGGCTGACAGCTCAATGACGCGGAACTGCTTGCTGAGAATGCCGTCGATGGTGAAGTCGGCCTTGCCGCTCGACGCACCCAGTGCGTCATCGCCGGTGGGCAGTTTTGCCGCGCCACGCACCGCGAAGCCCAGGGCCGCGCTGTCGCTCTGCGAAATCACCGCGACCTTGGCGCCCACCCGCAGGTCGCCACGGCCATTGCCAAACCAGCCCTGCCGCACGAGCGGATACTCATTCACCACACCGCCGCCCGCCCCCGAGGGCGCACCGGCTGGGCTGACGAAGAACAACGGCCGCGTGTCCCGGTCGATTCGGGTGACGGTGGTGAAGCTGCCGAACACCTCGGCCCGGTTACCCAGACCCACCGCAAACGAGACCGGCAGGTTGGATGCGTCGGTGAACCCCTGTCCGTAATCGGCGTTTTCGCGGTAGAAGCTGACCGACCATTTCTTGCTTGGCAGCACCTGGGCGGTCGGGACGAACCACAGCCCGGTGTCGCCGCTCACACTCACCGTCGCCGCCCGCGTCTCGGTCTGGGTGGGCGGCTGTGACTGGGGTTGCGTGGTCGTCTGAGCCAAGGCCGGAATGGCCGTGGCCAGCATTGCCCCCATCACGCTTACTCCCAGCAATTGCTTCATCGTCGTCATGTTTCGGCCCCCGAAAAAGAAAGACGGTTCCCTCCGGGAACCGTGCCCAAAATCCGCCATAATGGTACACCCGAACACGCTCAAGTCAATGAGTACAGGCCGGTTCCGGGTCGCTGCGGTATACTCAATCTTCTTCGGTTCCCAGGAGGCAACGCTCATGTTTGGCTCGATCGGCATGCCCGAACTCATCATCATCTTCACCGTGGCGCTGATCGTGTTCGGCCCCCGCAAGCTGCCCGAGCTTGGCCGGTCGCTGGGCAAGAGTCTTCAGGAGTTCAAGCGGGCGTCGAACGAACTGAAGCACACGCTGGACGAGGAAATTTCTCTTGAGGACCGGCAGCGCTCCGCGCAGAAGCCGGCCACGGCGGCGGTGCTCGAAGCGCCGTCTGCGACGGACCCCGCGACCATCGGATCACCCACCGACCCCGAGACGATCGCCCGCGGCCAACAGCACAACTAAGTGGAGGCAGACGATCTCACGCCGGACGCGCCCGGCCGCATGAGCTTTCTCG
>CAZAZR010000032.1:0-30655 GCA_964489685.1 uncultured Solibacteraceae bacterium | reverse complement strand
CATCGAGCGGGATGACGTCGGCAGCGGGATTTCTGCCAATCACCAGCGGACCATTCACGGAGGCCTGCGCGCGCTGCAATCGTTCCAACTCCTGAAGTGCCGGAGTCAGATCGCTGAACGGCGCGCCTGGGCACGGATCGCACCGCATCTGCTGCGGCCCCTCCCCTTTCTGATTGGCACGTATCGCGGCACCCGGCGCTCCCGGTGGGCTGTGCGCGCGGGGTTCAAGCTGTACGACGTCATTGGGAAGTCGCGCAACCAGCACGTGTCGCCCGAACTGCATTTGCCGAACACGCGGCTTGAGTCATCCGCCGCCACACAACGCTTTTTTCCCGGCATTGCTGCAAAGGGCCTGTCGGGTGGCGCCATCTGGTACGACTACCAGACGATCCATCCTGACCGCCTGACGTGGACCGTGGCCATGGCGGCCGATCAGGCCGGCGCGGTCGTGGCGACGTATGTGGAGGCAGTCGCGCCGATTCGCGAGGGCGCGCGCCTGACGGGCGTCTCGTGCCGTGATGCCCTCACCGGCGACGTGTTTGATGTGCGCGCGGGCGCTGTGGTTCTCTCGGCTGGCACGGGCCTGGGTGCCCTGCACGAACGCTTCGGCGTCACCGGCGCGCCTCCGCTGGTGCGCGCGATGAACCTGCTGATCGACGGGCGGGCCAAAGACATTGCCCTCGCCGCAGAATCGGCGCAAGGGCGCATGTTGACGGCGGTACCCTGGGCCGGCGGCGTCCTCGTGGGCACGTTCCAACCGGACGGCGCGGTCAACGCCGATGACGCAACCTCTCTCGAACCCATCGTCGAGGCCTTCCTGACCGAGATTCGTTCGGCCTTCCCAGGGCTTGCCGCCTCCCGCAAGGATGTGCGGTTTGTGCACCACGGCCTGGTGCCGGCGCAAAAGACCCCCAGGGGCTTCGACTTGCTGGCGGAACCGCAGTTCCTGACGCACGACGTATTGCCCGGGCTCTTCAGCCTCGTGGGTGTGAAATACACCACCGCCAGGCTGGCCGCCGAGCGTGCCGTGGACGCTGTGGTGCGAGGCGCCGGAAAGAGCGCAAGGCCGTGCCGGACAGGCACCACGGTTCTGCCGCACGCCGACATTGCCGACAGCGACGGCCTCCTGCAGGAAACGTCGCGCGCACTGGGCCTCACACTTGAGAAGGCCGTCCACGCGCATCTGGCCGGGTGGTATGGGACGGAAGGGCCGGCCGTGCTGCGCTGCGCCCATGCCGAGGGCGCGCTGGCGCGCCTCAGCCCGGCCAACCCTGTCATAGAGGGTGAAGCCATCTATGCCGCGCGTCATGCGGCCGCCGTACGGCTTGACGACGTGGTGTTCCGCCGGACTGCGCTCGGGTCAGCGGGCCACCCGGGCGAGCCCGCGCTCTGCCGCGTGGCCGATTTGCTGACGCGCGAATGGGGTTGGACCAGCGACCGGCGCGAGGAAGAATTGGCGCGCGTGCGCCGACGATTCGCGTTGTAGCGGCAAGCGGCGCGGCTGAAGCCACGCCCTACTCTTTACTTCACGGTGAAGGCGTTGAACACCCACGTCAGTCCCGTGGACACGCCCCACCTGGGATCCCGATCGGTGATGCCGAGCATCAGCGCCGCGTCCAGGCGCACCGGTCCACGCGTGAGACGCGAGCCCACGCGCATCGCGGCCCGGCTCTCGGTGCCGACAATCGCGGTGCCGGTGCGTGTGTTTGCGCGGCCATTCAGTTCCGCCACCACCTCGGCGCCATTGGCGATCGCCCGGGCAATCGACACACCGTAGATAAACACGTCGTTCTGCCGGTCGCCGCGCGTCGGATCGCCGAGAATCGCGAACCCGGCATTTCCCACCACGCGGACCTGCTGAACGGTCTTGCCTATCGCAAGGCCGAGTGCGAAGTCCGTGGTATCGAGTCCCAGGCCGCTTTCGTTGCCGGCATTGGGCAGTCGCGTGGCAAACCGAACAGCCATCGACGGGCGTCGCAGGCCTTCGGACACAAAACGGACCTTGGCGCCGACCACCAGATCCTCCACATCCGTCGTCGAATCGCCGGTGATGTCCAGCATCCCGGAGAGGGGCCCCGCGACCCGTTCGGTGATGGCCAACCGATTGCGGAGGCCGCCGTCGATCTGGATCTCGGCGATCGAGCTCACCCCAAAACTCAGGCCCAACGTGCCGATTCTCGAGAGATTGCCTTTCAGGCCCGAGGCCGGAAAGACCGCTCCGCGGCTGTAATCAATGCCAGCCTCGAGCAGAATCTGGCCGGGCCCAACCGTCTCGGGGTCTTCGGTGACCAACGGTCTCGACTGCGCCCACGCGGGCACGGCCAACCCCATCATCACCACGCCGAGCACAAACCTCTTCATCACTGTCGTCATGTGTCACTCCGCGAATCGATCCAAATGGTGACGGGGCCGTCGTTGACCGACGCCACCTGCATATCAGCCTGAAACACGCCCGTCCGGACCACGAGCCCCGCCTCCCGCAGGCGCGACACGACACCCTCGTACAGGTCATTGGCCACGTCCGGCGCAGCCGCCCCGATGAACGAGGGCCGGCGACCCCGCCGCACATCAGCGAGCAGGGTGAATTGCGAGACCGCCAGAACGGCCCCGCCCACGTCCACTACGCTCAGGTTCATCTTGTTCGCCGCGTCGCTGAAAATCCGCAAATCCCGGATCTTGGCCGCGACATAGTCGGTATCGGCCGTTGTGTCTCCGTTCGCCACCCCAATCAGCACAAGAAGGCCCTGCCCGATTTCAGACACGACCCGGCCTTCGATGGAGACCGAGGCAGACGACACGCGGGTAATCACCGCACGCATGAGGGGTTACCGAAGGGCCGCGGCGGTCTGGGCGACCGGGTAGAGCCGCGTATCGAGCAGGTGTCTCGGGGCCACGTTCCCGATGGCCTTGATCATCGAATTCTTGATATCGGGATGTTCCAGTTCCAACTCGGCAATCATGCGCTTGAGGCGCTGCCGCTTCAGGCTCAGGTCGCCGCAGGCGGGACAGCAGCAACCAATGATCGGCAGGTTGTTCTCCTGTGTGTAGGCTCGGGCCTCGGCCTCGGTGACATACACCAGGGGCCGGATGACGATGTGTTTGCCGTTGTCCGAGGTCAGGCGGGCCGGCATGGCCTTGAGCGACCCCTGGAAAAACACGTTGAGCAGCAGCGTTTCGACAAAGTCGTCCATGTGGTGCCCGAGCGCGATCTTGGTAGCCCCCACCGAATCCGCCAGCCGGTACAACACGCCACGACGCAGTCGTGCGCAGAGTGAACAGGGCGTCTCACCGTCTTCGAGGATGTCGTCCATGACGGCGCCGATCGTCGTGTGCTCGATGTGGACTTCCCATCCACGCTCAGCGCACGCCTCGGTCACGGCACTGTGTTTGAAATCCTTGTAGCCGGAGTTGACGTTGATCGCACAAATGGAAAACGTGATGGGCGCACGTTTGCGCAGTACGTCAAGGATCTGGATCAGCGCCCAGCTGTCTTTCCCCCCAGACAGACCGACCATCACGCGGTCGCCGTCTTCGATCAGGTTGTGTTCAAGAATCGCCTGAGTCGTTTTCTTGGCGATGCGGTGTTCGAGTGGTGTTCGGTAGGACATGGTGGTTATTGGCGCAGATGCTGTGTCACGAGAGTATCAACGACACTTGCCCATGTGAAACGCTCGGCCGTGGTCCTGGCCTGGGCGCCCAGGCGCTCCGCGAGTGTCGCGTCGGTGGAGAGGCTGGCCAGCGCTTCCCCCAGCGCCAGCGCGTCCGGGGCTGTGACGAGGCCGTTCACACCGTCCACCACGAGCTCGGCCGGTCCCCCGCTGTCGGTCACGGTGACCACCGCCTTGCCGGCGGAGAACGCTTCCACAGTGACAAAACCATAGTCTTCGCGCTTGGGCACAAAACACACGGCGCGGCACGTCGCGAGGTACTCCACCAACTGCTCATCCGAGACCCGCCCGGCGAACGTCACCCGTCCATCGAGTCCCAGACGCGAGGCCTCGCCACGCAGGGCGGCCTCGGCTTCGCCTTCGCCGGCAATGACACACCGCACACCCTGCGCGGCAGGCGTCGCCAGAGCCCGGAGGATCAAGTCAATCCGCTTGAGCGGCGCGATCCGTGACACCACAAAGATGAAGTCGCCGTACTCGTCGCAGCGGTAATTGCGCTGAGGCGCGGGCGGATACAGTACGCGCGAAGCCACGCCATTCCACCGCTGCAGGCGTTCCTGCACCGTACGCGACTGCGCGAACAGTTCCTTCAGGTGACGCGTGAAGCAATAGGTGTCGGCGGTGTGAATCAACCGGCGTCGCACGCCCTCTTTCCACCGGCCTTTCCACGACAGACGCGACGAGAACTCGTCCCAGAGGTCGTAATACTCCCGCATCGTGTGATTGAGCCAGCACACGTGCGAGTGGTGTCGCACGGCATAGGACGGATACCGCAACGAGATGACGTGATCGACGGGCTGGCCCCCAATCCGGGACACATCAGTCCGCCAGTTCGCGAGGTACTCGGCAGCCTGCTGCCCGAAGGGATGCGATGGCGTGGTGATGAGTCCGGCATCGTGCCCCGCGTCCTGGATGGCGGTGACCAGGGCCCGCGCGATCACCAGATGACCGCCTTCGACATGCGGCGGTGATGACGTAATGACTGCGACGCGCGCCATGCGATCAGGCTCGCAGGTCGCCGCCGGACTGGCCCGGGGGCTGGTCCAGCACACGCGCCGGCACGCCCACGGCCCTGGCGCCGGCCGGGACTGAGCCAAGGACGACTGCGCCGGCGCCAATAATCGCGCGGTCGCCGATGGACACGCCATCAAGTACTTTGGCGCCCGCACCAATCCAGACACCGGCGCCCACGGCGATGCCGTCTGACTTCCTGGGCTGGGCGTTCACCGCCACGGTCGGGTCACTGAAGTCGTGGTCGCCACCAATGAGATACGAATACGCGGCCAGCAGCGTGTGCGGGCCGATCGTGACTCGCCCGGCAGAAAACACCTCGCAGTTGAATCCGATGTTCACCCCGTCCGCCAGCGTGATGTCGCCGTTTTTGCACGACAGGATGGTATTGCGCCCCACGAACACGCCATTCCCGATGTCGATGCCCCGATTGGTTTCGCCTTTGGCATCGAGCAGGCAGTGGTCGTCGATCACCACGTTGTCACCGATGTGAATCTTGTGCGGGTGACGCAGCACAACATCACGTCCAAACACGACGTTACGTCCGCAGCCGCCAAGCAGTAGCGGATACGTGACCTTGCGGAGCATCAACCCCAGCGCGCCAGGCACGCACTGTGCGAGCAGCATGATGGCTTCGTATTTGATCAACGCCCCCCAGCCGGGTTTGCCCACGATGAGCGCGCTGTACTTCGCGCGCGCCCCTCCGGGCGCGTGGAACAACTGATCCTGCGCGCGCGGAATGTCCTGATCAGATCCAGTGCTGGCCACGGTACCACTCCAGTGTGCGCCCAATCCCGTCACGCAGATCCACGGCCGGCGCGAACCCGAGTTCGGCGCGTGCCCGCGAAATGTCAAACGCCCGGCTCTTGGTGAAGAAGTCTACACGCCGGCGATAGATCGGCGGCGCAACGCCGAAAGGCGCGCACACCGCCTCGCAGGCGGCACCCGCCAGCCAGAAGGGCCACACCGGCAACCGCAGCCGGGGCGGGGCCACGCCGGCCACCGACGCGGTCATCCCGATCAGTGCCTCCAGCGTCGTCACCTCGCCCCCGGCGAGAATGTAGACGCGGCCCGCCGCTGCGGGCACCGTGCCGCACAGGCGGAAGCCATCGCACAGGTCCTCCACATAGGTCAGGTGATAGAATATTTTGCCGTCGCCAAGCAGCAGGAAGCGGCTCCGCGCCACTCCACCAAACAACTTGAGCAGCCGGCGATCCCCAGGACCATAGATTCCGGAAGGTCGCGCGATCACCAACTCGACCCCGGTCTCCTTCGCAGCGGCGATGGCCAGGCGCTCCCCTTCGACCTTGGTTTCCTGATAGATGTCTCCCGGTCGCAGCGGCGCGTCTTCGTTCGCCGGTGGGTGTTCCACATCACCGTGCACGCCCACGGTGCTGCAGTGCACCACGCGCCGAGTCCCGGCGCCGGCGGCGGCCCTGACGAGCGACTCCACGCCGACGGCGTTCACCGCGCGATAGGCTGACGCGGGCAACCCGGCGGTGCGATAGAGCGCGCCGATGTTGTAGACGACGTCGATGTCGCGACACGCGGCGCGCAGACTGGCGGCGTCGGTCAAGTCGCCCCGCACGACTTCGATTCCTGCGTCGGCCAGGTCCCGCGCCTGTGCCGGTTGCCTGACCATGGCGCGGACGCTGTCACCCGCCGCCACCAATCGCCGGACGAGGTGTCCACCCGTGAATCCGGTGGCCCCGGTGACGAGCACTCTCACCGTTCGGCCACCATGGTCACGGGCGATCCCGCCAGCCGGAGCAGGCCGACGGCGCTGAGCACACGCTCGAGCCCGCGCGTGAAGCCCAGTGAGCCCACCGCCTTGTGAAACGCGATCGGAAGCACGAACTGTCGATGGATGTAGGCGACGCGGAATCCGTGTGCTTCAAACGCGGCGATGACGCTGCGCTCCGACATCACGCGGTACGACTCGACCTTGTGCCCCACGGCGCGCCTGACGTGGCGAACACCGCTCTCCACCGCGGCCACGCTCGAGATGGACGGAAAATCCACTACGACGCGGCGCCGCGCCACCCGGCACAACTCGCCCACGCACCGCGACCAGTCGGGCGTGTGCATCAGGACACGCAACGACACGGCCCCGTCAAAATGCGCGGCCGGAAACGGCAGGGCGTGCGCGTCGCCCACATCGAACGTCGCCGACACGCCTGCAGCGGCGGCACGCTCG
Organism: uncultured Solibacteraceae bacterium; assembly: GCA_964489685.1. Classification (GTDB taxonomy): domain Bacteria; phylum Acidobacteriota; class Vicinamibacteria; order Vicinamibacterales; family SCN-69-37; genus SYFT01. Next base: position 23,779 of record CAZAZR010000032.1, on the reverse strand, counting down.
CGCGCGACATCGAGCATCTCGGATGACGCATCCACACCCGTCACGGCCGCCCCAGCTCGCGCCAGACCAATGGCCGCGCGCCCCGTGCCAGTCCCGACATCCAGCACGGAACAGCCCGCCAATGGCTGGTCGCCAGCACCGGTCGCCAGGGGTGAAAACGCGTCCATGAGCAGGGTCTCCTGCTCGGCAAGCAGATACCGGCCGATGGGCCCGCTGAACCGCAGGGTGTCGAACCCCTCTGCCACGTCCTTGCTGGCGTAGTGCGTATAGCTGTAGTGCTGACGATTCACCGGACCAGGACCTCGTACGCGCGGCGTGTCTTTTCCACGAAGGCCTCGTCACTGTACTTCGTCGCGGCCAGAGCCCGGGCGCGTTCGCCGATGGCGACGGCGCTGGGGTCACTCAACGCCCGGAGCAGCCCCTGCGCCAGTTCGTCCGGAGTCGCGCCCGTCAGAATCGCCACATCGTCATTCAGGACCTGCGTGTGGGTGCGAAGACGGGTGGCCACAATCGGGCGGCCCGACCGGAGGTATTGGTAGATCTTCAACGGCGTGTTCGTGCCACTCGAGCGCGGCGACACGAGTGCGGTAGCCGCGTCGAGGTACGCCGGCACCTCGTCAGCGGGCCGCTGCCCCGTAAAGATGACGGCCGACGACAGGCCGAGACGTTCCACTGCGGCTCGCGCGCCGGCGACCTGTGCCGGCTCGCCGCCCACCATGACGAGTCGCGCCTCCGGACGCGCAGTTACCACGACTCGCATCGCGTGGTAGAGCAGGTCCAGTCCCTGGTAAGCCTCAAACGTTCCCGTATACAGCACCACCGGCGTCGTCTCGCCCAGGCCCAGGGACCGGCGCACCACGAGACCCGTGCCGGCAGACGGCGCCGCTCCTGAACCGGCCGCGTTCTCAATCAAGACGGTTGGGACCGGCAGGTTGAGCGCCTTCACGGTGTCGTCGAGATCTTCGCAAATCACAATGACCACGCCCGACCGCTTGATCATCAGGCGTTCGATCCATCCGAAGAATGAGGCCAGGCCCTTGAACCTGCCATACCCGAAGTTCGAGATCTGCTGAGGCAAGCTCGAGTGCATGTCGTACAGATGCGGCTTGCGCAGCAGCGCGGCGAGCACAATCCCGATCGCGCCGCCTTCCTCGTGTGAGTGGATGACGTCGTACCGGCGCGTCACGGCCAATCTCAGCGCCGTCAGCGACAGCAACGCATCAAGCGGCACTTTCGCCCACGAGGGCCCGATTCGCACGCGGGAAACAAACGGTGGGGCCATCGAGCGCACGATTCGCAGCCCTGGCATCTCGACGTCACTGCCAAACGGATACGTGACGAGATCGACGGTGTGCCCGAGGGTGGTCAACGCCCGAATGCGGTGTAATTCAGAAAATGGGGTCCCCCGGGGCTCGAAAAACGGCTCCGGCGCGATCATGAGAATGTGCATGCCGTCAGGGCCCGATCGCGTGGGCGTTGGGGCTGCCACTGATTGTACACCCGCGTGTTACACTTCGCCGCCGGTAGACACTGGCGTCGAACCTGATGACATACGCGCCCATTGGTCCTGACGCCCTCGGCCCCGCCAGCGACAACGACGCCAACGAGCCGCCCGTGCGATCGGGGCGCCAGACGTTGATCTGGACGATCAAGATCGTCGTGTCCGCCGGCCTGCTGTACGCCCTCCTGTCGCGCGTGGACCTGTCGCGGCTCTGGGCCACCGCACGAACCGCCTCCATCGCCTGGCTCGCAGCCGCGCTCGGCCTGTATTTTGCGATGGTGTTCATCAGCGCGTGGCGTTGGGGCGTGCTGCTGCACGCACAGCACATCATCGTGGGGCTCGGGCCGCTGCTTCGGTCCTACCTGGTCGCCACGTTCTTCAACAACTTTCTGCCCTCGAATATCGGCGGCGACGTGATTCGCGTGCGTGACACCGCACGTGTGGCCGGGTCCAGGACGCGTGCAGCCACCGTCGTGCTTGTGGATCGCGGGATCGGCCTGCTGGCCCTGGTGTTCATCGCCGCCATCGGTGCATCACTGGCCTCGGCGTCAAGCCCGGTCATTGCTGCGCTTGGTCCAGGTTTGTTGTGGCTGGCATTGGGCGTCGGCACACTGGCTGGCGGCATCGTCCTGCTGAAGCCCGGCGCCGTAGGCCGGCTGCTGGCACCGCTCAAGGCCCTCCACCAGGAGTGGGTGGAGGAACGCATCGGCCGGTTGGTGGGCGCGTTGGCACGTTTTCGGGAAACGCCCGCAGCCCTGGCGCTCGGGTTTGGCGGCGCCATTGTTGTGCAGGCGGTGCTCGTGCTTTTTTATGCGGCGATCGCGCGGGCGATCAACGTGCCGATTCCCCTCGCGCATCTGGCGGTGCTGATTCCCCTGTCGTTCATCGTGCAGATGGCCCCGGTCTCGGTGAACGGACTCGGCGTGCGCGAAGCGACGTTCAGTTATTACTTTGCCCGGCTGGGGCTGCCGTTGGAATCGGCTCTGGCGCTGTCATTTCTGGGCGCCGCGCTGGTGATGCTTTTCTCACTCTCGGGCGGCGTCGCGAACATGACGGGCGGTCAGCGGGTGGCCGACTCGGGCCAGCGCACCACTTCGTAGAGCGAGACGGGGCCTGTCGTGACGAGCGGCCGCAGATACTGCGCGTAGGGCGGGAACCGGCCTGACATCACCGCCGTCGCCGGCTCGTTGTAGGTGCGCCAATCGATGGCGACGTAGCGCACACCCCGTTCGCGCAAGAGCCGAAACGACTCATCATCCGGAAACCCATTGATCGGCACCGCAATCGCCTGAATGTCCGGGGGGATGAAATCACTGTATCCGTTCACCAGGGGTTGCCAGTGCCACATGGACCAGAACATGTGCTCGACGTGGGGAAACCATTCGCCGCGGCGATACGGAAACTGCAGCACGAGAGTGCCCGCCCTGGGCATGCCCGCAAGCACCTGATACGCCTCGGGCACCGGCGGCACGGTGCGCAGTGGCCATACGACGCGTAACTCAATCACCACCAGCGCCAACATCAGCGGCACGAGCCACAGCCTGCGCGGACCCGAGGATGACAACGCGGCCACGCCCCATCCGGCGAACACGGCCAGCCCCATCAAGACGAGGACGCCAAAACGCGAGGGCGCCCGCAGGAACGACATGAACGGGATGATGTCAGCCAGCCAGCCGTACAAGCCTGCGGTCGGGCCCAACGACGCCCACACAGCCATCATCGTCAGGCCGACGTAGAACCAGAAGACCCGGCGCGCCGGCGCAAATGCGGACGAGACCACGAGCCCCAGCAGACCGAGGGCCAGGATGGTGATGCCAGGAAACAACACTTCACCCGTACGGCCGACATACGCGTCGAGGCTCGTGCGCAGGGACTCGGGCAGCACCTTCGTGAAGGGGCCCGACTGCCCGCGCATGTAGGTGCGGTGATCGGCCGACAGATCGCGCGCCTCTTCAACATTCAAGGCGGACCGGAAGCCCACCTCATCGCGCATCGTGGCGTACGGCATGGCCACGGGAGCCACCAGCAGCGCCGCGACGAGGACCGCAGCACCAAGCCCCATCCAGTAACGTCGGGGATGCGGCTGCCCCGCCGCAAACCACAACGCGGCGAATCCCACGGCCAGCCCCATCATGATTCCGTAGTACGCGCACGCGAGCACGGAGAACGTGAGTGTTGCGCCAAGCACACTCCCCCGCCCGAGGCTCGGCGCTTCGGCAAAGCGATGCCACACGATCAGGACCAGGGGCACAACAAACACGAGCAGCAACTGCACATGTGCGGTGTGCGCCGACACGTAGGCAGAAAACGCGAAGCCCGCGGCAGGTGCCACTCCCGCCCACGGTGATCCCGTCAGCCGCCGCACGAGGTGCCAGGTCAACACAAAGGCCAGCACCAGACTGATGTAGACCACCACGTTATGCGCCGCGATCGGATTGCCCGTGATCGCATAGACGGGCGCCGCCATGGCGCCGGCCACGAGGTTGGCCTCGGAGTACGCCAGTGTGCCCTGATGCGGATGGAAGATGTTCGCGTTGAAGACGTTCGCCGGGTCGCTGAGCAACGCGTGCGCGACCCAGGCCACGTTCCACACGCTGAACTTGCCGTCGTGTGTATCAATGCGCGCGAGTTGCCCCGGAGCCGACATCATCGGCCAGGTCATCAGCACGGCGAGCACGGCGCCGAGGAGTGTGGCAAGGAGCGTCTGCCGTCTCATGTGCGGCTATCTGATGATCAGGGGCAGCACACGCACGCCGAGGAACCGGGTGTCGGGCGACCCCGTGCTTTCGGCCGGTGTGAAACCAGTGTCGGTGGTGATGTTCAGGCGCCAGATATAGCTGACCTGATCTTCCACGTTCTTGAATGGAAATCCCCGATCCGGAGCGAACTGCACAATGGCGGCCTGATTCGGACCGAGTGACACCCTCGCTCGCCGGCCGTCGAGTTCCATGTCGACGATGACCGCCAAATCACCGGCGGTCAATGTGAGCTGAAGACGACGCTCCGGCAGGTTTGTGCGCACCAGCAACTCTGCGCGGGAACGCCCTCGCGTCCAGAAGGTCACGCCGTCTTTTTCTCGCAGCCATGAGTTCTTGTCGAGATACATCAACTGAAATCCCGGGTGCCCTGGCTTCGCACCAAATCCACGAACCATCAGGTCACGCTCGGTCGCCACCGGCAGGTCGTTGTAGTTGGTCAGTTCGACGGGAAGCAGGCGAAGCGGACCGCTGAACGCGCGATCACCAGGACGCATGGACGTATCGAACGGGCTCAACACGAGGGGTGACATGAAGACTCCGCCGACCAGCCAGGGCACGAGCGATGCTGCCAATGATCGGACTGGCGGAATCAGGAACACGGCCACGCCGTAGACCCCCATGAAATACCGGTTGCCGACCGAACCTCCGCCGCCCATGAAGGTGTACGGCAAGGTGATGAGGAACACCATGACCTGTGCTGCGATTCCCGCCAGCACGAACCACTGCCAGGGCTGGCGCCCCTTTCCCGCCGTCAGGAACGCGGCCAACGCAAAAACAAAGGGAAAAAAATACGCCACGACTCCGCCATAGCGACCAATGACGAAGTATCCGAGGTTGGCCCGGAGGTTGCTCGAGAACATCTGCGGGTCAAACCACACGTTCGTGAGCGCCTTGCTCGTTTCCCTCGGAGCGCATACCTCGAGTCCTGCGCCAGGGGTCTCGAGTGGAAAAGCGTCATGGCAGGTGCGCCGATCGAACCCGCCCTGATAGTTCCACTCTCCACTGATGGCGCGATTCGCACCAAACCCAAGGCCTGCCGCCAGTACAAACCCGGCCGCCACGGCCGCGGCACGGCGCCACTCCCCCTTCCACAGCCACCACAGGCCCATCGGTACGCCGAGCAACGCGTTCGTGAGTTTCGAAAACGTGAGGATGCCGACGATCACCGCAGCTACAACGTCGGAAGCGGGGCCTCTCAGCCACGCGGTGCGTGACGATGGGGATGGGGGCGCGACGAATTTGTAGAGCCAGCAGAAGTACGCCACCACACCGAGCGCGAAGTTGAAGAGCTCGGGCGCGATCCACGCCCAGTAGACGGGCACCACGGTCGGAATCAGGAATCCCGCCGCGAGCACCACGCTCACGCTCACCGAAGACCGCGCGCTGATGAACACATACGCGCACACAAATCCCAGCGCCAACAGGAGGCTGTTGACGACATAGAACCCCTTCGTGCCCAGGACCGCCACGAACGGTGCGGCGAACAGCGGATACGCGAACGACTTGCCGTAAAAGAGCCGGCTCTGGTCCGAATCAGGCTGGCCATCGCGCGTGATACCGCGCTTGAGAAACACGCCACTGGGACCGCCGGGAAATTCGCGCCGCGTCCGTTCGATGTCCTCGTGCCGGTACTCGAGGTCAAAGTCGCGCGCAAGACTGTGCCCCATCAGGTAGTAGGTCGCTTCATCGCTCTGGAAGCCTGGCGTCGCCGTCGGATCCGCCGGAGTGCGGCGAACCCCGACAGGGTCCATCCACAACGCGATGGCCGTAAGTACGACGAAGACGACAGCAGCCGACACCCAACCGGCGCGCCAACGCGCGTCAGCCGCTGTCGAAATCACGCGCGCGCCTTCCCGGTCAGGAAGCCCAGGTCCACTTCCTCAGCCACGCGCCGGTGTCGCGGCCGCGACTCCCGGTGCAGCACCTCATAGAGTTGCTCCATCTTCCGGACAAACGCGCTGATGTCGTACGTCTCGGCCGTGGTGCGCGCGGCCGCACCCAGGCGCAGGCGCTCGCTGGGCGAGTCCACCAAACGGATGATGCGGTCGGCCAGCGCCCGGGCGTCGCGCCGCGGCACGATCAACGCGTCTTCGTCCGGCGTCAGCACCTCCATCAATCCATCCGCATCAGTGGCGACGATGGCGCGCGAGGCGCCGAGAGCTTCGAACACGGTGAGCGGCGTGCCTTCCCACAACGACGGGAAGACCGAGACGTCAAACGCCGCGAGCGCTGCACGAACATCCTTCACAAATCCACCGAAGACAAAACGATCACCCAGACTGAGTGCGGCGGCCTGCGCCTCGAGGCTCGCGAGGAGCGGCCCTTCCCCGAACAGGAAGAATCGCGCGTGCGGCCGGGCATCCACGACGAGCCGAGCGGCCTCAACCAGGTACTGATTCCCCTTCGAGTCGTGCAGTCTCGTGACCGTCCCCATGACCACGTCGTCTGGCAACACGCTGAGCGCGGCGCGTGTGGCGGCGCGTTCCGAAGGCGTCACGGGCTGGCCGAACTCATCGAGGGGGGCGCCAAGGTAGACGACCTTCACCCGCTTGGGCCTGACCAACCGTGCCCCTGTCACGAACTCGGCGGTGCTCCGCGACACCGCGAGGGCCACGTCGGTGTATGGCTCCAGCATCCAGTCAGCCACTTTCTGGAACCAGGGGGTGCTGGTGAGGTTCGCGTGTTCGTGCAGGACGACCGGAATTCCCCGCATCGCGGCCGCGAGGCGCCCGAAGGTCGTGGCGCCGTATCCGTGCAGGTGCAGTACGTCGATGTGTTTCGCATCGATGATGCGTAACAGGGCGAAGAGCGTTCGGGGATCGAATTTGCCCCGCTCCAGATAGGTGATGTCGATGCCCAGCGCGTCGAGCGTTTCTTCAGACAGGTCGCGTTTGCGGAGGCTGACGAGCGAGACCCGGAAGCGGGACGCATCAAACCTGGGAATCATCCACGCAAAGAGGCGCTTGACGCCGTGCATGCGCGACCCTTCCCATCCCAGGTGGTCGCAGACTTGGAGGATGTTCAACGGGCGCTGGGGTGGCATCAAGAGGACGTTTGCGGGATGGCCGTCATTTTAGCGCCCATGTAGAATCTGCTGCAATGATCTTCAAGGCCGGGCAGCTGGCGTTCAGAGTGCTCCTGGCTGGCGGCCTCATGTGGCTGGCCACCCGGAACGCCTCGTGGACCGAGGTTGGTGCCGCCCTTGGACGCGGCTCGTGGGCATGGTTTGGCGTGTGTCTGGGGCTGGTGGTGGTCGATCGCGCCCTCATGGCCTGGCGCTGGCTGGCACTCCTGCGCGCGGTTGAGCCTGCGCCGCGCATACCGCTTCACCAGGTCGTCAGAATTTTTTTTGTGAGCACTTTTGTCGGGACGTTCTTACCTGGCAGTATTGGCGGGGATGCAGTGCGCGCCATCAGCCTGACCCGACTGGGATCGCCCGCGCAGCTCGCGGTGGGGTCGGTTGCAGTTGACCGGCTCCTGGGGACCGTCTCGGTGCTGCTGATGGCCGCCGGCGGGTTGATTCTGGTGGGCCGGCTCATCGACGGCCGCCTCCTCGCGTTGTCGGTCGTCATCGCGATCATCGGCGTGGCCGGCACCTTGCTGCTGCTGTTTGATTCGAGCATCCTCACCGGGCTCGTTCGCTGGGCCGGGGAAGGCCGATTCCCGACGCTGGAGCGGCTCGCGCAGAAGTGCCTGACCGCGATTCGCCAGTATGGCGACCATCGAGGCGTGCTCGTCGGCGTGCTGCTCGCGTCCATCGGCGTTCAGGCGCTGCGGTCGGCGCAGGCGTGGTGCCTGGGGCTGGCGATCGGCCTGACGGTGAGCGGCGTGTGGTACTTCGCGCTCATTCCCTTTGGGGTACTGGCGTTCCTGCTGCCCTTCTCTGTCTCTGGCCTGGGCGCCGGCACGGCGTCGTTCGTCCCGCTGTTCGCGCTCGTCGGGGTTCCGGCCGCCGACGCGGTGGCGCTCTCACTGCTCTTCTGGTTCCTCGGCGTTGTGGGCAACTTGCCGGGTGGTATTTTGATGATCGTCGGCTCAAATTTTCCTCGATCCGGCTTGGCGTCCAGCTTGCATAGGTCCTGACGTGGCGGCCCTATCGGCGGACTGAATCTCGTCCGATATGGCCTTCAGCCAGTACGTTTTGTTCGAGGGCCCCATATGCCGATCACGATTTTCGCGCGCCGCCCACACGTCTTGTCAGTCGCGGCGTTCCTGGTACTCGTCGCCGTTGCTGGTTGCGAGCAGAACAAAACCAAGAACCCGCTGAGCCCGCAGATTGCCGGGGCCATTGCAGGTGTTGACATCACATTGCCCAAAGTCCTGGAACCAGGGACCGGGTGGAAAATTGAAGACAAAAATCAGCCCATCACACTGCTGATCGAAAACCCGTCGAGCAGCAGCCCTCGCCCGTTCACGCTGCGTGCGGAGCTTGCAACCGACGGCGCCTTCTCGAACATTGTTTTTTCCGCGTCCGGGCTGACGCCTGGCCCGAATGGCCGTACGAGCCTTCGGTTGCCCGACAAACTCGCCCCTGGCCGCAGCTACTTCTGGCGGGCGCGCGCTGAAGATGGCGCCAACAGCAGCGAGTGGTCGGCCGCCGCACAGTTCGACATCCTGATGCCGATCTTCATCGGCACGCCGACGGCGAAGTCCCCGTCAGGGAATGTGCGCGTCACCACCCGCTCGCCCACATTGGTCGCCAGTAACGCCGCCACCACGGGGCCGCACGGCGCGCTGTTCTATTTCTTCCAGATTTCCAGCACGGATGCATTCACCAGCCAGAGCGCAGGCGCCGAATCACCGGTCGGTGGCGGGGGCGACACCTCGCTGACCATCCCGGCAACCCTTCCCTACGACACCGTCGTCTTCTGGCGCGTTCGCATTACTGACGGCCTGAACGTGGGCGGCTGGTCGAGGACAGAAGTGTTCCGAACGCCCGTGGCGCCGGTGGTCGTCCCGCCTCCCCCACCACCAGGCGGCGGAGGCGGCGGAGGCAATGGCGGGTCCTGCGCCGGGAACAACGGCGATGCGCTCGTCCAGTGCATCGCAGCGAAGTATCCCAATTACCTGGTGCCCGTGGGTTCGCTCGGGCAGCGGCAGAGCAACATGATGTTCCTGCGCGACCGCATCATCGAAGCCGGCCGGTGTGGCGGCATGGACCTGGCCTGGAACCTCAAGCGCGGTGGGCCCGAGATCAGCATCGACTTCCTGGTGCACATGGATAACGGTACGCTGAGGGGCATTGACATCGCCTTCGACTACGACAACATCAACACGCCGCTCAAGCTCTACTGGGGCGAGGGTACATTCCCCTATTACGGCGGCTACCCGCAGTTCAGCTGTTCGGGGGTCTGACACCACGCGTCGCAGCGGTACACGTAAAAAGGGGCAAGCGCTGCATGCGCTTGCCCCTTTTCTTTTTCGAAATCGCGAACACCTAGAACTTGATCCGGACGCCGCCGCCGATCTGCAGTCCACCGACGTCGAGTTTGGTGGTCGGGGTCAGGTTGACCTTGGCCGCTGCGTAACGGACGAAGGCGCCGACACCAATGTTCTTGGTGAGCAGATACCGGCCGTCGACACCGGCCATGACACCCCACACCGACTTATCGACGGTCTCAAGGTTCACGGTCACCGTCGGCGAACTTCCCTCGACGATTGAGGCCCCCACAACCGTCTCGTGCTTCACGGCAGCCACGGTCGGGCCCAACATGGCCATGACTTCGAACTTCTCGGTGACTGGAATCATCCAGCCAAACAACACGCTCGTCCAGAGTTCGGAGTGTTTCATGCCGGCCACGCCGCCCGTCACCGACCGTGCCTGGTCGTAAAACGCCGGGTGGGGGATGACCGCCGTCGTCAGGCCATCGCTGTCACCAGTGCGCCCCGACACGCTGAGCGCCACGGCCATATTGCTCCAGACCCGAATCCCGCCGGTGACATCCCAGATGGCTCCGCCTTTTACTTCGCGCGTGGTGTCCACTTTCGCAGTTTCGTCGTAAAGAGGAAAAGAAAGCGAGGTCGCGACATTTTTCTTCCCGGTCTGGACGCCTCCGCTCACGTTGAGGAAGACCCGATCGGTCCACTGGAGCATCTGAGCCTGGGCGTCAGCCCCTCCCAGAAGCATGGCGCTGAAAACCATTCCTACCACTACTCTCTTCATCATTTCGGTCCTTTGATCGAGTACCCGCAATCGTTTCACTTCGGTGCGGACTGAGATATCATACAACGCACGTCCATGGTAATGGCTGGTGCGCGAGCCCAGCAACCGAAAAACTCGTTGGAGAAACACTCAGCATGCGTACGAGACCTGCAATCGCCCTCGTGTCCGGCACCCTTATCCTGGCAGTGGCTGTGGCCTGCAGCCAGCCCGGCACCCCGTCGACCCCATCACCGACCGCACCGGCGTCGGACGATCTCGGCCCTGGCGGCTCCACGCTGAAAGTACCTGCACCCACACTGCAGTCGCCCGCCAACAACGCGCAGGTGACGACCACCACGAACATTTCGCTCGTCACGGGCAACGTCGCCGGCACCAACATCGCCTTCCCGATCACGCTTGAGTATGAGGTGCGCCTGCTTGGGAGCAATCCCGCCGGCACGCTCATCGCCAATCCGAAAGTCCCGCAGTCGGCCGGCTCCAGCACCACGTGGGTGCTGCCCAACCAGCTCGACACCAGTGCGCTGTATACATGGCGCGTGCGCGCCACGTACAGCGGCGCGTTTGGTCCGTGGTCCTCGACCTTCACGTTCAAGGCGCCCGACATTCCGCCCTCGTACATTCGGGGCAATGAGATCTTCGACTCGCTGACCGACGGCAAGACCGTTGGCACGATCAACGGGCCCGTGCAGTTCATTCCCGGAGTCGGCGTCAAGATGCTCGGGCAGACCAGCAATATTCAATATGTCCTGCCGACTACGCTCACCGAAGGCACGTTGTCGATGATGGTCACCGGGGTTGATGAATCGAACCCCGGCGACAAGTCCAAGATCATGTCGATGATGGAAGGCGGCGGCGATATTACGGGCAATGACTACCGTATGACCGCCGAACTGCGTGGCCGGAGCTATGTCACTCCGGGCGCCGTCCAGGCGCGCATTATTACCGGCGATGCCGGCGACGAGGAGCACATTCACGACACGCCACGCATCGTGGTGGACTTCAACGACGAAGACTGGTTCCTGTGGCGCGCCACATGGCGCAACGGGAGCTTCACGCTCGAGGTCAGGCGAGGCGGACCGAATGGTCAGGTCATGTATAGCGCGACGGTCGGCACGAGCACTCGTGCGTACCGCCCGATTCCCCATGTGATCTTCATCGGCGCCCCAGTCGGCCGCGCCGGCCCCATCGACGCGACGGCCGCGGGGATGATCGCCAAGAACCTCTGGGTCTCGCCGCTCCAGACCCGGCCGACGTTCCCCTTCCCGGACATGCTCGCGAGCCCCTCGGGCCGGTAAGTCGATCGATTTCGTTTGACACGAAGGGCGGCCCCCGCGGCCGCCCTTCGTGTGTCCCAGCCCGTCTCTTGACTCACTGCTCTGTTGGTGGAACCATCGACTCGCTCATGATCCGAACCGTCGGCCGCGGCCTGGTCCTGCTGGTCGGTGTTGGCGTACTGCTCTCCTCGTGGGCGATGCTCCCATCGCTGCTCGACCTTCCTCTCTATTTCCTCGTCGCAGGAATCTTCACCCTGCCGGGATGGTCGCTGGCTCGCTGGGTCTCCGGCAACGACGCGGACCGGCTCACTCGCGCCATCCTGGCGCTACCCTTGGGATATGCCTCTGGCGCGCTTAGCTGTGCGGCGCTGCGCCTGTTTGGCGTCTCATCCCCGTTCGCCGTGCTGGCGTCCAGCGCCGGCCTCGCCGCGCTACTGACGTTCATCGTCAGGCGCCCACAGGCTGGTGTCGTGGCACTCGTACGGCTCGACGGACACGATCGCGTGGCGCTCGGCGTCCTGTGGTGCCTGGCCCTCGCGGTGGTCGGTCCTGTCTTCGCGCTGGTCGGAAACACGACCCCCCTGGGGCTGGCGTATCGCGCGTATTTCAACGCGGATCTGTTCGTGCACATGACCGTGGTGGCCGAGTTCGCCAAAGGCACGGTGCCGCTGGCCAATCCCTTCTCACCGCTCGAGGCACTCCCCTACTACTGGACCTACTTCACGCTGCCCGGCGTGTTCTCGCAGTTGAGACCGACCCTCCCTGTAGACCCCGCCATCATGCTGACCGATACCGGAATGGCGCTGGTGTTCATCAGCGTCGGATTCCTGGCCGTGCGCAATTTCGGTGCGTCCGCGCTGGCCGGCGCAGTCTCCTGGGCCACGATTCTCCTGGCCTCAAGCTTTGAAGGCGCCTACTTCCTGTGGGATCAAATCGCCACGGGCAAGCCCATCGCGGAATTCCGCACGTGGAATATCGACGCGGTGACGCGATGGGTCTGGAATCTGCCAGGTGTGGATGGGTTTCAGCGTGCGATGTGGTGGACGCCTCAGCATCTGATGGCGCTCACCCTCGCACTCATCCTGCTGCTGGTCATCGCTCGCCCCCGCCGCACCAACACACTCGGCCCATCAGTGCTGGAAGGGCTCTTGCTGGGTGCCATGCTTGCCATCAGCAGTTTCAACGGCACACTCCTGGTCGGGTCCTATGCCGTGGCACAGGTCGCCATCCTGTTGGGCGAACGCGGCCGCGGGTTTGGCGCCTGGCTGGTCTCGCGCTCCATCGCCGCCGCCATCGTCGTCCTGTTTCTCGGCCTGACCCTGGGCCTGGGCATGGTGCAGTCCACGCCCAACGCGTTTCTGATCGGGTGGAATCGTTTCTTCCTGCGCGGGCCGTGGACGTTTGTGCTGCTCAGCTTTGGTCCGGCGTTGTTTCTGGCGCCGCTCGGCCTGCGCGCGGCGTTTCGCGCCTCCAGCAGACTCGTGATCACACTGGCGTCTATCCTCGCCGTCATCACGGTGGTCTTCCTGTTTGTCGATCTCCGCGGACATGAAAACACGCAGGTGACCTTTCGCACCGGGCACTTGCTGTACCTCTGCCTCGGGATCCTCCTGGCATTTGCCATCGATAGCTGGCGGGCCGCGGGCCGGTGGCGGTCAGTCGCGCTGTCCACCGCGCTCGCGCTCGGATCGGCGGTCGCATTCCCGACTGTCGCCCTCGATTGGTACAACGCCCGTGACATTTCAAACGTCGAGATCAGCCCGGGTAATTTCCCCTGGACGGTGCACATCAGTCCCGACGATGACGCAGCGGCGCAGTATATTCACGCGGTCCTTCCCCCGACAGCGACCGTTCAGACCGATGCGCTGCCGCGCGATCGAAACACCTGGGCGTTCGTGACGGCGTTTGCCAGACGAAGGATGGCGGTGGGCAACGGGCTGTTCACGCTCAATCCCCTGCGGTACCAACCGGCGATGGCGAAGGTTCACGAGGCGTATCAAAGCCCGTCAGCCGAGGTCGCCCACGCCGCGTTCATCGAACTGGGCGTGGACTACTTCTACGTAGGAGACGTGGAACGAAAGGCCAACGGCGCATCAGTCATGAAGTTCGCGCTTCACCCGCGCCTGTTCCAGCCCGTGTACTGGCGCGGTAGCGTCGAGGTGTTCAAGGTCGTCAGGTAGCCCCTGCCACGAGCAGGGCGTCATCCCAGCTTGCGCGCGATGACCAGGGTTTGCCCAATCCAGTACGGCACATGGAGGCTGCCCGCGCCGACGCCAGTGACCATCTTTCCAGCCAGACGCGCCAATGGCCCGGCCACAGGCTCGCCGCGCTTGATCACGTAGCCCAGTTCCAGCCACTGGATGTGCGGCTTCATGCGCACCACCTGAAAACCCACCTTCTGCAGCATCTGCCCCAGCGTCTGGCGGGTGAAATAGTAGAGGTGGGTGCTGAGCAGCATCAGCCAATGCCGCCCCATGAGTTTGGCCGCCCAGCTGCCGATGTCAGGACAGTTGACGATCAGCAGACCGCCGGGCTTGAGGACGCGTTGGCACTCACGCAGAAACCCCTGGGGATCGTGGGTGTGTTCGAGCACATCCCAGACCGTCACGACATCAAACGCGCCATCCGCATAGTGCTGGTCGAAGAGTGTGCCGGGCTGGATGTCGATGCCATACGTGCGCTTGCCCCAGGCGCCGAGCCAGGTGTTGGGTTCGCATCCAAAGACCGTCCAGCCCCGCTGGGTTGCGACATGCAGGAACGACCCAGCGGCGGTGCCGACGTCGAGGAGATGCCCGCGCTGTGGCGCGAGGCGTTCAATCATGTTCAACGCTCGCGCGAAGGTACGCTCACGGGCGGGAGCCTGCGACACAAATGTCTCGTCCGTGCCGTCACGGTACCCTTCGAGAATGACGTCCGCCCGCAACCGTGGATTCACGAACTGCAGACCGCACGAGCGGCACTCCATCAGTGGGTCGCGCAGTTGCTCGTCACTGGAACTTTTGAACCGCACCTCAAGCTCGGCCTCGGAGCGAGCCAGGGCCGGCCGCACGGTCGCAAGGTCCGTCCCGCCGCAGAGGTTGCACGGAACCGACTCATACAACTCAGTGGTTCCTTCAGTCGAACTCTCGCTATGCACAGCCGCTCTCCGCAATAAGACTCAGGCCTCGCGCTCGGGGCGCGTGGCCCTGGGCGCGGGCGACAGCCGCCGGACCACAATCTCCCACACCGCTCGGAAGCCCTGGAGCACCGATGTCCGTTTCACGCGTTTGGGAGAAATGGGAAAAAACCGAACCGGGATCTCAAGAACCTCTGGCCGGTCCCGCAGCAGCGAGGCCAGCAACTGGTGGTTCGCGAGTTTGAGCGCCGGATCGACACTCAAGCCCCAGAGGTACTTCGCCCGAACGGCCCTCGCTCCTGAAAGTGTATCGCTGATGTAGCGCCCGAACAACACGAGGTAGAGCGCGCTCAGCAGATGGCTGCCGAGATGGCTGACCGTCTTGAGCCACCAGTTGTGCCGGTACCGGAGCGCCATCGCTTCTTCGACGTCCCTGATTGACAACCGCCTGCTACCCCAGACGGCGTCGAGTCTGACAAACGCGAGTTGCGACGCGAGCGCGACAATGTCTTCCCCCCGATACATGCCGGACGACTCGAAGAGGATGACGTACTCGAATTCACCGCCTCGCAAAACGTCGAGCACCTGCGCGGGTGCAACTGATCGCACGGCAAACGGCAGGGCGGCCGCGAGCCCCTCATCCACCGCGTGTTCACAGTGCACCACAGTCACCCGAAGCGGCAGGTCTGCCATCCCGCCACGCACCATCTCGAGCAACGTCTGCAGCAGCTTGTTTGGCGAATCGGCGTCGTGCAGGTACACGGCGACTGTGGGTTCGCGATCGGATCCCAACAACGAGGCGACGAATGGCCTGAGCAGCTTCTCGGCGTCGTGATGCCCGGTGACGCCATCTTCGTAGTTGCCGATGCGCACGAGTCTTGGGTCTTCGAGCGCCTCAACAGCGCCCAGGGGCACGTAGGGTACCGGCGACTCGCGGCCGGGGTCATTGAGCAGGTAGTGGGTGATCAGGCACGGGGTCGGTACCGTGGCCCGTCCTTTCTCACACAGGTAATACAGGGCGCGGTTGATGATGTCGACGGCGCTGGCGCCCGTAATCTCCGCGTCCTGGTAAAGGTTCGTAATGAGCAGTTTGATCGCGGTGAGGTTTCCGGCAATCGCCGCGCTGAGCCCGGGCGTCAGATACGACGGGAACAGGCTCGAGTGCTGTGTGCCCGGCGCATAGATAATGAGGTCCGCTTCACGCAACGCCTCTACCACCGCGGGGTTCACACGCACCGCCACCGAACGGTGCTCGAGGAACTGGTCGCGCTCGGCAGGACCGAGGGTGGCCACGTGCGCCTGCTCGGCGAGTGCCAGTGGACGGCCGATCAAATAGATATCCGAGATGCGGTTCTGGCGCTTCGCATCCACCACGTCCTCTTCGCTGGCCAGGAACCGCCCTGACGTATCCACGGCAACCAGGTACGCGTTGGTGCCATCCGTGACGTTCTCAATCAGCCCCGCCGGCAATTGCAACAGCGCGCAGTAGTCGGCCACCGCCCGGTTGAAATTGTGCCCAGCCGTCAGAAACGCGCCGGCGAACACCAGGTTGCCAAGGCTGCAATCCGAAAAATTGAACGGCCGCCCGGATCGATCAAGTTCCTGCTCAAACGCCTCAAGGTAACGTGTCACGGTGGCCGTCCAGGGGCGATCGGCGCTCCTGGCGTCGCCGATGACAGCGCGGGCGCCCTGGGCATCGCAACCGGCGGGGAGCCGTCCGTCGAGCAGCGCCACAAGCTCGGCAGGGGCCGTCGACAGCTCCGTGGCCAGCCGCGAGGCGTTTTTTCGAAAGTCGGAAGGCCCCAGGCTGTCGCCCAGGAAGCGGCGTACCTCACCCGTGGACGCCCCGTCGTCATATCCGTTGATCGCCACCGTCAGGTCAATGGCAGGATGGTGTGTGAGCTGGCGCGCGAGCGCGCCCGACCCTCGACCACCCGAGAACAGGACCACCCTCAAACGGGACCGGCGACGAAACACACTGGGGCGGATGAGCGTCATGCAGTCAACGCGTTGCCATGATACGCGAGTTGCCCGCTTCCCCCGTGGGGTTTATGATTGAAGGGTCCATGTCCACAGAGACGTTTCGCCTTCGATATTTGGCCAAGTCCGTTGCGGGCGTGCCGCGTGACCTGATTCAGACGGCCGTGGCGCAGGTGCGCGCCATCAAGCCGACGGTGTTCATCTACAACTGCACCTGGGTGTGCGATGCCCAGTGCGAGATGTGCAACAACTGGAAGTGGGGCAATCGTAAGGAAGACATGACGCTCGCGCAGATGGACGGCGTCATGGACAGCCCGTTCTGGAGCGATGTGGAGAACCTCAACATCTCTGGCGGCGAGCCGACGACGCGGAACGACCTGCCGGAGTTGGTGGAGATGTTTCACCGCCGGCTTCCGCGCATGAGGAAGGTGGGCATCAACACCACGGGACTGACGCCGCAGCGCGCGATTCCAATGCTGACGCGGATTGTGGATTTCTGTGGAGAAAAGAATCTGCTGGTCAGCATCCGCGTGTCGATCGACGGCGTTGGCGACATGCACGACCAGGTCCGCAACGTGAAGCGCGGCTTCGACAAGGCGAACAAGACCATCGAGGCGATGCAGACACTCGCGGCGCGTTCGCCGCATTTCCAGTTCGGCATCGCGTCCACGATCTTCGCCCAGAACCTCGATGACGCCAGGAACATTCGCGAGTGGGCGCGGTCGAAGAACCTCGACATCGTGTTCAACATGCTCCGGTTCACCGACAACATGCTGCACAACTCGGAACTCGAAACCAAGATTGGCTTCGGGTCGCGTGAGGAAGAGTTCATGCGGGAGTTTTTCCTGGATCAGGTGGCCGGGGAGTCGATTCTCAGCGGCCAGTCGTTCATGTATCTGCACTACGCGGACATGATCGCGAATGGCTACCACCGCACGATGCCGTGTCCGTTTCAGCGGCAGGGACTGTTGCTCAACCCGAACGGCGAGCTGTTCTACTGCGAGAACTCCGCGAAGCTCGGCAACGTGCTCGAGACGCCTGCCGGAGACCTGTACTTCGGCGCGAGCCAGCTTGAAGGCCGTGAAACGCTCAAACGCGAGACGTGCCCCACGTGCCTCAGCCCCTGTCAGGTGAACGTGGGTGCGATGAAACAGGTGGTGCCCTACGTGAAATTTCTTCGACGGGCGTACAAGGTCAAACACGACCCGACGCGCCATCTGAAAACCCTGCCAGATCCCGTGCGCTAGGGATCACATCCGACTTTTTTTCCTCTGGAGAACGTGTGATGAAAACACAACAGTGCCTGACCGTCGCTCTCGCCGTATCGATCGCCACCTTGGTGGCGTGCAGTGAGAGCGGTCCCCGCTCGGTCACGCTCGGAGACTCTCCGACGTCGCCGGGCTCGAGCCAGCTGACAGCCCCGACGCCAGAGTCACCGGTCGCGGACGCGCAAATTGACACCGTGCGCCCGACGCTCGTCGTCCGGAACAGCGCTGCGAGCGGAAGCGGCGCACGCACCTACGAGTTTCAGATTTCCGACCGCACTGATTTCCTCTCGACAGTCGCTGCGCGGTCCGGTGTCGCCGAGAGCGCGCTCGGCACCACCAGTTACGCCGCTGAAACCGATCTGGCGCCGTCAACGCGGATGTATTGGCGCGCACGGTTGTCGCAGGGCGGATCGACATCGGCCTGGTCGAGCACGGCGCAGTTCAGGACAAAGGTGGCAGGCTTCAACCGCCCAGGAGAACTCTACGACCCGCTCACCTCCTCGGAAACCATCGGCACCCGCGTTGGATCCACCACGTTCATGGGCACACGGGGCATCCGGGTTGACGACATCAATTCGTTTGTCCGCTATCAGCTGGCCCTCACGCTGACCTCGGGTGAAATCTCCGTCGAAGTCGAAGGCCTGGCGCCCAACCGCCCGAGCGAAAAGGCCCGCATCTTCTCGATGATGGATGGCACGGGCAGACTCTTCGACAGCAGGTACTTGTTCAACGTCCAGTACCGCGGCATCCCGGGGAACCCCAACAACGCCATCTCCTACAAGCTGCTCATGGGCGATAATTCGCTCAAATACGAGCCAGACTTTGGCGCGCGCTCCGCAGGTGTCCGTTCCCTCAATCCGAATACGACGTACCTCTGGACCGCGAGGTGGGGCTCGACGTTCCGCCTGACGGTGCGCGAAGGCGGCGCCACAGGCCCAGTCATCTACGATCGCTCCGAGCCGACTGCGGGGACCTACAACCCCTTCCCGCACACGGTCTACCTCGGTGCAAACGACGCGAACATCGAGTCGGGCTCCTTCGCGGGCGCCATCTACCGCAACCTCTGGGTCGGCAGTCAGCCACGGCCGGCATCACTGGGTTCGGCTCTAGCGAAGCGCTGAGACTGTTCCGCCACCCTCGGTGAGACGCGTTCTTCTGGTTCCCGCGGCAGGACTGGGCACTCGGCTCGGCTCAGTCCTGCCCAAGCTCCTCACACCCGTGGGGGGCCGGGCCATGATTGACCACATCCTCGACCGGTACCGGAACCTGCTCGAGGCCGCGGTGGTTGTCGTGCATCCAGACAGCCGCGCCGCAGTCGCACGCCATCTGCAGGGCTGCGTGACGCCCATCGCGCTCGCCGAACAACACGCACCAACCGGCATGCTCGACGCCATCCTCGCGGGCCGAGGCGCCGTGCTGGAGGTGAAGCCGGAACGCGTCTGGATCACGTGGTGCGATCAGGTGGGCATTTCAGCGGCCACGGTGACCCGGCTCGCTGCGCTCGATGCCGCGTCTCCGACGCAGGCCGCCATCATGCCAGTGGTCACGCAGCCCACTCCCTACATTCACTTCGATCGCGATGCCGACGATCGGCTGACGGCCGTCCGCCATCGTCGCGAGGGTGACACCATGCCCGACACGGGGACCAGTGACGCCGGTCTCTTTTCCCTGTCGTGTGACGCGTTCGAACGCCTGCTTCCCGAGTACGCGCGTGCGGCTGCACGTGGTGCGCGCACCCACGAACGCAACTTCCTCCCCTTCCTGCCCTGGCTCGCGGCGCGCACTGATGTCCGCACGTTCGAGGTGGCTGTGGAGGAAGCGCAGGGGATCAACACACCAGAGGATCTCGCGGCTGTCGAGTCGCGACTCCGCTCGGCGTCCGGGAGCCCGTCATGACGACGGGCCCGCGGATTTCAGTGGTGATCCCGGCGTACAACGAAGACCGATTTATCGGGCAGTTGCTGACGCAAATCCAGGCGGTCGACCTGTCGGCACTGGGCTGCATACTCGAACTCATTGTGGTTGATGATGGGTCGAAAGACCGGACCGCTGAGGTGGTCGCCGCCGTCCCCGGCGTCACCCTCTACCGCAAGCCGAACGGGGGCAAAGGCAGCGCGGTACGGGCCGGTATTCTTGCCGCCACCGGCGACTACGTGCTGATTCAAGACGCCGATCTTGAATACGACCCGCGCGACTACATCCCGATGTTCACCGCCGCCTTTCGCGAGGGCGCGACCGTGGTCTACGGCAGTCGCTACATCGCGCATCGCGGGCCATATCCTCAGCAGGGCCTGACGGCGTACCTCGGCGGCACCAGCCTCAGCCTGGTCTGCTGGGCGTTCACGGGCCGCTATCTTACCGACACCGTGACGGCCTTGAAGTTGTTCCCGCGGGCGCTGCTCAACGAACTGGCGCTGGTCACGTCCGGCTTTGAACTCGACCATGAGATCACGGCGAAAGTCCTGGCGCGCGGCCACGCCATTGTCGAGGTGCCCATCCGCTACTATCCGCGCAGCCGCGCCGACGGCAAGAAGATCGGCATGCGCGACTGGTTCATCGCCGTGCGGACGTTCGCGCGCTGGCGCCGCGGTTAACGCGGTTGCGTTTGATTGTGGCTACGCCGCCGTCACCAGCCAGATCGTCATCAAAGCCGCTTGAGCAGAGCCACCACCGCCCGGTCTCGTAGACCGCCGTCAGGGGAAAATTGCCGGAGGTCGTTCCGATCACTCCCGTCGCAATCCTCCGGTCCATGAACCAGGCGTTGTTGTCCACCCGGGCTGCGTCGGCGCCGAAGAACACCACCTGCTGGCCGTTCATTCGCCGATCGAGCACCACGTAGTCTCGCCGATGGTTTATCAGGTCCTGCAGTTCATCGGCCCGGCCCTGTTTGCAGGGACCGTTCTCACTGAAGTCCACCAGGCAGCCGACCGGTGGAATCTCAGAGTGCCCGAACAGATCGATCAGGAACCTTCGGCTGATCTCCTTCAACTCGGCGATCGAATCATGCACACGGAAGGGGGCGGCCTGGCCGACCACCCGAAACTGCTGGGTCTTGCGATTTTCGGTGACGGTCAGCGTCACCACGACATCGACCCCCTTCTGGATGCCCGTGGCCATCCGGAACGTGGCGCTTGCCCCATTGCCGATGATCGTGCCAACATTCGCCGCCCACGCATAGGTCAAGTTCGACAGCGGCGTCTCTGCGTCTTCGACCACCGCGGTCAATACGATGTCAGTGCCGGCTTCCCGCCGTGAGGACGGCCCCGTAATCGACCTGATGATCGGCGGCGTGAGCACACCACCCCCGGCCAGCGCGATCGCCACCTGTCGGGGTGCGGTGGGACTCTGTCCGCAGCCAGCGGCCACCACCAACAACGCGAGCCACGCGACACGCCGCGGTTCCATACCTTAGAACCGGCGCCCCACGCCGATGCTGATTCGGCGCACGTCGGTGACATGGTCGGGCGTGTTGATTCGCGTCAGACGCACACCCAAATCCAGGTACCACTTTTCTCCGAACACCAGGCCCGCGCCCGCGCCATACGCCAGATGGTTGCCCGGTCCCAGCAGATCGCGGCCGAGTGTCACACCGTACTGGCTCACACTCGTCGTGACGTCCCTGGTGTTGAGAATGAATGTCGGACGATACTCAACACGTCCCAGGCCGACGTTCGCCATGACGTACGGTCGCACGCCCACACGGGTTTCGCGGATGTACCGCAGCCCTGCGGTCGCCACCCAGGCCGGCGCGTCGATGCTGCCGCTTGCCGGCTTCCCCTGCGTCTGCTGGATGTAGCTCGCGAACCCGTTCACCTCGTCGACGCGGCTGGTGGTCACCACGTCCCACAAACGCGAGGCGCCCACCACGACCTGCACGTTCCTGCGCAGCCGGATGCCAAACTCACCGCCGGCAATCGCGGCACCGTGATCGACCACCTGGATGCCCGACAAGGCTCCCAGATACCACTGGCTCGTTGGCGCCTCTGCCTGGCGAACCGGCACTGCGGCCTGAGCAGGCGCACCAGTGGGCGCCGTCTGCGCCTGCGCCGCTCCGGCCAGCGCCAGCACGAGAATCCCCGCAAGTCCTGCAATACACTTCATCGCTTTTTGATCCCTTTCAGACACCTGTAGACCCGGACGCCGGCATTCTGGCCGGGTCCGTTCCCTCGACGACCTGCCGCACCACATAAATCGGCTTGCCCTGCGACTCGTGGTACGTGCGTGCCTGAAGCTCGGCCAGCAGGCCAATCGTCAGCAATTGGACGCCCGTGAAGACGAGGAGCACGCCCAGGAGCAGAATCGGTCCATCCGCCGACCAGCCACGCGTCAGTCGCATGTAGCCGAGGAACGCCAGCAGGACGCCGCCGGCAATGCCCATGATCGACCCGAACAACCCGAATATCTGGAGCGGCCGAGTGGAGTAGCTCAGCAGGAACTTCACGGTCACAAGATCGAGCACCACCCGGATCGTCCGCGAGATGCCGTACTTTGTCCGGCCAAACTGGCGGGCGCGATGATTCACCACGTGTTCGGCGATGCGCACCCCCATTTCACTGGCGAGGGCCGGCAAAAAGCGATGCATCTCGCCATAGAGTTTCAGCGGCTTGACCACCTCAGCACGGAAGACTTTCAACGAGCACCCATAGTCGTTGAGTTTCACCCCGGTGGCCCACGAAATCAGCCGATTGGCGATCACGGACGGCAGGCGCCGGTTGATGAAGGTGTCCTTGCGGTCCTTGCGCCAGCCGCACACGATGTCGAACCCCTCGCCCGCCTCAAGCCGGTCCACCATCGCCGGAAGGTCGCGCGGATCATTCTGCAGGTCGCCATCGGCCGTCGCAATCAGACGCCCACGCGCGTACGCGAACCCGGCCGCGAACGCGGCTGTCTGGCCGAAATTGCGTCGAAACTGGATCACGCGCAGCCGGGGCTCGGCCGCCTGCAGGCGCTTGAGGATCTCGAACGACCCATCCTGGCTGCCGTCATCGACCAGGAGCACCTCAAACGGACGGCCCCAGGCACCGAGCGTCTCGATGAATTCGCGGCACAGCGCTTCGAGGTTCTCGGCCTCGTTGTAGACGGGGATCACGACCGACAAATCCACGGGACCCATATTATGCTGCACGGCGGCGTCGTGAACGGCGCTGCCACACCAGCGCCACCGCGCCGGCAGCCAGGCACCCGGCCAGTACCCACAGCCCAAAGGCGGTCAGGTTGTCTTTCACCAGCTGGGTGGCCGCCTCGCCGTACACCCGGGCAAGCCATGCCTCGATGCCGTATCTGAGCCCTCGGCCGATGAAGACCGCCAGGGCAAACAGCCCTGGCCCCACGCCGCCGACACCCGCCAGGAGCACAAAGACCTTGTAGGGGGCCGGAGGCGGGAGCATCGCCACCACCGCAATCGCCCACATGCCGTAGCGGCCGAATACGGCACGCACGCGGGCGACCTTCTCGGGCTTGAAGCGCCGCAACAGGAAGGCCTCGCCGCTGCGCCTGCCGATTTCATAGATCACCATGGACCCGACCACCGAGCCCAGCGTGGTCATGAACGCGTAATAGGCCCACCGGTCGGGATGCTCAATCGTCTGCCAGATGATGAGCACGTCAGTCGCATTGGGCATCGAGATGAACGAACAATCGACCGCAGCCAGAATCGCCATGCCGACGCCGCCGAAGCGTTCAACAATAGGCTCCAACCAGGCGACAAACTGCTCCATGT
>CAZAZR010000031.1:0-30953 GCA_964489685.1 uncultured Solibacteraceae bacterium | reverse complement strand
CGCCGGTGGCGGGCAGTCCGCCGACCATCGGCGAAAAGACGTTTGCCACGCCCTGCGCAATCAGCTCGACATTGGGATTGTGCCGGTCGCCGCTCATGCGGTCGGCAACGACCGCCGACATCAATGACTCGATCGCGCCCAGCATCGCCACCGTGACCGCCGGAGAAATGAGCTTGGTGATGAGTGCGGGATCAAAGGCCGGGACGTGAAACTCCGGCAGTCCCGCAGGGATGCTGCCGAATCGCGATCCAATCGTCTCCACCGGCAGATCGAGGGCCCACGCCGCGAATGTCCCGGCCAGCAGGGCGACGACCGTGCCGGGCACCACCCGCACAAAACGGTTGACCAGCAGGATCACGGCCAGCGCGCCGGTCCCCACGGCCACCGAGCCCATGGACACCGTGTCGATATGCCGCCACACCGCCGCCATCCGATCGAGGAACTCGCCGACGTTCTCAGTCACGCTGACGCCCAGGAATTCACTGATCTGCGTACTCGCAATCAGCACCGCGATGCCGTTCGTGAATCCAATGATGACTGGACGCGGGATGAACTTCACCGCCGATCCGGTGCCGGTGATCCCCAGCAGGATCAGCATCACGCCCGCCATCATGGTGCACATGAACAGACCCTGGACACCGTACTCGGCGACGATGCCCGCCACCACGACAACGAACGCGCCGGTCGGCCCGCCAATCTGCGTGCGCGATCCGCCAAGGGCGGAAATCAGGAAGCCGGTGACGATGGCGCAGTAGATGCCTGATTGCGGCGGCAGGCCCGACGCGATGGCAAATGCCATGCCCAGTGGGAGTGCGACCAGTCCGACCGTAATCCCGGCGATCAGGTCGTGCCGAAAGGTGACGAGGTTGTAGTCCCGGAGCGTCAGAATCGACTTGGGAAGCCAGGGTGAAACGGGACGAGGCATGGTGCCCGAACTCAGATGGTAAGCTCTCGGTGCAGAAAAAGGAAATGTGTGATCGAGCCGCCCTTCCTCATTCAGGCGTACCGTCAGGGCTACTTTCCGATGGCGATGGAGGATGGCCGAATCGGCTGGTTTTCGCCGGACCCGCGCGCGGTCCTTCCGCTCGATAGCATGCGCGTGTCGCGCCGGCTGGCTCGAGTGGTGCGATCCGCCCGTTTTGAGGTGGTGATCGACCGCGACTTCGAGGGCGTCATGCGTGCGTGCGCGTCCGCCCGCGACGAAGGCACGTGGATCTCTGACGAGATCATCGAGTCGTATCTCGCGCTGCGCCGCCTCGGCCTGGCCCACTCAGTCGAGTGCTGGCGCGAGGGTCGCCTGGTCGGCGGGCTCTACGGCGTGCATCTGGGCGGCGCGTTTTTTGGTGAGTCGATGTTCCATCATGAGACGGATGCGTCCAAGGTGTCCCTGGCCGCGCTCGTCACGCACATGCGTGCGCGTCAGATGACGTTGCTCGATATCCAGTGGGTCACGCCGCACCTGGCGAAGTTTGGTGCGGTGGAGATCCCCCGGTCGCAGTATCTGTCGCACCTGGCGCACGCGATTGTGCAACCATGTACGTTTGGATGAGGAGGTCAGCGTGGCGCAGTTGAGCCGGACAATCGGGTTGATATTGATGGTGATCGGCATTGGCGGCTACGTGGCGACCGACATGGCCAGTCCCACGGCCCTCATCCCTGCGGTCTTCGGGATGGTGATCTCCATGCTGGGGTACTACGGGCGCCATGAGGCCACACGCAAGACGGCCATGCACCTTGCGATGGGCATCGCGCTTGTGGGCATCCTCGGTTCGATGTCAGGGCTCATGGCCCTTCCCGCGCTCCTGTCGGGCGATGCCGTGCCGATGCCCGCGGCGGCGATTGCGCGCAGCCTGATGGCCGCGGTCCTGATCATCTATCTCGTGGCCGGCATCAGGAGCTTCAGGGCCGCGCGCCAGCGCCGTTAGTGCACCGTGTACGGTTCGCTGAGCGTGAAGGGGGCGATCGTCGCGTCGAACTGCTCGCCGTCTTTCGTGGTCATCTGATACGTGCCCTGCATCAGGCCAAAGGGCGTGGACAACGGACACCCCGACGTGTAGGTGAACGTCTCGCCGGGTGCCAGCGTCGGCTGCTGGCCCACCACGCCCGGCCCCCGCACCTCTTCGACATGGCCCGCGCCATCGGTAATGATCCAGTGCCGGGTCAGCAACTGCACTGCGTCGGGACCTTCGTTGGCGATGGTAATCGTGTACAAAAAGAACCACTGCGTATCGGTCGGCTTCGATCGCTCGGGCGAATACTCGGCCGTCACCGACACCCGCACGTGCCGTGTGACGGCTTCAGATGTGAACATAGGCCCTCGGGAGCATGACCTGATGATGAACCAAGGAGAGGCCGGTCGGCAAGCCGGTCGCGCGGGGTTGTGCGACGGTTGCCGGCATGCGCGATGGATTCAGAACGACCGCGGCGGCCGGTTTCTGCGGTGCGGGTGGTCAGATATCGACCCGACGTTCCCGAAGTTCCCTGCGCTGCCCGTGCGGCGGTGCACCGCGTTCGAGTCACAGGACACGTCGCAGAGTAAAATACTCGCGATGCACACCATTCTGCCTGCTCGGCTCAAACCTGGCGTGGCCGTCGCCGACCTTCCAGCCCCCGTGCCACAGGCGGCCGGTTCCACCACGCTCATTCGCGGCCGCGCGCTCATCATCTGGGACTCACAGGCGCCCGCGGGCACAAAAAAACTCGACGCCATCGATACTGACCAGATCACACCGGCCACCGACTGCGTCTCAGAAAGCCTCGACACTCTGGACGAACGGTGGAAAGCCGGTGCCTTCCGCCACCTGATGCCCGACTTCCGGGCCCGCGTCCACCGCGGCGAGACGTTCCTCATCGCCGGCGATCGATTCGCCATCGGGTCCTCTCGCGAAATGAGTCCCGCGGGGCTCAAGGGCGTGGCCGAAGAAGTGGGCCTTGAGCTCGTCATCATTTGCGGCCAGAACATGGGCGACATTTTTCGCCGCAATGCCTTCAACCTGGGCCTGCATGTCGTGCAATGTCCCGACGCCGTGGCCGATGCCAGCGACGCCGACGCGTTCACGTTTGATCCCGTATCGCGCGCCATTGCCAACGTGACCCAGGGCAAGAGCTACGTGCCGGTGCCGCTGTCAGTGAAGGAGGAAGAAATCCGTCGAGGCGGCGGGATCTTCGCCGTGGGGCGTCGGGAGTTCCGCCGTTCGGTTGAGACGACGCCTTCGCTGGACTGGGCGGATGAGGCGCTGGCTCGCGGGATGACCACCACCGAGCAGATCATCTGGGCCCATCGGGTGGATCGGGATCTGACGCGCGTGGACTTCACGCCGGGCGCAACGCTTCGGGCGTATGCAGACCTGCTGCCGGCGTCCGATGGCACCGCGCCGTTTTCCATTCACACGTTCAACCAGATTACCGGTGGCAGGACCATCGATCCCCGGCAGGCGGCGGTGGCCAACGATCACTTCGTGTTCACCGGCAAGGACGAAGACGACAAGCAGACGTCCATCGGCCGGGCCTTTGCGGCCTACCACGGCATGGAGAAGCCGTACTACGCGGCGCCGGGAGACGGCATCTTTCATTTCTATTTTCCCGAGCAAGGCCTGGTGATGCCGGGGCAGTTCATTCCCGGCGCCGACTCGCACAGCCGCGCGTACGGAGCCTATGGCGCGGTGGGGATCGGTGTGGGCTCGACGACCCTGGGCTTTGGCTGGTCGACCGGGTACATCTACTTCACCCTGGCGAAGCAGCGCCGAGTGTCGTTCGTCGGCCGCCTGAACCCCTGGGTCGGCGGCAAGGATGTGGTGCTCGAATTGCTGCGGCGATGGGGCGCGAAACAGTCGCAAGGCATGTCGGTGGAGTTCGTGGACGCCACGCGTCAACTGCCGATGGTGTCGCGCAACACCATCGCGAACATGATGGCCGAGGCCGAGGCGCTTAATGGCATCTTCGCGCCCGATGAGACCACGCGTGAATGGTATCGCGCGAAGGGCATCACCGAACTGCCGTACCCGATGGTCACGCCGGGCGCCGACGCGGTGTACGACATCGACGAGGTGTTCGATTTGTCGGACGTCGCGCCGATGATTGCCAAGCCGTTCAGTCCCGGCAACGCGTTTCACGCCGGCGACGTGGCGCGTGAACGGGTCACGTTCGACAAGGCGATGATCGGGTCGTGCACCAACGGCAGCTACGACGACCTGCTGCAGGCCGCGCTGGTGCTGCGCGCTGCACGAGGACTGGGCCGCGTCAAAGCGGCCACCGAGTTCAAGGTGTTCCCTGGCAGCGGTGCCGTGGGCCGGCAGATTGAGACGGCTGACGCACGGCTGGGGGGGGAGTCCATTGCCGACGTGTTCCGGTCTGTGGGCGCGGTGATTCGGCGGTCGTGGTGCGGTCCATGTTTTGGCCAGGGCGAGGACGCGTTGTCGCCCGGCCAGCGCGCGATCACGTCGTTTAACCGGAACTGGCAGAATCGCATGGGCTACGGAGGCGAGGGCTTCCTCGCGTCTCCGTCTGTCGTCGCCGCTTCTGCGATGCTCGGGTATATGGC
This sequence comes from uncultured Solibacteraceae bacterium, assembly GCA_964489685.1. Classification (GTDB taxonomy): domain Bacteria; phylum Acidobacteriota; class Vicinamibacteria; order Vicinamibacterales; family SCN-69-37; genus SYFT01. Next base: position 26,413 of record CAZAZR010000031.1, on the reverse strand, counting down.
GGGTCCCGAAGAGTTGGGCATTTCGTGGGACCCGGATACGTTCGCGATTTAGGCGGCGTCTCATTAATGGGCCAATGAGGCAATGAGGCAATGCATGAAATGGGGCCAGTGTGGTGAATGAGCCGATGAGTGGAATCGTGGTCAGCGTCCGGAGAGCGCGGCGGCGTCGGTTGGCCGCTTGCCTCATTGCGGCATGGGCCTGCTTCGCCCATTGGCCCATTGGCTCATTGCCGAGCGCGTCCCTTGCCGCGCAAGCCCAGCCAGAAGTGCCCCTCACGCCCGGCATGATCATCAGCGTCAGTACCAAGATCAAACCGGGCGTGTACAGATTGGCCGGAAATGCCTCTACGTCTGCCGTCACCGTCCGCGGCCAGAACATCACCCTGGACCTCACCGGCGTCACTCTCGAGGGCGGCGCGCCCTACGCCGACCCTGACGGCTACGCCGGCACCGGGATCGAGGTCGCCGGTGGCGACCACGTCACCATCCGCGGCGGATCGATTCGCGGTTACAAAGTTGCCATCCTCGCGCGCTCGTCACCCTTCCTGCATCTGACCGGCCTCGACCTCAGTTACAACTGGAAGCAGCGCCTCTGGTCGGGCATCGAAAAAGAAAGCCTCGTCGACTGGATGTCGTACCACAACAACGAGAAAGACGAATGGCTGCGCTTCGGAGCCGCGATCTATCTCAGCGGGTGCGATGACGCCGAGATCGACCACAGCCGGGCGACTCAGGGCCAGAACGGCCTGATGGTCACGCGATCGGCGCGGCTGAAGATCTGGAACAACGACTTTTCGTACCTGTCATCGATCGGCCTCGGCATGTATCGCACCACCGACAGCACGGTCGCGCACAACAAGTTCGACTACGCGGTGCGCGGCTACAGCCACGGCTTCTACTTCCGCGGCCAGGACTCCACCGGCATCCTGATGTATGAGCAGTCGAGCCGAAACACGTTCCACCACAATTCAGCCACGCACGGCGGGGATGGTGTGTTCATGTGGGCGGGCCAGTCCACGATGGACACCGGCCAGGGTGGCGTGAATGACAACGTGTTTGTGGAAAACGACTTCAGCCACGCGGTGGCCAACGGGATCGAGGTCACGTTCAGCCGCAACCGCTTCATCGGGAACCGCGTGGAAGACTGCTGGCACGGCGTGTGGGGCGGATACAGCTACGACACCGAGTTCGTGAACAACCGCTTCGCGGGCAACGATGAAGCCTTCGCGATTGAACACGGCCAGAACATCAAGATCGTCGGCAATACGTTCAGCAATGACAAGGTCGCCCTTCGGTTGTGGGCCAATGCGACCCAGGACCCGAACTGGGGCTACCCGAAGACCCGTGACACGCGGAGCCGCGACTACCTGATTCAAGCCAACCGCTTTGAGAATCACGGCACGTTGCTGGATGTGGTCAGGACGACCGGTCTCGACCTGTCGCTGAACTCGGTCGGCGGCACCATCGGCACGCTGATGAAGGGCGGCACAGACGTGACCGGTTTGAAATGGGACGCGGCACCGACCGCCACGCCCCTCAGGCTGCCACAGATGCCGATTGAGGACGCGTGGAAGCCGTTGGCAGGCGGGATCGACACCCGGTTGCCCGAGTCGCGCCGTGGCCGTGCCACCATCATCGTGGACGAGTGGGGGCCCTACGACTACCGGTTTCCAAAGCTGTGGCCGGTGGGGAAGGCCACAGACCGTCCGCTCAAGCTTCGCGTGCTCGGACCGGAAGGGAAGTGGACGCTCGTCTCTGCCCGCGGCGGCACCGTGAATACGAAGGCCGGCGCCATCGGCGCCGATCTCGTCGTCACCCCCTCGGGGCCTGGATTGGATCTGCGCCTGGAGTTCGATTACATCGGCGCTGAAGTCGTGGATGCGCGCGGCCGCCGAACACCGGCGGGGAAATCGCACCGCTTCATCTACGAGCAGTTCGAACCCGCCATCGCGTGGAACACGCGGTGGTGGACGTGGGATGAGAAGGCCGACCCTCTCACGGCGCCTCAGGCGTTCGCGGCGCGACTGAGCCAGCCGGCCACGAAGACCGAGGTGGTGCCCCGATTCGATCTCATCAGCGGCCGGGCCATGATGCCCGACCTGCCCGCCGACCGCCTCGCGATGCGTGCGGAAGGCATCGTCACCCTTCCAGCCGGCAACTACGAACTCGTGACCATCACCGACGATGGCATTCGTGTGTGGGTGGACGACACACTCATGCTCGAGCGATGGGACATCCACGGCTCTGAGGTCGATCGCGTCCCCTTGAGCGCCGGGCGCCACCGCATCCGTCTCGAGTACTTCGAGGCGACGGGCTGGGCCGAACTCAAAGTGATGATCAAACGCCGGTAAGGCGTCCCAAACCACAAGACCTATGGAAATATTCACGTCGCCAGAACTGTTGATTGCCCTCGTCACCCTGACGTTCCTCGAGATCGTGCTGGGTGTCGACAACGTCATCTTCATTTCGATCCTGTCTGGGAAGCTGCCGAAGGACCAGCAGAAGCGCGCGCGTCGCGTGGGCCTGATGGCCGCCATGGTGATGCGCATCGCGCTGCTGTTTTCGATCTCGTGGATGGCGCGTCTGACCGAGCCGCTGTTCACGATCATTTCGCAGAGCTTCTCGAGCCGGGATCTGATCCTCATCGGTGGAGGCTTGTTCCTGTTGGCGAAGGCCACCTACGAAGTTCACGACAAGCTTGAAGGCGAGGAAGGACAGCCTTCAGGGAAGGCGGCGGCGACGTTCGCCAGCGTGATTACCCAGGTCATGCTTCTCGATATCGTGTTTTCGCTCGATTCGGTCATCACGGCCATCGGCATGTCCGAGAACCTGACCGTGATGGTGACGGCGGTGGTGCTGGCCGTGTTGGTGATGCTGATGGCCGCTGAATCTATCTCTGACTTTGTGGAACTTCATCCCACGGTCAAGATTCTCGCGCTGTCATTTCTGTTGCTGATTGGGATGTCGCTTGTGGCCGATGGCTTCGGGCAGCACATCTCGAAGGGCTACATCTACTTTGCGATGGGCTTCTCGGTGTTCGTGGAGTTCATCAACATCCGCATCAAGAGCCGGCGGAAGGTGAAGCCGGTCGAACTCCGGCACAACTACCCGGAGTAAGGGCCTGTCAGGAAATAAGTGACGCATTTGGAGCGTCGAGGCGCCCGCATGGCGAGGCGCGACGACCGAGAATACCCAGCGTATTTGAGGGAGGAGCAACAAAGCCAGGCGGGATGGATCGGCGGTCCAAATGCGTCACCTATTTCCTGACAGGCCCTAAGGCCTGGGTCTCAAGCCCGAGAGAGGTATTCGATGATCATCTCCGCCGCAGCCTCGGCTGAGGTGATCCGGGTGTCGATGGTCAACTCAGGGGCGGCGGGCGTTTCGTAGGGGGCGGTGAGACCGGTGAACTGGTCGAGCCGGCCGTCAGCCGCCCGCGCGTACAGCCCCTTCGGGTCACGCGCCCGGCACGTCTCCACGTCGGCCTGGACAAACACTTCCACGAAGTGTCCTTCGGGCAGCAGCGCTTTCACTCGGGCGCGGTCTGCGGCATACGGCGACACGAACGCGCACAACACGATCGCACCTTGCTCAAAGAACAGTCGCGCCACCTCGCCGGCGCGCCGGATGTTTTCGGCCCGGTCAGCAGGCGAAAACCCAAGGTCCCCACACAAGCCGTGGCGCAGATGGTCTCCGTCCAGCAGCATCGTCCGGCGTCCTGACTTGAACAGCCGGCGTTCCACAGCCCGGGCGATCGTGGTCTTGCCGGCGCCGGACATTCCCGTCAGCCACACGACCGCGGCCGTGTGACCCTGCCGGCTCTCACGTTCCTCGCGCGGAATGTTCCATCCCTGCCAGGTCACTCCCTCCGACACCTTCGTGTCCACCTGTGTCTCACCACGGATCATGCCTGCCGCAGCGGTGGCATTGGTGGCTGGATCGATCAGGATGAATGAACCTGTCGCTGAGTTGAGGCGATACGAGTCGAAAAAAATCGGGTCTGCCGTCGTGATTTCCACGCGACCGATCTCGTTCATCGCCAACGTCGGCGCCGCATCGCGATGCAGGGTATCCACGTTCACCCGGTATTCAACGAGATCGATGACCGCCTGCACCCGGCGCGTCGTATGCGCCAGGATGTACGGTCGGCCCGGGACCAGCGGCGCCGCGTCCATCCAGCACAGGTACGCGTCGATTCGCCGCGCCACGGTCGGCAGGTTCTTGCGCCGTACAATCATGTCGCCGCGCGAGATGTCAATCTCCTCAGTGGTGGTCAGCACGACAGCATCACCGGCGGTGGCCATTTCCTGCGGACCATCCAGGGTCTCGACGGTGTTGATGCGGGTGGTCAGGCCCGAGGGCAGCACCACGACCTCGTCTCCGGCCGAGACCGATCCCGACACGGCGGTGCCGGCGAAGCCGCGGAACGTCTGGTGGGGCCGGATCACGCATTGCACAGGGAACCGGAAGTCGATCGCGTTGCGCCGGGCATTTCCCGTCACCGTCTCCAGCTTGGCCAGCAGCGGCCCCCCCTGGTACCAAGGCATGCGCGACGACGGCTCGACGACGTTATCGCCCTCGAGTGCGGAGAGCGGAATGTAGGTGATGTCCTTGACCGTGAGCTTGGCGGCAAACGCTCCGAAGTCCCGGACGATCTCGTCGTAGATCGACTCGGCGTATCCCACCAGATCCATCTTGTTGACAGCCACCACCATGTGCGGAATGCCGAGCAGCGACGTGATGAACGCGTGCCGCCTCGACTGTGTCTGCACGCCACGGCTCGCATCCACGAGCACCACCGCGAGATCGGCTGTGGAGGCGCCCGTGATCATGTTGCGGGTGTACTGCACATGGCCCGGTGTGTCGGCAATGATGAACTTGCGACGCGGCGTTGCAAAGTAGCGATAGGCGACGTCGATCGTGATCTTCTGTTCCCGCTCGGCGCGCAGCCCGTCGGTCAGCAGCGCGAGGTTCATGCGATCCTCGCCGAGCCGGCGGCTGGCGCCCGCCACGGCTTCGAGTTGGTCCTCGAAGATGGACTTCGTGTCGTACAGCAGGCGCCCGATGAGCGTGCTCTTGCCATCATCGACGCTGCCGGCCGTGGTGAAGCGGAGCAGATCCATCAGAAATAGCCCTGTCGCTTGCGGTCTTCCATCGCCGTGTCGGAACGCTGGTCGTCCGCGCGCCCGCCGCGTTCGGTCAGGCGGGCCGCGGCCGTCTCCAGGATGATGTCCGCCACGGTCGATGCGGATGATTCCACCGCGCCTGTGCAGGTGGCATCGCCGACAGTACGGAAGCGGACCATGCGCACCGCCACGCGTTCGTCCGGGCCCACCTGGATGTGCGCGGTCTTCGCCAGCAGGGTTCCGGCCCGGTCGAGCACCTCACGCGGGTGGGCGAAGTACAGGTCCGGCAACGGGATCCGTTCCGCCTCGATGTACTTCCAGATGTCGAGTTCCGTCCAGTTCGAGAGGGGAAACACGCGAAAGTGCTCACCCGGGTTCTTGCGTCCGTTGTAGAGGTTCCACAACTCGGGCCGTTGGTGTTTCGGGTCCCACTGGCCGAACGCGTCCCGATGCGAAAATACCCGTTCCTTCGCGCGAGCTTTTTCTTCATCGCGCCGCGCCCCGCCCACGGCCGCATCCAGGCCCAGTTCCTTGATCGCATCGAGGAGCGTCGTCGTCTGCAGCGCGTTCCTGCTGGCGGAGGGCCCGGTTTCTTCCTGGACGCGCCCCTGATCGATGGAGTCCTGGACGTGCCGGACCACAAGCGTGCAGCCCATCTGTGCCACGAACCGGTCGCGGAAAATCAGGGTCTCGGGAAAGTTGTGACCCGTGTCGATGTGGAGCAACGGAAACGGAACGGGCCCCGGAGCGAAGGCCTTGCGGGCCAGCCACGTGACCACGACCGAGTCCTTGCCGCCTGAGAAGAGCAGAGCGGGTCGCTCAAACTGGGCCGCCACTTCCCTGAGGACGTGGACGGCTTCGCTCTCGAGCAGCGGCAAATGTCCGCGAGCTGAACGCGTCATCTATCTGAGAATCATCTCCATCAACACGCGCACCACCCCTTCGCCGTCGTTGACGGCCATGGTGATGCCGATGGTGGCGACCGACACCATGCTGATGAGCTTGATCAGGATGTTGAGGGAGGGACCGGATGTGTCCTTGAACGGGTCGCCGACCGTGTCGCCGATGACGGCCGCGCCGTGACGCGGATTCTTGGAATCCTCTTTGCGCGCCACTCGGTTGCCCGAGGCATCGACGTGCTCGCCGGCCGCGTTCTTCAGGTATTTGCCGCCCAGTTCGCCTGATTCAATCCACTTCTTGGCGTTGTCCCAGCTGCCGCCGGCGTTGGCCATGAAGATCGCCATGGCGAACCCCGTCGCCAGGCCGCCGGCCAGCATGCCGATGACCCCGCCCACGCCGAACAGGATGCCGACAAACACGGGCACGACGACGGCCATCATCGACGGCACCACCATCTTCTTCAGCGCGCCGTCAGTCGAAATGTCCACGCAGCGCGCGTAGTCGGGCGTCGCGGTGCCTTCCATGATGCCGGGAATTTCTCGGAACTGGCGCCGCACTTCCTCGACCATCACGAGCGCTGCGCGGCCGACCGCCGTCATGGTCATGGCGGAGAATACGAAGACGAGCAGCGTGCCGATGAACATGCCGCTGATGACCATCGGGTCGACGAGTGAAATGGTCTGAAGGAAATCCGCCTGGCTGCGTGTGCCCTGCGCCAGGGTCGCAAACGTTGCGATCAGCGCCAACGCGGTCAGCGCCGCGGACCCAATCGCGAAGCCTTTGCCGATGGCCGCGGTCGTGTTGCCCAGGCTGTCGAGGGCGTCCGTGCGTTTGCGCACCTCGTCGCCCAGATGGCTCATTTCCGCGTTGCCGCCGGCGTTGTCGGCAATCGGGCCGTACGCGTCGGTCGCGAGTGTGACGCCCAGCGTGGAGAGCATGCCGACGGCCGCGAGAGCAATGCCATACAGGCCCAGTGATGGATCGGCGAAGCCCCCCGCCAGGCCGTAGGCCAGGGCCGTGGCCACGGCAATGGTGACAATCGGGATCCAGGTGGACATCATGCCCACGGCCAGGCCGCTGATGATGACCGTGGCCGGGCCGGTCGCGCTCGACTCGGCCACTTCCTGGGTGGGACGGAAGTCGTACGCCGTGTAGTGCTCGGAACCCTGTCCGATGATGAGGCCCGAGACGAGGCCGACGACCGTGGCCAGCCACACGCCCCACCAGGTGGCGCCGGGGATGAGGTTGTAGACGTCCGCGAAGCAGATGTAGCAGATGACGCCCGACAGGACGCCGACGCCGATTGAGGCGACGTTGACACCCCGGTGGAGCCCACCGAGCAGCTGCTTGAGGGAGGCGTTCTCCTGCGTTCGCACCAACTGGCTGCCGACGACCGAGAGGAAGATGCCCACGGCGGCAATCGCCACGGGCGCAATAATCATCGTCCAGGCGGCCTCAGGGTGGCCCAGGCTGATGGCCGCGGCTGCCGCCAGCGCGATCGCGGCGAGGATGGACCCTTTGTACGACTCGTACAGGTCGGCGCCCATGCCGGCCACGTCGCCCACGTTGTCGCCCACGTTGTCGGCAATCGTCGCGGGGTTGCGCGGGTCGTCTTCCGGGATGCCGGCTTCCACCTTGCCGACCAGGTCGGCGCCCACGTCAGCGGCCTTCGTATAGATGCCCCCGCCCACGCGCGCGAACAGCGCCACCATCGACGCACCCATGCCGAAGCTCACCATCACCTGGCCCACGAGCGCGGGCTGGTCTGGGGCGATGACCGCGAACAGGCCGAGCCAGACCACGATGAAGAGGAGGCCGATGCCCACCACGGACAAGCCCATGACCGACCCGGCCTTGAAGGCAATCTGGAGCCCGGCGTTGAGGCCGTTTTTTTCGTCGGTGCAGGCCCACGCGGTGCGGCTCGACGCATGCGTCGCGATGTTCATGCCCGTCCAGCCCGTCCAGAAGCTGCCGAGGCCGCCGCTGACAAACCCCAGCAGGATAAAGAGCGTCATCAACGGGCCGCCCGGCTGCTGGAACAGCTGGTAATTGGCGCCAAAGGCGACAAGGATACCGACGACGACGAGCACGGGCACCACCACCTTGAACTGGCGGCGCAGGTAGGCCGTGGCTCCGTCCCGGACGTAGCCGGCGATTTCCTGCATGCGGGGGTTGCCCGGCGCGGCCTTCATGACATCGCGACGGTACTTCGCCGCCATGATCATCGCGGTCAAGCCGCCCAGCAGGCCCAGGGCCAGCAACATCCAGAACGTATCGGTGACCGCGGTGGCAGTGCTCGGAACCATTGTGAAATCCCCAAAAAGTGAACGTGCGACCTTGGTTTATATCATCCGCCTGTCGTCCGCGGCTACAATCCGACCATGACCCGAACCCACCTGCTGGGCCTGATGTTCGCCGTGACCGCCGCGGTTGGCCTCTCGGCTCAGAGCTATGTTCCCCACCGAGTCTTCGACACGGCGCGAGGGCAATTCTCCGACTTCGAGACCATGGTGGCCGCCCTTGCCAAAGCCGACGTGGTGTTTGTCGGCGAGCAGCATGATGACCCCAACACCCACCGGCTCGAGCGGGCGATTCTCGAAGGCCTGGCCCGCCGCAGGGGTGACGTCATCCTCTCCCTCGAGATGTTCGAGCGTGACGTCCAGGCCCGGCTGGACCAGTTCCGATCGGGCCAGTTGGGTGAGTCGGAGTTCCTGGCCGCCTCGCGCCCCTGGCCGCGGTATGCCACCGACTACAAGCCCCTGGTGGATTTTGCCCTGGCGCAGCAGTGGCCGGTGATTGCGGCCAACATCCCACGGCCGTTTGCGTCGGAAATCTCGAAGGCCGGCCTCGACGTCCTCAGCAGCAAGTCAGCATCGGACAAAGCCTGGTTCGCCGCTGACTGGCAGTGCCCGACCGACGATGACTACTATCGGCGGTTCAAGGAAGTCATGGGCTCTCACACCGGCGCCGCAGAGATGGATCGGTACTACGGGTCCCAGTGTCTGAAGGACGAGACGATGGCCGAATCGATCGCGATCGGCTGGTCCGCGGCGGCCGCTGCCAAGCCCGGCACGCGTCCGCTGCTGGTCCATTACAACGGCGCGTTTCACTCGGACTACGGCCTTGGTACCGCGTCACGGGTTCGGCGCCGGCTGCCTGCGGCCCACACAGTGGTCGTGTCGATGGTGCCGGGTGTGAACCTCGACGCGGTCGCCACCGGAGAACACCAGCAAAAAGGCGATTTCATCGTGTTCACAGTCAAGTAATTTCCGATCGCTGGCGCCCCTTGGGGGCGCCGGCTGGCTATTTCTCGCTGCCCAGGCGCCAGGGCAAGTCCGCGATCGCGTAGGTCATGACGGCGATGGCCGCGGCGTTGTCGGCCATCTGTTTCGGCGTGATGCGGTCCACCGTGTCGGCCGGGGTGTGGTGAATCAGGAAGTAGTTGCCGCCCGCCAGATGTGACATCGCGGGAATGTTTCCGGCCTGCACACTCGGGCCGATGTCTGCGCCGCCGCCGCCGGCCTCGATCTTGTTGGCTCCAAGGCCCGTCAACAGGGTGGCGATCGCAGTCACCGTGCGGCGCGCGCCGTCCGGGCCGCTGAACCCGAACCCGGCCGGGTCAAACACCCCGCCGTCGGACTCCAGCATCATGACGTGATTCTTGAGTTCCGCCATGTGCTGGTCCCGGTAGGCGTTCCCCCCACGCATGCCGTTTTCTTCGTTGGTCCAGAGCACGACTCGAATGGTGCGTCTGGGGCGCAGGCCCAGAGCTTTCATCAGGCGCACGGCTTCCCACGTCACAATGCACCCGCCCGCATCGTCGGACGCGCCGGCGCCGACATCCCACGAGTCGAAGTGCCCTCCCATGACCACCACTTCGTCTGGCAGTTCACGGCCGCGCAGTTCGCCGACGACGTTGAAGGACTCCACGTCGGCTTCGAAATGCGCGTCCATCGAGAGCGTCACGCGAATGCGCACACCACGGTCCTGGAGGCGCTGAAAGCGTTCCGCGTCTTCGACGGGAATGGCTGCCGCGGGAATCGAGGGCGCGTCGGGAGCGTAGGTGGTGGAGCCGGTGTGCGGCGTCCGGAGCCCGGTCGGCCCCACAGCGCGGACCAGCATGGCGATGGCGCCATGGCGCGCCACCCTTGAGGGCCCGGCGGAACGGTACTGGACTGTTTCGCCGTACGTCGTGAACGGTACGTTGAACAGGACGATCTTGCCTTTGACCTGTGCGGCCCGCGCCTCGAGGTCATCGAAGTTCTTGATGACAATGACCTCGCCGGTCACGCCGTCGGGGCCGGTGCCGACCGAATTGCCCAGGCCGAGCATCACCAGGGGCTGCGGGACGGGGTCGAGCAACTGCAGGCTTTCGCGTCCGCGCACCCACTTGGGCACCATCACGCGCTCCTTGCGGACGTTTTCCAGACCGTCCTTCTTCATGGTCTCCACCGCCCAGTCGATCGCCCGTTCGAGGCCGACCGAGCCCGACAGACGCGGGCCGTAGAGGTCAGTGACTTCGGCGAGGCGCTGCCAGGCGAAATCCGAGGCCTGCGACGCCGCGATAAGGCGGCTCGCTGGTTCGCGATACGCCTCGAGCCACGTCTGACCGAGCAGGGACGCGGACGTCGACATGGACATCGACAGGAGCAACAGTCCGGAGAGCGCGATTCGTACAGGCATGAGCGATTCTCGCATTTCTGAGTCGCTGCCGTGCGTTTCGTCGCGTCGCCGCCTAAAGCGCCACGCGATGGCGTCCCGAATGGAGATAGTTCATCGTCTGCACGGTGAGCATGAGCATGAAGTCGAGGCGTGTTTGTTCTTCAGGGTGCATCAGGCGGAGGTCGAGTTCTTCGGCGCGCCGGATCATGTTCACGATGACCTGATCGATGGTGTATTGGTACGACCCGGCCCAGGCGGCCACATGACGCCGCACGTCGCGCTGGATCCGCTTGATGAAGCGCGAGGCCTTCAGGTTGTGGTGATACTCCGCCGCGCTTGAAAAGAGTCGGCGCAGGTCGCGGTCGTAGAAATTCGGGTGTTCCAGGCCGTACTGCTCGCGTTTCTTCGCGTAGTGCCGGCGTAGCGTGCCGCGCGCCCGGTCGGTCGGCTCGACGCGGCGGCGCGAGGTGACAACCGGCGGCTGACCGGCCACGCCGCGCATCAACTGGTCCATGTATTCGAGTTTCTTCACAGCCGGCCAGTCGTTGAAGCGCACGCGCCAGTCACTGTCTGGCGTCAGCCACACGGCAAAGGTCTCGGCGAAGTCCTCGTCGGGATGGCTCTGCGCGTACCAGGAGTCGAGGTGCAGCACAAAACTCTTCGAATAGGGTTTTGGCAGGTAGACCTCCGGATACTCCACGGAGGGTTTCCCGAACAGGTTGATCCGGCGGCGTCGGCGGCGGAGGCGATAGGCGTTGTCGATGGCGTGGCCGGCTTCATGCCGCAGGATTTGCATGAACCACTCAGGCGTTCCGCCTTCGACCTCCAGCATCTGGGCCTTTTCGAGCTTCATGAGCCTCGGATGGGCCAGGTAGAACGGAATGGCGATGCCCGGCACCCCGTCGGGGCAAAACCACTCGGTCGACAGCCAGTAGTGCGGCCGGAAGGTGATGCCGCGAGCGGCCAACTCCTCGTGCAGCTGGCTGATCCTGGGCTCCAGAGCTGAGCCCTCGATAGTCAGCCCAAGGTCGCGGAAACGAACATCGAGCAGCTGTTCGTCGGTCAGGTCCGGCCACTCAGGGCGAACGGGCGGACCGGGATCAACCGGGTCGACGGGCGGGGCGTCTGGAGGGGATGTCACTGCCGCGTTCGGAAAGGCTTATGATAGTCGCCGAATCGGACTACCCCCAAGGGAGAAACCATGAACGCGTTTCGCACGGCTGTACTTTTCGTCGCCATCGCCAGCCTCACGGCAGGCCCGGCGTTAGCTAGTTCCGTTGACGCCCAGACCCCGCCTCCGCCCACACAGGCCCCGCCGGTCCAGCAGCCGCCGCCGAAGCCGACGGCCAAGCCTGAAGAGCCCGTCTACAAGGAGACCGTTGTCGTGTCGGCCTCCAAGACCGAACAGCAGCTGGTGAACGCGCCGGCCACGATGACGGTCATCGGCCCCAGGGCCCTCGAAGTGGCGCCCTCGAACAATTACGCCGACCTGCTGCGTTCAGTGCCCGGCGTCAACATCACGCAGCTCTCGGCGCGTGACATCAACATCACGAGCCGAGCGGCCACCAGTTCCCTGGCCACATCGCAGTTGGCAATTCTCGACGGACGCACGCTGTATCAGGATTTCTTCGGGTTCGTCATGTGGGACTTCATGCCGTCGAACACCGCCGAAATCAAGCAGATTGAAATCATCCGCGGGCCGGCGTCGGCGGTCTGGGGCGCGAACGCGCTCAGCGGGGTGATTAACGTGATCACGAAGACGCCCCGCGAGATGGAAGGCACCAGCCTGTTGCTGGGCGCCGGCAGTTTCGGCAAGGAATACTGTGGGGCGAATCCGCTGGTGGGCGGCCCCTGTGTGATCACCAACAAGGGCGTCCGCAATGGGTCGTTGGTTTACGGCAATATCACCCACGCGCAGGTCCTGAACGATAAGTGGGCGTACAAGCTGTCGGTGGGCACCTACCAGTCAGAGGCCTTTACGCGACCGACGGGGCTGATTCGCGGCAACAGCACCGGAACCCCGTATCCCACGTACAAGAACACCGGCACGTCTCAACCGAAAGTGGACCTGCGCTTTGACTACGACGGCTCAAACGGCCAGCGGTGGACGTTTTCGGGTGGCCACGCCGGCACAGACGGCATCATGCACAGTGGGATCGGCCCGTTCGACATCAAACCGGGGACCACGTTCAGCTACGGCAAGGTTGATTACTCGAAGGGGGCGCTGCGCATCCAGGCGTTCATGAACACCCTCAATGGCGACGCGACCAACCTCGTTGCGGTTGATACGGCCGGAAGCCCGGTCACGCTGGACTTCAATACGAAGACCTTTGACCTGGAGTTGAGCAACACCAAGGCCATCGCCGGCAAACATGTGATCACCTACGGCGGCAACCTCCGCTACAACCAGTTTGATTTGTCGCTCGCCACGCTGGAGAATCAGCGCAAAGAGGGCGGCATCTACGTGCAGGATGAAATTTTCCTGGGTGACAAAGTGCGGGTCGTTCTCGGTGCGCGCGTTGACAAGTTCACGTCGATCGAGAGCCCCGTGGTGTCGCCGCGCGCGACGCTGCTGTTGAAGCCAACCGCCGATTCGTCCATTCGGTTGTCGTATAACCGCGCGTTCCGGGCACCCTCGGCCATCAACAACAACCTCGATACCATCGTCACCAACGCGGTGCCGCTGGGCCTGTTCAACCCGGCGTTCGGGGCCTCGGTCTTCAGGGTGCCCACTGCGGCGGTTGGCAATCAGGACCTGAACGAAGAGCGCATGGACGCCTTCGAGATTGGCTACTCGGCGACCTTCCGCAATCGCGTGACGGTGTCGGCCGCCTACTACTACACGAAGCTGAGCGATGAAATCTTCTTCACGCAAACGGGTGAGTACGGCCGGCTGACGCCGCCGGTCGGCTGGCCCGCATCGCTCGGAGTGCCGGCCTGGGCGGCCTTGTATGACGGGTCGTCCACTCGGGCGCCGATTCGTTTCCCCACCGCGTTCACCTATCTGAATCTCGGCGAGGTCAAGAATCAGGGGCTGGAACTGGGTGTGGACGCGTCACTGAACCCCACGACATCGGCCTACATGAACTACTCCTACCAGAGGGACCCGGATCCCAACTTCGCGCTGAGCGAACTGAATCTGGCGCCGAACAACCGCTTCAGCGCCGGCGTCAACTACTTGGCGGCGCGCCTGTTTGGCTCGGCGTCCGTCAGCTACGCGGGTGAGGCGTTCTGGCAGGACGTGCTCGACGCGCGGTATGTCGGCACGACCGCGCCGCAGACCACGATCAATGCCAGTCTGGGCGCCAAGTGGTCGGGTGGGAAGTACATCACGACGTTGAAGACCGTGAACCTGACCAACCGTCAGGTTCTGCAGCACGTCTTCGCCGATGTCTCCCGCCGTCAGGTGATGATGGAACTGCGCGTCAACCTGAAGAAATAGCGCCCGAGGACCTCTGAGGCCGGTGCGTCCGACCAGACGCGAACCGACCTCAGAGGTCTTCACCCCCCGGCGTCCGCCGGTTTCGGCGATAATCGATCTGATTGTCGACTCCTAAAAAGAAGATCCGCTGGTCCGCCGCCTGGTCCGAGGCGCGCGACCTCATCTGGGCGCGCCGCCGCCGCCTGGCGCTCGGTTTGGTGCTCATGCTCGTCAGCCGCCTGGCGGGCATGGTGTTGCCGTACCTCACGAAATACCTCGTCGATGACGTCCTGACGCAGGGGCGCGTCGAGGTGCTGCCGACGCTGGCCTGGATTGTGGGGGCAGCGACACTGGTGCAGGCCGTGACGTCGTTTGCCCTCTCCCAGGTCCTTGGTGTGGCGGCCCAGCGCGCCATCACCGACATGCGGCGACGTGTGGAAGAGCACGTCGTGCGCCTGCCCGTCAGTTATTTCGACAAGAACCAGACCGGGCAGCTGATTTCGCGCGTGATGAACGACGCCGAGGGCATCCGGAATCTGGTGGGCACCGGGCTGGCGCAGTTGACCGGCAGCCTCGTGACCGCCGTGATTGCGCTGGGCTACCTGTTCTGGGTGAACTGGTTTCTGACGGCCGTGACTCTGGGCGTGCTGGCCGTGTTTGGCGCCGCCCTGGCCTACGCGTTCAAGCGCCTCCGCCCGCTCTTCCGCGATCGCGGCAAAATTCAGGCGGATGTTACTGGACGACTCAACGAAGCCCTCGGTGGTATTCGGGTCGTCAAGACCTACACGGCCGAGCGACGTGAGGATCTGGTCTTCACGCGAGGGGTGCACAAGCTCTTTCGAAACGTCGCCCAGTCGATGACCGGGGTGTCGGCCACCACGGCCTTCTCAAGCGTGGTGATCGGAGCCATGGGCGTCGTGATCATCACGATCGGGGGCCACGCCATTGCCGCCGGGACGATGACACTCGGCGACTTGATTCGCTACATCTTTTTCACGGCCCTGCTGGCCGCGCCGGTCGTCCAGATCGCGTCGATTGGCACACAGATCACCGAAGCGTTCGCGGGACTCGACCGGATACGGGAGTTGCTTGATACTCCGCGTGAGGACTCGGCCGACGCCTCCAACTCCGCCGTGCCCGAACTGCGCGGCGAAGTCACGTTTGACGACGTGTGGTTCGAATACCAGCCCGGCGTGCCGGTGCTCAAGGCCGTGTCGTTCAGTGCCCCGGCCGGCAGCACCACGGCGCTCGTCGGGTCGTCAGGTTCGGGCAAGAGCACTCTGCTCAGCCTGGTGATGGCGTTTAACCGGCCGACCAGTGGGCGCGTCATGGTGGACGGACGTGATCTGGGCGGCCTTCGCCTGGGCGAATACCGGCACCATCTGGGGGTGGTGCTCCAGGACAATTTCCTCTTTGACGGACCCGTCGCCGACAACATCGCCTATGGCCGGCCTGACGCCACCGACGACGATATTCGTCGCGCGAGCCAGGTGGCGCATGCCGACGAGTTCATCGACGGCTTCGAGAAAAAATATCAGACCGTGGTGGGTGAGCGCGGCGTACGGCTTTCGGGCGGCCAGCGTCAGCGAGTGGCGATTGCGCGGGCGATTCTCGCGGATCCGCGCATCCTGCTGCTCGACGAGGCGACGTCCAGTCTCGACAGTGAGAGCGAGGCCATGATCCAGGACGGCCTTCGCGCGTTGCGCCGGGGCCGCACCACGTTTGTCATCGCGCACCGGCTGTCCACCATCCAGTCAGCCGACCAGATCCTCGTGCTCGAACACGGCGAGATCGTCGAGCGCGGCACACACACCGAATTGCTGGCGCGACAGGGCCGCTACCGCCAGTTGTACGACAAGCAGTACCATTTCGAAGCCGATCGTTTCATCAATCCCGGCGAGGATTTCACGCCCGAGCCCCCCAAGGCGCCCGCGGAAAAACCGCCCACATCCCGGGGCTTCCGGGCAGAATAGAGCACTCGTCGCGTTATGGCCCAATTCATCTACACCATGAAGGGCCTGGGCAAGGTGTACCCACCTGACCAGGTCGTGTTCAAAGACATCTGGCTCTCGTTTCTGCCCGGCGCGAAGATCGGCGTCATTGGCAGCAACGGCACCGGCAAATCCACCCTGCTGAAGATCATGGCGGGCCTCGACCCGCACTATCTCGGCGAGGCGTTCCGCGCCGAGGGCACCACCGTCGGGTTCCTGCAGCAGGAGCCGCAACTCGATGAGACCAAGACGGTGCTCGGCAACGTGGAAGAGGGCGTGGCGGCCACGCGCGCGCTGCTGACCCGATTTGACGAGATCAACGAAACATTCGCGCAGGAGATGTCCGACGACGAAATGGACAAGTGCCTGGCAGAGCAGGCGCGCGTGCAGGACGCGATCGAAGCCGCCAACGCCTGGGATCTGGATGCGCGCGTGGAGCAGGCGATGGATGCGCTTCGTCTGCCGCCGGCCGATGCCGACGTGACGAAACTCTCGGGTGGCGAGCGCCGCCGCGTGGCGCTGTGCCGGCTGCTGCTGCAGTCGCCCGATCTGCTGCTGCTCGACGAACCCACGAACCACCTGGACGCCGAGTCTGTGGCCTGGCTCGAGCACTTCCTCCACGCCTATCCCGGCACCGTCGTCGCCATCACCCACGATCGCTACTTCCTCGACAACGTGGCGGGATGGATTCTGGAACTCGATCGGGGCAAGGCCTATCCGTGGGAAGGCAACTACTCGGGCTGGCTGCAACAGAAGCAGCAGCGGCTGGCCCTTGAGGAAAAGCAGGAGTCCAAGCGGCAGCGAACGCTGCAGCGCGAACTTGAGTGGATTCGCATGTCCCCCAAGGCCCGGCAGGCCAAGGGCAAGGCGCGTCTCAACGCCTACGAACAACTGTTGGGTGAAGACACGACCGACACACTCGAGCGCGTGGAAATCTATATCCCGCCCGGTCCCCGGCTGGGAGACGTGGTGGTGGAGGCGCGCGATCTCAAGAAGGCGTACGGCGACCTGTTGCTGATCGAGGGCATGAATTTCACACTGCCGCGCGGCGGCATCGTGGGCGTGATTGGGCCCAATGGCGCGGGCAAGACCACGTTGTTCCGCATGCTGGTGGGGCAGGAGAAGCCCGATGCCGGCGTGCTGCGCGTGGGGGAGACCGTGCAGATCGGGTACGTGGACCAGTCGCGCGACGCGCTCATCGCCGACAAGACGGTCTATGACGAAATTTCCGAAGGCAACGATGAAGTCACGCTCGGCAAGCGCACCATCAACGCGCGCGCCTACTGTTCATGGTTCAATTTTCGTGGCAAAGACCAGCAGCGCAAGGTGGGCACACTCTCGGGTGGCGAACGGAATCGCCTGCACCTTGCAAAACTGCTGAAGCGCGGGTGCAACCTGCTGCTGTTGGACGAGCCGACGAACGATCTTGACGTTGACACCTTGCGCGCGTTGGAGCTGGCGCTGGATGAATTTGCCGGCTGCGTGGTGGTCATCTCGCACGACCGCTGGTTCCTGGACCGTATCGCCACCCACATGCTGGCCTTCGAAGGAGACAGTCACGTGGAGTGGTTCGAAGGCAACTACCAGGAATACGAGGACGACAAGAAGCGGCGCCTCGGCGTAGGCGCCGATCAGCCACACCGCATCAAGTACCGGAAGCTCACACGCTAGGTTCACACGAGGCATGAAGGACTTGAAGGCCCCCCCCCCCGTAGCATTCCTGTGTCGCTGCCAGGAACCTTCATGTCTTCACGCCTTCATGTGTCGGGTCTTGTGGTCAGATCATGTTCGCTGACCTCCGGGCATTTCTCGATGAGCTGCGCCGCGACAAGGATCTTGTCGAGGTCGATGCGCAGGTGGACCCCGTGGAGGAAGCCGCCGAGATTCATCGGCGCGTGATCGCCGCCGGCGGGCCGGCATTGCTGTTCACCAACGTCAAGGGCGCGGCGTTTCCGCTCGTGACGAACCTCTTCGGCACCCCGCGCCGTGCCGAGATGGCCTTCGGGCCACGGCCGCTGCATTTCATCAGGCGCCTTGTGCATCTGGCCGAAACAATGCTGCCCCCGACGCCCGGAAAATTGTGGGCGGCGCGCGACGTCGCGAGGCAGGCCCTTCGCGTCGGCCTCAAGAAACGATCGACGGGACCTGTCACCGATGTCGTGACCAGCGACGTCCGCCTCGATCAGTTGCCGGCGCTCACGTGTTGGCCCGAAGATGGCGGGCCGTTCGTCACGCTGCCGCTGGTGTACACGACACACCCTGACAAAGGCGGCTCGAACCTCGGGATGTATCGCCTGCACGTGCACGACCGCACGTCCACGGGCATGCACTGGCAGATCGGCAAAGGCGGAGGGTTTCACTACGCGATTGCCGAGGCGAAGCACCAGGCGCTGCCCGCCACCGTGTTTCTGGGTGGCCCGCCGGCCTTGATCCTGGCCGCCATCGCCCCACTACCGGAGAATGTGCCCGAACTCCTGCTGGCCTCACTCATCGCCGGCGAGAAGATCGCACAGCTACCTGGCCCCAACGGCCACGCCCATCCGCTGATCGCGCGTGCAGAGTTTGCGCTGATGGGCTCGGTCGCGCCTGGCGTGCGGAAAGCCGAAGGCCCGTTTGGCGACCACTACGGCTACTACTCGCTTGAGCACGACTATCCCGTGTTCCAGGTCACCCAGGTGGCCCATCGTCGCGACGCGATCTATCCGGCGACCGTAGTGGGGAAGCCGAGGCAGGAAGATTTTTTCATCGGCGACCTGCTCCAGGATCTGCTGTCGCCGTTGTTCCCGCTCGTGATGCCGGCTGTCACCGAGTTGTGGTCATACGGCGAGACGGGTTACCACTCGCTGGCCGCAGCTGTGGTGAAGCAGCGGTACCGGCGCGAAGCGATGGCGAGCGCGTTCCGCATCCTCGGAGAGGGCCAGTTGTCACTGCAGAAGTTCCTGCTCGTCACCGACCAGTCGGTGAACCTCCGCGATTTTCGCGCGACGCTCGAACACGTGCTGGCGAGGACGAATCCCGAGTCAGATCTCTACGTGTTCTCGAACCTGTCGATGGACACCCTCGACTACAGCGGCCCGTCGGTCAACGAAGGTTCCAAGGGCGTGTGGCTGGGGCTTGGCGATCCGGTGCGCGATCTCCCGCGCGAGTTTCGTCCTTCCGTGCCGCCACCGTCGGATGTGCGGGATGTCCGCGTCTTTTGCGGCGGCTGTCTGGTGGTCGGCGGGCCGGCGTTTGCCAGTGACCCCAAAGCGGCGGGCCGATTCGCGGCGCACCCCGCGTTTGAGGGTTGGCCGCTTGTGGTGCTGACCGACGATGCCGACCGCGCCACGCGCAGCGCAATGAATTTCCTGTGGACGACGTTCACACGGTTCGAGCCGGCCGCCGATATTCACGCGGCAGCGACGCAGGTGGTACGCAATCACATCGCCTACCGTGGGCCCGTACTGATCGATGCTCGAATGAAACCCTGGTATCCGAAGGAAGTGACGTGCCGTCCGGAGGTGGCCGCCACGGTCAGTCGCCGCTGGCGCGAGTACTTCCCGCACCGCGACATCAGGATGGGCGATGCGGAGAAGGGACACCTTGACTAGCCGATTGACTCGTCTCGTCGTCGCATCGGGCCTGATGGTCCTGGTGGTGGCATGTGGCCCGTCGGGACCTCCGGTCCAGTTTCTCTCGATCGCCACGGGAGGCACGGGCGGCGTCTATTACCCCTATGGCGGCGCGCTGGCCCGCGTCCTGACCTCGAAGCTTGCCAACACACAGGTCACGGCCGAGGTGACGGGCGCGTCGGTGGACAACCTCAAGCTCATGCAGCAGGGGCGCGCGGACCTGGCGTTCACGCTGGCCGACACGCTCCTTGAAGCGGCGGCCGGCACGGGACCATTCGCAGCGATTGGGCCGGTCAACGCCCGCACGGTTGCGGTGCTGTACACCAACTACACCCATCTGGTGACGCGCCAGGGCAGCGGCATCGCACGTGTGGCGGACCTGAAAGGGCGCGTGGTCTCCACTGGCGCGCCCGGGAGCGGTACGGAACTGATTGCGGATCGGTTGCTGCAGGCGGCCGGTATCGATCCGCGGCAGGGCATCACGCGCCATGCGCTCGGCGCCAGCGAATCAGTCGGCGCGCTCAAGGATGGCAAGGTAGACGCATTCTTCTGGAGCGGCGGGCTGCCGACGTCGGCGATCCAGGACCTGGCGGCGTCTCCCGGGCTGACGATCGCGCTCGTCCCGCAGGACGATCTGTTGCCGGCCCTGCAGGCGCGTTATGGCTCAGAGTTGTATCGCGCGGTCTCGCTGCCCGGCGGCACGTATCGCGGCACCGCCCAGCCCGTGACAGTGATTGGCGTCAGCAACGTCCTGGTGGCGTCGAGCCGGTTGACGCCGGAACTGGTGGAGGCCATCACCGCCGCGCTGTTCGATGCAAAAGCCGACCTGACGGCCGCACATCCGGAAGGCCGTCATCTTGAGCGCGCGACGGGACCCGACACCGCCCCGGTGCCGTTTCACGAAGGCGCCCTGCGGTACTACCAGGCACGGGGCTGGCGCTAGACGCCCCGGTGGCCTAGACTCTGTGGTCGATGACCCCCCGGGCGTTCCTGGCAGTTGCGTTGATCGCGGTGTCGGCGTGCAGCCGACCGACCGGCCCCAGCGAATCCTCGTCTGATCGCTTCGCCATCATGGCCCCCGCCAGCGGGTCGGCCGATCTGGCCGCGATGTTTACCGACAGCGGCGCGGGGGACTGGGCCGAGGCCCGCGAACGCCTTCGGGGGTTTCAGTTCTATCAGCAGATTCTCCGAGGGTTTTGCCCGAGGTGTGGCCCGAACAACGGCGCAAGTCTGTTGGACGCTCGCCCCGAAGGGGCCTTTGCGTGGTTGTCGCGTCAGGGCATCCAGATTGGCGTGGAGGCCGGCGCCGTCAAGGAACACACCTGCGACGGGCGCGAATTGGGCAACGTCGTACTCAATGACATCCGCGTGGTCTACGGTTCGGGCAGCCACGTGACGTTCATCGCCATGGACGAGCCATTTACGGCAGCGCTGCCGAACCGCGATGGTGCCGTCCTGGCGCGATGCGACTTTTTGATCGATCAGGCCGTGGTGCAGGTGAAGGCGTTTATCGACCGCGTCCACTCCGCGCACCCCGCGATTCGGATTGGCCTCATCGAGCCCTATCCCTACTTCTCAGTGGACGACATCACCCTGTTTATCGTCGCGCTCGAGAACGTCGGTGTGCGGCTGCCGTTTTTTCGTCTGGATTTTGATCTGCGCCATCGACGAAACGTGGATGCCAACGCCTCCCGTGATTTGAAACGCCTGCATGGGTTCCTGAACGATCGCGGGATCGACTTCGAGTTGATCGTCACCGGGTATGACGGCAGGACCGATGCCGGAGCTGTGGCGTCGGCCATGGCGCTGGCATATGAAGTGAGCAGCGCCGTCGGCACGCCACACAGTGTGGTCTTTCAGGACTGGTCCTCAGATCGCCAGGGTGTGGGAAGCAGTGCCGTGAACCTGCCGGAACACCAGGTGGGCTCTCTCGCGTGGCTCGTCAACAACGGCGTGACGGTGTTCCGATGACGACGATGCACTGGAGCCGAATCGTGGCGGCGGCGACCCTGGTGTCGGCTGTGTGTGTGTCACCGGCCTTCGCCGACGACCCGCCGCAGGCACGCGGCGATCGGGCGCCCTCATGGCAGCTGTTTGTGCGTGCCCTGACGCCCATGACGACGACTGACCCGCAGCACATTGGTGTGGGCGTGGGAGTCGCCCGCACAGGCCCCTTCCGCGGCGTGCTGTATTTTCAGCCCTCCGAGCGCGGTGGACTGGGCATGGTGCACGGGGCGCTTGGACGCCGAGTGTTTGATCGCGCGACCTGGCGGCTGTCCCTGGGCATCGAGCACACTCAGGTGCGGCCGAATCGGCGCCTCTTCGTGGGCATAGGGTGGCAACTCGTGGGGAACGATCGTCAGCAGGTGTCGCTCTTGGCTGGCTCAGTGCGGTGGCAGGAGAAACGTGTCTGGGGTCTGATCCGTGGCGTCGAGGTTGGCGGAGGCCGCATGCAGGTGTGGCGTCTGGTCTCGGCGCAAGCGGGTAGCGACCTGTTGAACGCGTCACCGGATCCGATTCTGGAATCAGCCGCCCCGGTCGGGATGGCCGGCGTCCTCGCTGAACGGTCGCTGCTGTGGGGATTCTTGGCCGAGGCGCGTGTGCGCGTCATTGCTGCGGGGCACTCGCCTGGCGGGGAGGTGCCGTTTGCGCACCTGACCGCACACTGGGACGTGACGCGCCGTATCATTGGCTCCGCCAGGTCCGGCGCGGAGATCGGGCTGTCGGGCAGTCACGCCACCAGCCCGCGAGCGGTGTCGTACTTCCAGAACGGCCTCGGTCTCACGCTGCGGGTCGTGTTCTAGCTCGTGTCTCTGGCCACCCGCCTGCGCGGCGTTTCCTCTGCCTCCGTCCTCGCGTTCCTGTTGTCGGCGTTGTCGCTGGCGTGGGTGCTCTTCGTCATTCCCCCTCAAACCTATCGACCGCTGATGCTGCTCGTCGGCGTCTGGGCGACCCTGCGGCTGAAGCCATCGGCCGGGCGATGGGGCCCCGCGATCGATCTGGTGTGGGTGGTGCTCACGCTGTTTGGGTTGGGGTGGCCGCTCGCGCAAGGCGAAGCGTTCTGGTATCGCGCCGCCAGCCCGTCTGGTGGCGACGTCGTAGCCGGTCTCGCCGCACTGCTCGTCATCACTGAGGCCGTCCGTCGAACCACGGGCTGGGCGCTTCCCATCGTCACCGTGGGGTTCCTGGCGTATGCGGTCTTTGGTCCCGCACTGGCGTCCATTGGCCTGGTGGACATCGCCCATCGCGGCTATGACCTGCCGCGCCTTGTGGGCAACCTCTACATGACGCTTGAGGGCATCTATGGCGTGCCGCTGGACGTGGCGGTGACCTACATCACGCTGTTCAGCATCTACGGTGCAGTGCTCGAGGCCTCAGGCGCCGGCACGTTCTTCCTCGATTGGGCCCTGTCCCTCTCGGGCGGATCGCAGTCGCCCGCGGCGACGGGCCGGTCGGTATCGCTGGCGGGTTTTCTCCTCGGAACCGTCTCGGGTTCCGGGGTGGCCACCACGGTAACGTTGGGATCGATGGCGTGGCCGCTGCTGCGCCGCGCGGGGTTTGAGCCCAACACCGCCGGCGCGATGCTGGCCGCCTCGGGCATCGGCGCGTTGCTGTCGCCTCCGACGTTGGGCGCCGCGGCGTTTCTGATTGCCGAATACCTGCGTGTCTCGTACCTGCAGGTGCTCGTGATGGCCACCATTCCCACCGTGCTCTACTACGCGTCGATTGTGCTGATGATCGAGGGCGACGCGCAGCGCATCGCATTGCCAGCGTCGGGTGGCGTCGGCGCCCTGCCGCCGGCCCGGCTGTCGGTGCACGGGTACTGGCACTTCACATCACTGTTCCTCGTGGCCGTGTTAATGGCCTTGAGCTTCACGCCGTTCCGCGCCGTCTTCTGGGCGACGCTGGCAGCCGTAGCCATCAGCCTGGTGGCGCGCACGCCGCTTGGGCCGCGGCGACTGGCGTCGGCACTGACCGAAGGCGGCAAAGACACACTGTCGGTGCTTTCCACCACCGCCGTGGCCGGCGCCATTGTCGGCGTCGTCACGCTGACAGGGTTTGGCCTCAAGGCGGCCGGCCTGATCGTGGCGCTCGCAGGTGGGTCGCTGCCGTTGACCGTGTTGTTCGGCGCGCTGGCGGTGTGGATTCTCGGTTTGGCGGTGCCGGTGACCGCGTCGTACATCATCGCGGCGGTGATGGTGGTGCCGGCCCTGACCACGGTGGGTGTGGCGCCGATGGCGGCGCACATGTTTGTGTTTTATTACGCCGTGTTGTCCGAGGTCAGTCCGCCCACGGCGCTGGCGCCATTTGCCGCCGCCGCGCTCACGGGGGGGCAGCCGTTTCGCACGATGATGCTGACGTGGAAGTACTCGCTGCCGGCATTCCTCGTGCCGATTGCCTTCACGCTTGAGCCGCGCGGCCTGGGCATGCTGATGCAAGGCCCATGGGTGGATGTGGTGGTCGGGTCGCTGACGGCGCTCGCTGGCGTGTCGACGCTGGCCATCGCGCTGACGGGTGCCTGGGGCCTCCGCCATCGACCCTGGTTGCGCGGTCTGCTGGCCCTCGGCGGCCTGCTCCTCGTGCATCCCGCGCCGTCAGCCGATGTGGCGGGAGCCGTACTCGTGGTCATCGTGCGCCTTGCCAGGCGCAGTTCTAGCGCGGCGGCGTAACTCGCCGTTCGCTCAGGTGGGAGATGCGCGCGAGCTGCGTGAAGTCGCGATCGACATGCAGCACGGTGAGATCGTGGCGCAGCGCGCACGCCGCGATGAGGCAGTCCACGGTCGAACGCACGGTGATGCCCGCCCGGCGCGCCCGACGATACAACTCGACGGCGTCTTGCACGATCTCCTGCCGCATGGGAGATTCGACGATGGGGAGCGCCCACATCGCTTCGCTCGCCGCTCGAAAATTGTCCTCGCGGTCGATGCCCTGAAGCACTTCCTGCACCACCGGCAAACACGTCACCACGTCGTCGAGGTCCACCTGCGACTCCAACTGCAGGGGTCGAGCCTTCCGCAGGACCTCGATCCAGACCGACGTGTCAACGAGGACCACGGCGCCTGGTTCCGTCGCCTGGCCGATCTTCCCGCATCACCGCCAGGTCTCCACGCCAGGCGCCCGAGCCGGTCAGATCCAGAATCTTGCGAGCCTTCGCGCGGCGGACGAACTCCGCCAGCGCACGTTCGACGGTGCGCGACAGCGTGCGCTCGCCGCCCAGGCGGTGGGCCTCGTCCAGGATGGACTCATCCAGCACAAGATTTGTGCGTTTCATGTGTTTAGTGTGACGCCATGCATCGCTGCCGTCAAGATCCGCCTTTCGGACGAGGCAGGTCGGCGCGGCCTCACTCAGGGGGCGTGTTATCTTTAGCGCGTCCCGGAGGACGCACACATGAAAACACTGAAGCAACACTGGATTCTGGCCACGGTGCTCGTGGCGATCGCGGCCGGCTCCACGCTTGCGGCTCAGGCCCGGCAGGCGACGCCGCCGCGGACCGGTCCTCAGACGCTCGCTGCGGTCACCACGCCGAAGGCGGAGCTGGGCAACAACCTCGGCGACGACTACTACCTCGCCAACTACACGCAGTTGATGGCGTACTGGCGCAAGCTTGAAAAGGAATCGCCGCGCCTCAAGGTGGTGGAGATCGGAAAGACCGCCGAAGGGCGGCCGCATCTGATGACCATCATCACGTCACCGGAGAATCATCGTCGTCTCGATCGACTCCGTGAGATTTCGGCGCGCCTGGCCACGGCTGAAGGCCTGACCGACGAGCAGGCCCGCGCGTTGGCGAAAGAGGGCAAGGCGGTGGTCTGGATCGACGGTGGGTTGCATGCCACCGAAGTGCTGGGCGCACAGCAGTTGATGGAGACGGTGTATCAACTGGCCAGCCGTACCGACGAAGAGACGATGCGGATTCTCAACGACGTGGTCATCCTGGCCGTGCATGCGAATCCTGACGGCATGGAATTGGTATCGAACTGGTACATGCGCAATCCCGTGCCCGAGCAGCGTTCCACGGGCGGCATTCCGGTGCTGTATCAGAAGTACGCCGGTCACGATAACAACCGCGACTTCTACATGTCGGCGCTCGACGAATCCACCAACATGAACCGCGTCATGTACAAGGAGTGGTTCCCGCAGATCATGTACAACCACCACCAGACTGGCCCGGCCGGCACGGTGATGTTTGCGCCGCCCTTCCGCGACCCCTTCAACTACAACTTCCACCCGATGATTCCCGCGGGCATCGACATGGTCGGCTCCGCGATGGCCAATCGTTTTCTGGCCGAAGGCAAGCCGGGCGTGACGTCGCGCCAGGGTGCCGCGTACTCGACCTGGTGGAACGGCGGCCTGCGCACGACCGCGTACTTCCACAACATGATCGGCATCCTGACCGAGACGATCGGCGGCCCGACGCCGACCGCGATTCCGTTCGTGGCCACGAAGGTGCTGCCCAACTCAAGCCTCTGGTCGCCGATTGCGCCGCAGCAGTGGCACTTCCGCCAGTCCGTTGACTACTCGCTGACGGCCAATTACGCCATTCTCGACCTGGCCTCGCGGTACCGTGAGACGTTCCTCTTCAACATCTACCAGATGGGGCGCGACAACATCAAGCGCTCGAACGAGGATTCGTGGACGATGACGCCGCGGCATGTGGCGGCCATTCAGGCGAAGATGGCGGCGGCCGGTGGTGGTGGCGGCCGTGG
>CAZAZR010000030.1:25325-31196 GCA_964489685.1 uncultured Solibacteraceae bacterium | reverse complement strand
CGGTGTTTGCCGGCGTCGGCGAACGCACGCGTGAAGGCAACGACCTCTGGCTGGAGTTCCAGGAGAGCGGCGTTATCGATCCGAACGACGCGTCCAAGTCGCGCGCCGCACTTGTCTACGGACAGATGACCGAGCCGCCAGGAGCGCGTCTGCGCGTGGCCCTTTCGGGCCTCACGGTCGCCGAGTACTTCCGCGACGTCGAGAACAAGGACGTGCTCCTGTTCATCGACAACATTTTCCGGTTCACGCAGGCGGGGTCGGAAGTGTCGGCGCTGCTGGGCCGCATGCCGTCGGCCGTCGGGTACCAGCCCACGCTGCTGTCGGAAATGGGCGAGTTGCAGGAACGCATTACGTCCACGCGCAAGGGATCGATCACGTCGGTGCAGGCCATCTACGTGCCCGCCGACGACTATACCGACCCGGCGCCGGCCACCACGTTTGCGCACCTTGACGCCACCACGAACCTGTCGCGCGCCATTGCCGAGCTGGGCATCTATCCGGCCGTGGATCCGCTCGCGTCCACGTCGCGCATTCTCGACCCGCGCGTCATCGGCGACGAACACTACAACGTGGCCCGCGAGGTAAAGCAGATCCTGCAGCGCTACAAGGACCTGCAGGACATCATCGCGATCCTCGGCATGGACGAACTGTCGGAAGACGACAAGCTCACGGTCTCGCGGGCGCGCAAGATCCAGAAGTTCCTGTCGCAGCCCTTCTTCGTGGCCGAACAGTTCACCGGCCTCAAGGGCGCGTACGTCACCGTTGCCGAGACGGTGCGCGGCTTCAAGGAAATTGTCGAGGGCAAACACGACGACATTCCGGAGCAGGCGTTTTACCTGGCCGGCACGATCGACGAAGTCATCGAACGGTCGAAGAAGCAGTAAAGACGTTCCATGGCCATTCCCACGACCTTGCGCCTTGAATTCGTCACGCCAGAGCGTGCGATCGTCCATGACGAAGTGGACGAGCTGCAACTGCCTGGCGAGGAGGGATTCCTCGGAGTCCTTCCAGGCCACACGCCCATGCTCGTCAGCCTGAAGGTGGGCGAGATGTGGTACCGGAAGGGCACGCAGACGTTTCACGGCTTCGTCGGTTTCGGATTTGCCGAGATCCTGCCCGACCGTGTGACGATCCTTGCGCGCATCGCTGAAAAGGCCGACGACATCGATCTTGAACGGGCCGAGTCGGCCAAGCGCCGCGCCGAAGAACGAATGGCGGAGGTCAGCAAGGGCGGGGCGTCGGACATGGACTACGAGCGCGCCCGGATCGCGCTGCTGCGGGCGATCACCCGCCTTCAGGTCTCACAACACGCGCGGACACGCGGCTGATCTGATGCCACGAATCACCTCGGTCGCCGTCACCCATACGGGCCTTCGACGCGAGAGCAATGAGGATGCGTTTCGAGAGCGCCCGGACCTCGGCCTCTACGTGGTGGCCGACGGGATGGGTGGCCATGAGGCCGGCGAAGTGGCGTCGCGCCTGACCGTGCAGGTGATTGAAGCGTTCATCGATGACACGCGCAACGCGGATCTCAATCAGACGTGGCCCTTTCCCTTTGATACCGCGCATTCGCTGGCAGCCAATCGCCTGATTGCCGCCCTGCGCCTGGCCAACCAGCGCGTGGCATCAGCCATTGGTGCGGATCCCGAGTTGAAGGGTATGGCGACCACAGCGGTCGCCCTCCTGTTGCAACCCGCAGGGATGGCCCAGGTCGCGCATGTGGGCGACAGCCGCGCGTATCAATGGCGCGCCGGAATATTGCGGCAACTGACCGACGACCATTCGTGGGTTGGCGAACAGGTGCGCGCGGGCGTGCTCACCGACGACGATGCCCAGAGGCATCCGTGGCGGAATGTGGTGACGCGCGCCATCTCGGGCGGCGTTGATCCCGAAGTGGACATCAAGGAAGTGGAGCTGCAGGCCGGCGATCGGCTGCTGATGTGTTCCGACGGCTTGTCCTCCGTGGTGACGCCCGCACGCCTGAGTGAACTGATGAACAAGACCGGCGATCTGGCGACGTGCGCGCAGTCCTTGATCACGGCGGCCAACGCGGCCGGAGGTCCCGACAACATCACCGTGATTCTCGTCGAGGTCGACGGCGCGGAAGATGTGGCATAACCTCGGACAACTTCTTCGGTATCGCGGTCTCATCCAGAGTCTGGTGGCGCGAGAGCTGAAGGCGCGCTACCGCGGATCGATGCTGGGGTTCTTCTGGTCGTTTGTGAACCCGCTGCTGCTTCTCCTGATTTACAGCTTCGTTTTTGCTCACATTCTCCAGAACCGCACGGAGGGTGTCCAGCCCTACGCGGTGTTCATGTTCACTGCGCTCTTGCCGTGGACGTGGTTTCAATCATCACTGAATGAAGCCACTGGATCACTGATCGCCGGAGGGAACTTGATCAAGAAGGTTCTGTTCCCGGCAGAAATATTGCCAATTGTCACCATCCTGTCGAACATGGTGCATTTCCTGCTGGGGTTGCCGATCCTGATCGGGTTCATGGTTTGGTACAAGGTCACGCCAGACTGGCCCCAACTCCCCTGGTTCTTCGTTATCGTCGCGATTCAGTTTGTGTTCACGCTGGCGCTGGCGCTTCTCCTGTCGGCGATCGCCGTGCACTTCAGGGATGTTCGCGACTTGGTATCGAACCTGTTGACCTTCTGGTTCTTTGCGACCCCGATCATCTACTGGTACAAGCCCTTATTCAACGAGTTCCCCTGGTATAAGAAATACTTCGACGCCAATCCGTTCACGCACCTCGCGATCTCGTATCAGGAAATACTCTTCTTTGACGGAGGGTTTGGCCATTGGCAGTGGCTGCTGGCGCTGGGCGGCGTGTCGGTTGTACTGTTCCTGGCCGCGTACTGGGTGTTTGATCGCCTGCGTGATTCCTTCTCGGAGGCCGTGTGAGTTCGCCGGCCATCACGCTTGACCACGTCAGCAAGATCTATCGCCGGTATGGCGGCAGACAGTTCTCCACGCTCAAGAGTGCGCTGCTCTCCGGGGACCTGGTCCGCAAGCTTCGTCCTGAGGAGACGTTCCAGGCGCTCAAGGACGTCTCGTTCACTGTGCCGAAGGGGTGTACCTACGGCGTGGTGGGTCGCAACGGATCGGGCAAGAGCACGGCGCTCAAGCTGGTGGCTGGGATCACGAAGCCCACCATCGGTACCGTCACGGTCGAGGGCCGAATCTCGGCGCTCATCGAACTGGGCGCCGGGTTTCACCCCGAGATCTCGGGTCGCGAGAACGTTTTCATCAACGGCATCATGCTGGGCCTGACGAAGAAAGAGATCACGAAGCGCTTCGACGAAATTGTCGAGTTCGCCGAGTTGACCCAGTTCATCGACGCGCCGGTGAAGACCTACTCCTCCGGCATGTACATGCGCCTGGGCTTTGCGGTGGCCATTCATGTGGATCCCGACGTGTTGCTGGTGGACGAGGTGCTGGCGGTTGGTGACGAAGGCTTCACGCACAAGTGCCTGGACAAGTTTGGCGAGTTCAAGCGCCGGGGCAAGACGATCCTGCTCGTCACGCACTCGCTTGGGCTGGTCGAGCGGTTCTGCGACGAAGCCGTGTGGCTCGACGCTGGTGAGAAAAAGGCCGAGGGCGATCCCACCCGCGTAGTCGGCACCTACGTCACCGACGTGGCGCGACAGGAAGAGCGCTTTCTCGCGGCGTCGGATGAAAAGGCGCAGCACGATGCCGGCGGAACGGGCCAGGCGACGCCGACCGGGCCGGTGACGACCGAGGATCACTTCGGCGACATGAATCAGGCGGGTGAAGGCCGATGGGGCTCCGGCGGCGTGCAGATCGCGTCCGTGGACTTCCAGGATGCGACGGGCCAGTCCACGCACGTGTTCCATACCGGCGAGTCGATGCGCGTCATCCTCGGCGTGAAGGCCTCGGCGCCGGTGCGCGACTTTGTGTTTGGCATCGGCCTGTTCACGGCCGATGGCGCCATGGTCTACGGCACCAACACGGACATCGAGGAACTGGAGTCGGACCGTCTCGAGGGTGAGGCCACCGTCACGCTCACAGTGGAGTCACTCGATCTCGTTGAGGGCACCTACAAACTCGACGTGGCTGTGCACAAACGCGACGGCGCTCCGTACGACTACCATCGACTGCTCCACACGTTCCGCGTGAAGTCGCGGATCAAGGACGGCGGCATCTATCGGCCCAAGCACCGCTGGAACTTCTCTACCGCGATCAGGTTCAAGCCGCCCAAGTAGAGGTTTTCAGCCGGCGTGCAATGCGCCGTGCCGCCCTCCGGCTCCCCGACGCGCAAAAACGACGCTCCACGGCAATCGCCTCGCGTCCAGCGCGTGGGTCCCTATCCCACGCGGTGTCGCCCCCCTCCGCGCCGTTTTTCAGACTGCCGCTGTCGCGTCGCTCGCAGTCGGGCGCCCCGGCGCCCCGCACGCCGGCTGAAAACGGCGTCTGGTGATAACCTGGCGCGCAGCCCAGCCAGATGTCGGCCCCAGTATTCTCCCGGTCGTACTACGCCGCCGATGTCGCGCACTTCCTCGCCGAGACCACAGAGCCAGTGCTGGGCGCCTTGACTGCGAAGAGTGGCTTTTCAGTGGATCCGCCACAACGCGACGCCTGGGTCGGACAGATTGAGTTCCTAAGAATCGCGCTGGATGGAATCGGCGGAACACTGTTTCTGGAATTCGACGTTCCTCGTGTTGGGAGCCGGATCGACGCAGTGCTCATCAGCGGTCCTGCGGTGTTTGTCATGGAGTTCAAAGTCGGGGAACGCCTGATCAAGATCGGAGACTACAACCAAGCCTGGGACTACGCGCTGGATCTGAAGAACTTCCACCACGCCAGCCACGCCGTCCCCATCATCCCGATTCTTGTTGCCACTCAATCACCACACGCTGAACCAAGCCTTCGTCCTCCTGCCGATGACGCCGTGTATCCACCGCTGGCCTGCAACGGAGACAACCTTCGGCAAGCCATCCGTGTCGGCCTCGACGCAGTCAGTGGGCCCGATCTCGATGCCACGAGTTGGGCTCAGGCTCCCTACCAGCCGACGCCGACAATCATTGAAGCCGCACAGGCGTTGTATTCGAACCATTCAGTCGATGCCATCGCTCGACATGACGCCGGTGCCCGCAATCTCAAGCTGACCGCCGCAGCCGTTGAATCAATCATCGACCAGGCACGGGCCGAAGGACGAAAGGCCATCGTCTTTGTGACAGGAGTGCCCGACGCTGGCAAGACACTCGTCGGACTGAACGTCGCCACCAAGCGTCGGGACCAAGCGAGTCCAACGCACGCGGTGTTCTTGTCTGGAAATGGTCCGCTGGTCAAAGTACTCAGCGAGGCACTGGCCCGAGACGAGATGACCCGTTTGCGTTCACGAAACGACAGGACGCGGAAGGGCGACGTTCGCCAGAAGATCAAGGCCTTCTTCCAGAACGTGCACCACTTTCGCGATGAGGGGCTGAACCACCCGGGTCCACCCAGCGACCACGTCGTCATCTTTGACGAGGCCCAACGCGCCTGGAATCAGGCCATGACCGCAGACTTCATGCGTCGGAAGAAGGGCCGGCCGGGTTTTACTCAATCCGAACCCGAGTTCCTGCTCTCATACCTCGACCGCCACCCAGACTGGGCCGTGGTCATCTGCCTGGTGGGTGGAGGACAGGAGATCAACCGCGGCGAAGGGGGCATCTCCACGTGGTTGGATGCGGTGTCGTCAACCCCATCGGACTGGACCACCTACATCTCGCCGAACCTGACGGACTCCGAGTACGACACCGTGGAGTCAATAGGACGCCTGTCAGCGAAGGCCCCAGTAGTACAAGATCCGCGGCAGCACCTGTCCGTCTCAATGAGGTCTTTCAGAGCGGAACACGTTTCGC
>CAZAZR010000030.1:0-25225 GCA_964489685.1 uncultured Solibacteraceae bacterium | reverse complement strand
CCCACGCCGTCGATGTCCGCGTTGAGGTAAACCCGGTCCATTGGTTTCTCAACGATCGGGACGACACGCGTTCAAGCTTCTATCTGGAGGACGCCGCGACGGAGTTCCAAGTGCAAGGACTGGAACTGGACTGGGTGTGTGTCACGTGGGACGCCGATTTCCGCTTTGCCAGGACAAAATGGAGCGGTCACTCGTTCAAGTCGAGCAAGTGGCAGAACGTCAACAAAGACGACCGGCGTACCTATCTGCGTAACGCCTATCGCGTCCTGTTGACTCGTGCCCGGCAAGGTATGGTGATCTGTGTTCCACCAGGCGACGAGACCGACCCTACTCGGGCACCCGCTTTCTACGACCCCACATTCGACTACCTCGAGGGTGTCGGCCTCCCGGTGTTATAGCGAAGACACGGTCGGCAGAGACTTGCGATAACCTTTCTCTCGTGTTCCTGACGTCCCGCTCCGAAGCCGCCGCATGGGCCGCCCGCGCCCGCGCCGCCGGGCAGCGCATCGTCTACACCAACGGCGTATTCGACCTGCTCCACCCTGGGCACGTCAGGTACCTGCAGGCCGCTCGCGCGGAGGGCGACGTCCTGATTGTCGCCATCAACTCAGACCGGTCGGTCAGTGCGATCAAAGGACCCACGAGACCCTTGACCCCTGAGGCCGAACGTGCCGAGGTGCTTGACGCGCTGGCCTGCGTGAACGCGGTTGTCGTATTCGACGAAGAGACGCCGGCTGAAATCATCAGGGCCATCCAACCTGACATCCTCGTGAAAGGCGCTGACTGGGCGCCAGACAAGATCGTCGGCCGGGATACGGTTGAAGCCAGAGGAGGCAAGGTCATCCTGATGCCGCTCGAACAGGGGTGGTCCACCACCTCGATCATTGAGAAGGTCAGGTCACACCAGCCATAAGAAGTTGAGGGTCTGTGAACCCTCAGCCCTTCATGCCTCGTGTCGAACCCCATCCTGCTAGGATGGGATGTTCTCTTTCTGTGCTCCATCCGTCTGCGTCCCTCGCCTTTCGATCGCTGCTGAAGTCGGCCGCCACTCGGGCCGGCTTGTCCCGATCGCTCCCGCGCCTGGCCGGCCTTGGCCCAGGTGCCATGGCGTTCCACGCCTCCGCGCTGGCCCAGGACGTTCCCGTGGTGCTCGTGGTGCCCACCGATCAGGACGTGGAACAAGTCACCCAGGACGCACGGTTCTTCCTGGGCGTCATGAAAGGGCTGTCGGATTCACAGGCCGACCAGGCCGTGCTGCCCTTCCCCTCTCAGGAAGTGGATCCGTACCGTGGGCTCGCGCCACACCTTCAGGTGGCCTCGGCGCGCGCCCGAGCCCTGGCCGCGCTGGCCACCGGCACGGCGCAATTGGTGATCGCATCCGCCCGAGCGTTGTCGCCCAGGTTGACGGACCCTGCCAGGCTTGCGGCCGCCACCATCATCCTGAAGCCCGGCGTTGAGATCGCGGTGCACGAACTGCGTGAGCGGCTGGCCGTCGCCGGTTTCACCCCAGAGGATCCGGTCGATCAACACGGCGAGTTCTTCGTCCGCGGGGGCGTCGTCGATCTGTACCCGACCTCGGAAGAACAGCCGATCCGCCTCGAATTCATCGGCGACATCATCGAGTCTGTCCGCCGCTACGACGCCGCCACGCAGCGCTCGCTCAAGGCACTCGACGCCATCACGCTGACGCCACAGCGCGAGTTGATGCCCCGGCACGGGCTAAAGCCCATGCCCTCCGATCACGACGAAGCTGCGTCAGCAGCTGATGGAACCGACCGGAGCGCCACCTTCATCGACTACGTCCGGCGCGCGGGTGCCACGCTCCTGGTCTACGAGATCGACGACGTGGCTTCGCGCGGGCGAGGGATTGAAGAACAGTGGCGACTGAGCGCCAGAGACGCGGCAGCGAAACACGCGATGGCGCTGCCATACGAACACTTCGCGCTCGGCTGGGCCGACCTCGAAGCGTGGCTTGAACGCGGGTCACGTATCACCCAGCTGGCACTCGACGACGCCACCGGCGAAGTGCATGTCCCCTGTCAGCCAGTCCTGGAATATCGGGGGCGCATCGGTGACTGGGTGGAAGAGATCCGGAAGGCACGCGAACGTGGCGATACCGTCGTGTTCATCGCGGCCACGCCTGGGAGAGCAGAACGGACCATCGAACTGTTGGCCGACTACGAAGTGCGAGGCCGCGTCATCGGCGACAACGAGGACATGGCCAGGGCCACGGTCCTCGTCACCACCGGCCACTTGTCACGCGGCTTCCACCTCCCCACCGGCAACCTGTTGCTCTTTGCCGAAACAGATCTCTTCGACGAGGAACGACGCAGCAGTCACGAACGCCGCAAGTCCGCCGCGCGCACCTTCGTCTCGGACTTCCGCGACCTCAAGGTTGACGACCTGGTCGTGCACATCGACAACGGCATCGGGCGGTTCGTTGGACTGAAGAAGATGGCGATCGGGCCAGGCGGCGAGGCGCAGGAGTTCATGGAACTCCGATACTCGGGCGAAGACAAACTTTTCGTGCCACTGGATCGCCTGGACCTTGTCCAGAAATACACCGGCGGCGCCGCCCCCGCGCTCGACAAGCTGGGTGGCGCCACCTGGGAAAAGGCCAAGTCGCGCGTCAAGAAGGCGATGCGCGACATGGCCGAAGAGTTGCTCACGCTCTACGCCGCCCGCAAGGCCGTGGTCGGCCACGCCTTTACGCCAGACTCCCACTGGCAACACGAGTTTGACGATGCGTTTGAGTACGTGCTGACGCCGGATCAACAGTCGGCGATTGCGGACATTTCGAAAGACATGGAGTCCACGATGCCGATGGATCGCCTGCTGTGCGGCGACGTCGGCTACGGCAAGACCGAAGTGGCGATGCGCGCCGCGTTCAAAGCCGTGATGGACAGCAAACAAGTGGCGTTTCTTGCGCCCACCACCGTGCTTGCGTTTCAGCACGAGCGCACCTTGAAGGATCGGTTCGCCGGTTTCCCTGTCCGCATCGACATGGTCAGCCGCTTCCGCAGCAAGTCAGAGCAGCAGGCCTCGCTCGAGAAGCTTGCCTCCGGCCAACTCGACATCATCGTCGGCACCCACCGCCTGCTCTCGAAGGACGTGGCATTTCGCGACCTTGGCCTGCTGGTGGTGGATGAAGAGCAGCGGTTCGGCGTGGTGCACAAGGAGCGGTTGAAGCAGATTCGCAAGAAGGTCGATGTGTTGACCATGACGGCGACGCCGATTCCGCGAACGCTGAACATGTCGCTGGTGGGCATTCGAGACATGTCGGTCATCGAGACGCCGCCGCGCGACCGGCTCTCGATTCAGACCCACGTGGTGAAGTTTGATCAGGACGTGATCACCCGCGCGATCAGGACCGAGATCGAACGGGGCGGCCAGGTGTTCTTCGTCCACAATCGCGTGGAGTCAATCTTTTCCATCGCCGGCCTGATTCAGCGCCTGGTACCCGAAGTGCGGATTGGCATTGGACACGGCCAGATGGGCGATGGGGAACTCGAACAGGTGATGGTGGACTTCGTCGCCCACAAGTTCGACGTCCTCGTCTCCACCACCATCGTCGAAAACGGCCTCGATATCGGCAATGCGAACACGATCGTGATCAACCGGGCAGACCGGTATGGCTTGTCGCAGTTGTATCAACTGCGCGGCCGCGTGGGTCGGTCTGACCGGCGCGCGTATGCCTACCTGCTGATTCCGCCGGAACAGTCGCTGTCGCCCCTTGCGCGAAAGCGGTTGGCGGCGATTCGCGAGTTCAGCGACCTCGGGTCGGGATTCCGGATTGCGGCCCTGGACCTCGAAATCCGGGGCGCCGGCAACCTCCTTGGCGGCCAGCAGAGCGGACATATCGAAGCCGTGGGTTTCGACATGTACACGAAGCTGCTTGAGGAGACCATTCGGGAGCTGAAGGGCGAAGAGATCGAGGATGACCGGCGGACGGCGGTCAATCTGAAGCTCAACCTGCGGATCGATGAACAGTTCATCCCCGACACGAACCAACGCCTGGCCGCTTATCGGAGACTCGCGAACACAAGGACTATCGTCGAAGTTGAGGCGCTAATTGCCGAACTTGGCGATCGTTACGGTCTTTTGCCAGAAACAGTGCTGAATATAGCTGAATACGCCAGGATTAGGACACTGGCCGATCGGCTGGGCCTGGAGAGCCTCGAACGCGAAGGCCAGGCCGTAGTGTTCAGATTCAGACAGAATGCCAAACTGGACCCTGTTTGGCTGCTGAAGATGGTCCAAACCAGGGGTGATTTGACACTTTTGCCCCCTGCCATCCTCAAACTCGACATGGCCAAACCCGTTGTTCCCGTTCAAGCCACCGCGGTCAAGCCGACTGTTCAGCTGCCGGGGCGTCTGAATCCAAAGACGACCGTGCGGATCAAGGCGCCCGACGTTCCACCGGGCCGGGAATCGTGGTGGACGACCCGAGCGACGACGGGCGAAGTGTCTACGGGGTTCACACGCGGAGAGATTCTGGCGGAGGTTCCACCGGATCCGCGCGCGCCCGGCGGAGTGTTTGAACGGGTGCGGCAGGTGCTCGAGGAAGTGGGCCGCGGCCTGACGGGGTAAGATCACGATTGGCGCGGCTGAAGCCATGCCCTACGAGCGCCCGGAGGTCCTGGGCTTTAGCCCGGGACGGAAGCAGGAAATTTTAGCATGAAGCAGCGAATAGTGTTGAGCGCGGTTGCGCTGGTTGTAGCGTCCGCGGGTGTTCTGGCGGCGCAGGCTCCGGCTCCGGCCGTCCAGCCCCGGCCGGTGGTGTTGCAGAAGGTGCTGGTCAAGGTCAACGGCGCCATCTTCACCAAGACCGAACTTGAGGAACTGCAGATCGAGGCGCTGCGTGAGCAGAGCCAGCGTGAGCTGTCGCCAACGGACCTGCAGAATGATGCGGCGCTTCGCGAGCAGCTGATCAAGATCACGCCCGAGATTCTGGCCAACGCTGTGGACTATTTGATCGTGATCCAGCGGGGCCGGGAACTGGGACTTCGCCTGAGTGATGCCCAGTTCAAGGAATACATCGAGGGCATCAAGAAAGACAACCAACTCGACGACAAGACGTTTCTGGTGGCTATGTCGCAGCAGGGCATGACCATGGAGATTCTTCGCAAGCGGCTGGAGAAGGAGTACCTGCGCCAGGGCGTGATGCAGCGCGACGTCGCGCCCAGGATTGCGATCACCGAGGAAGAGGCTCGCCAGTACTACCGCGCTCATCCCGAAGAGTTCATGAAGCCGACGATGATCACGGTGCGTGAGATT
This sequence comes from uncultured Solibacteraceae bacterium, assembly GCA_964489685.1. Taxonomy (GTDB): domain Bacteria; phylum Acidobacteriota; class Vicinamibacteria; order Vicinamibacterales; family SCN-69-37; genus SYFT01. Next base: position 19,948 of record CAZAZR010000030.1, on the reverse strand, counting down.
TCGGTGCTGGTGCCAAGCGAAGCCCGTGCAGGTGAGCAGGTCGTCAATGTGGCCATCGACGAAGCCGCGCACGACAAAGTCAAAGAAGCTCGCGCGCGCGCGCTGAAAGGCGAAGACTTCGCGGCGTTGGTCACGGAGTTTTCCCAGTCCGGGTCCAAGGCCAACGGAGGCCTGATCGGGCCCCTGAACCTGAACGAACTGGCCGAAGGGTTGCGCAAACTCCTTGGGCCAATGAAGACCGGGGAAATCGCGGAGCCCCTTCGCACTCCCACTGGTTATCAACTGCTGAAAGTCGAGCTCAAAGACGAGTCCACGGTCGAGCCGTTCGAGGCGGTTCGGAATCAGGTTTCCGACAAGGTGCAGGGTGAGCGCGGCCAGGTCGAGATGATCAAGTTCGTCGAGAGCCTCCGCGGTCAGGCGATCATCGAGTGGAAAGATGAAGACCTGAAGAAGCTCTACGATCAGTATCGCGCGTCGCAGAAGAAAGCCGACTGACGTGACGCCGAGAATCGGCTCGGTCAGCCTCCACTCGCCGGTGGTCATGGCCCCGATGGCGGGCATGACCGACACTGCCTTTCGAAGGCTGGTCAAACGCCAGGGTGGTTGCGGGCTGGTCGTGACCGAAATGGTCAGCTCCGAAGGACTGGTGCGCGGCATCGACCGTACGCTCGAGTACGCCGAATACACCGAAGAAGAACGCCCGGTCTCCATTCAGATCTTCGGCGGCGATCCCTCGAAGATGGCCGACGCGGCCCAGATCGTTGAAGGCATGGGCGCCGATATCGTGGACATCAACATGGGATGTCCGGTGCCCAAGATCGCGAAGCACCACGCCGGGTGCAGCTTGATGCGCGAACCCTCGCACGCGGCAAGCATCATCAGCGCCATGGCGAAGGCGGTGAAAATTCCGGTCACCGTCAAGATGCGCGCAGGGTGGAACGAGCACGACATCAACGCGCCCCTGCTGGCCCGCATGGCGCAGGATGCCGGCGCGGCGGCGGTGGCCGTTCACGGCCGGACCGCCGCGCAATCGTACTCGGGTGAATCTGACTGGACTCTGATCGCGCAAGTGGCGGCCGGGGTCTCCATCCCCGTCTTCGGATCCGGTGACTGCGTGGAACCAGACCAGATCGTCGCCCGGCTGCGCGAGTCGAGCGTGGCCGGGGTCCTTGTGGGCCGTGGCGCGCTTCGCAATCCCTGGATCTTTCGGCAGGCGACCGATGCGGCGATGGGACGGGTGCCCATGGCAGTACCGATTGAAGCCCGCGGGCAGTTCCTGTTGGACTACATGGACTTGCTGATTGATGAGCGGCTCAGCGAAGCCTCAGGCTTCCGCCACACCGCGCCGGGCCAACGTGAAGGCCCTCCGCCGGAGGCGCGCGGCCGGGAGCGCTGGGTCATCAATAAGCTCCGCGCGCTGGGCTCCTGGTATACGAAAGGCCTCGACGGCGGCGCTCAACTGCGGGTGGCGATCAACAGCGCACGGTCGATTCCAGAGCTTCGAGAAATTATCGAGAGGTTCTTCGTTTCACATGAAATAGTCTTGGCAGGTCGCTAATATCCTATTTGACCAATAATTTATCGAGGCCGGTCACCCGCGGGTCCACAGCCTCCACATCCACAATCATCGTCTCTTTGCAGACCATCCAGAAGAGTTGGCTCAGTTCCACGTGCTGAGGATGGACCAGATAGTCCCTGAGCCCGTTTACATCGTTAAACTCAAATAATGCCATGTATGACATTTCTTGGCTTAATGACCTACCAGAATAGCTGAATCCGATGTCCGTCGTCTTTCCGATCCTCACCTGCTGAATCGACGGAATCTCACGGCTGGCTCGCTCGATGGCCTCCACGAACTCCGCCAACTCCTCGGCTGTGGTCGACGCCTTCGGCTGGTAAAAGACGACGTGGAGGATCATGAGCGGCGTTTGGGCGGCTTGAAGCCACCACGATTGGTCGCCGGGCGGCCGGGCCGACCCGAATCAGGACGCCGCTCCGGTCGTCGCTCAGGTCGCCGCTCACCTTTGGGCCGATCGCCGAACGGGTTTTCCATCGGAGGGCCCGGTGGACGGTCGCGGCGCGGCGGTCTTCCCTGCCCGCCGTCGCGGTCGTCGCGTCGAGCAGGCCGGGCCCCCCCCCGGTCGGGAAACGGACTGCGGGCCGGAGGCCGGTCCTCGCGGGGGCGCGGAGGTCCTCCAGGCGACCACGGCCGATCGGATCTGCCCCTGGGCCGATCGGAGGCTGGCCGATCGGACTTCGAACGGTCCGACCAGGGTCGGTCTGGTTTGGCGCGATCGGTCCGCGGTCGATCGGGCCGTGGGCGATCCGACGCGGGTCGGTCAGGCCGTGGCCGGTCTTGCCGGGGAGGTCTGGGCCCAAACGGCGATTCAGCCTTTGGCCCGTCGTCGCCCGACGACCGTTCCCGCTTGAACTTCGCGCGTTTCTGATCGCGGGTCAGTTCAAAACGCGCTCTTGGGTCGCGGTGCTCCCCGCCGGGCCTCCACTCCTTGGTGCGCTTTTCGCGCGCCTCGGTCTCTGAGAGTTTGGCCGCGCCAATGGCCGCTTCCGGCGACTCCCACACTTTTCCCCGTTCAAACCATCGAAGTGTGACGTCAGACTGCGTGCGTTGCAGTTGTCGCAGTGTGGGGACCAGATCTTCGCGCGCCTTGGCGCGGAAGGACGTTGGCGTCTTGCCGATCAGAATCACCCAGAACGAATGTGGCGGAGGCATATGTCAGGAACGCTCCAGGCGTTTGAGCTTCTCTATCAAGGTGGTGCGTTTGATCTTCAGCAGGTCGGCGGCCACGCGCTTGTTGCCGCCACCCTGTTCCAATGCGCGGCGGAGGAGGCCATGCTCAAACTGCGCTACGAGCGCGTCAAAGTCAACACCCTCGGCCGGAATCGCTTCGGGCCGGGCCGCGGGCTGGGCTGGGCTGGCCAGAATCTCGTCTGACATATCAGCCAACTCCAGTTGAGCGCGTCCCGGAGACAGGGCGAACGCGCGCTCCATCACGTTTTCGAGCTGCCGCACATTGCCCGGCCAGTGGTACGCCATCAGGGCCTGTTGGGCATCCTGCGCGATGGTGACGCGGCCGCGCGCCGGCGTTTCCTGGCTCAAGCGATCGAGAAAGTGCTGTGCGAGCAAGGGCACGTCTGACCGGCGGTCGCGCAGCGCCGGCACGTGGACGGGAATCACGTTGAGCCGGTAGTACAGATCTTCTCGAAACGTCCCGTCCGCCACCATCTGTTTCAAATCCGAGTTGGTCGCGGCGATGATGCGCACGTCCACTTTGACCGTCTGCGATTCTCCGACACGTTCGAACTCGCGCGACTGAATCGTCCGCAACAACTTGACCTGCAGCGGCAGACTCATGGTGCCCACTTCATCCAGGAACAGCGTGCCCCGGTTGGCTTGTTCGAGCCGGCCCTGCCGATTGGCCACCGCGCCGGTGAAGGCGCCTCGGACATGCCCGAAGAGTTCGGCTTCAAGCAACGTCTCGGGAATCGCGCTGCAGTTGATCGCCATGAATCGCTGCTGGCGTCGCGGGCTCGCGTCGTGGATCGCACGCGCGGCCAGCTCCTTTCCCGTGCCGGTCTCTCCTGTGATCAACACCGTGCTCGACGTGCCCGCCACGGTCTGAATCAGCTCGAGCATCCCGACGACCAGTGGCGCCTGACCGATGATGCCGCCCAGGTGAAACCGCCCCCGCAACTGCTCGCGCAGGTACGCGTTCTCTGACCGCAACCGCCGCTTTTCCACGGCCGTGGATAACGCGTGCAGCAGCTCTTCGAACTGGAACGGCTTTGTGATGAATCCTTCCGCGCCAAGCCGCGTGACCTCAACGGCCTCGCGCACGGTGCCGAATCCCGTGATTACGACCGCGATGATGTCTGGATACCGCGCAAACGCCTCGTCCAGGACCTGCCGGCCGTCAACGCCAGGCAACCGCAAGTCAGTGAGCAGGATGTCGAAGGCAAACTCGCTGAGGCGCGCAACCGCCTCTTCCCCGGTCCCCGCTTGTTCGACCCGGTACCCGTGATCGGCCAACCGCTCGGCGATCACATCCCTGAACGCCTCCTCGTCATCAACCAACAGGAGGTGAAGTCGAGGACTGGTATCAGAAGACATGAGTGAAGTGACGACATGTTGACATCCGGACCCCCCAGCGTCAATCGTCCGCCACATCGTCCGCCACAGGACCTACAGTTTCCAGAAAGGCCTGCCGATAGTTCCAGACGTATGCTTGAACGCACCACCGTCTCAATCCCCCGCGCCTGTGACGTGGTCGGCGTCAGCCGGCGCACGATTTACAACTGGATGGCCAGTGGCAAGGTGCAGTACGTGAGAACCGCCGGCGGTTCCGTCCGCATCTTTACCGATACCCTCTGGCGCGATGGCGCCACGCCCGCCCGCGGCACAATGGCCGCGCCGGAGCAGCGGCAGGTCGACGCCAACATACTTCGGTCGGCCTGAGACCATATGACAGGACTCACGCCGCAGGTGGTTCCCACCGCAAACGACCTGAACCAACTGTTCCACCTCCTGAACAACCAGCTCGGGATCATCCTGGCCAACGCCGAATTGCTCGAGCATCGCCTTGTGGAAGACACGCACCGGGCCCGCGCGGGCCAGGTCGTGGCCAGCACAGTGGACGCGATTCGAACCACCCAGCGCATCCGCAGCGCTGCTCTGCCTCAAGCATCCTGATGATAAATTGACACTTCGGCCTGATATCGTCATTTGTTTGACACAATAGGCGTGGTTCGGCACACGGCTGCACGTTCTTTCACACGGCGGCCACTTCAATTTAAACCACCGTAAACAAAGCACTTACATACCAAAACGCCGCGCGGCCGTGCTTCGCCTTTTCTTCGCAACACTATCTGGCACCGCTGTTGCCCTACACCTCCATGCCGGCACCCATCGCCGGCCCACTTTTGGAGGTTTCCTCAATGCAGCGCGCACCACTCGCCGATCACCAGAATGACCGTGTTGTCGCCACCCTACCGTTTGTAGAATCGATGGCCCGACGCCTGGCGTCCACGATGCCAAATTCAGTCGCTGTCAGTGATTTGGTGCAGGACGGCGTGCTCGGACTGATGGATGCGGCGCATCGGTTTGATGAAAGCCGCGGAATCAAATTTGAGACCTTTGCCGAACGGCGGGTGCGCGGCGCCATGATCGATGCGCTTCGCCGCGACGCCTGGCCCCGTGGTGTCCGCCGCATTCGCCGCGAGCTTGAAGCGGCGCGCGAGTCTCTTCGTCGGGAACTTGGTGCCGAGCCGTCCATGGCCGACCTGGCCAAACGCGTCGGCGCCGACGAATCGCGGCTGGAGCGCACCATCCTCCGCATCACCACCATTGAATCCACGTCACCCTTGTCGAACCACGACACCGTTGACACCGGTTCGCTGCCCGCCGTCATGGTGCCCAGTGCACCAGCGGCGCCAGATCAGCAGTTTGAACACAAAGAAGTGCGCGACCATGTGCGTGCCGCTCTTGCGGCCCTCCCGCCGCGCGAACGCCGCATCGTCAGCCTCTACTATTTCAAGGAAGCGACGATGAAGCAGATCGGCAAGGAGATTGGCGTCAATGAATCGCGCGTCTCGCAGTTGCACGCCAGGGCGATGAGCCGACTGCGCAAGACGCTTGCGCCGGCGGCCGGACAGCCGGCGTGTTCGAAGTACGCGGTGGCGTGATCGTCGATCACCCAATCACTTCGCGCGCGGTGCGCACGACGTCGCGCAGGCGGAACGGCTTGGCGAGCCACCGGCATCCGCTTCGCTCAAGGAAGGCTTCGGCCTCGGTGCCGGCCACATCACCGGTGACAAAGATCACTCTCCGCGTCAGGGCGGGGGCGGTGGCCGCCAGGTGGTGATAAAACGCCACGCCGTCTACGCGAGGCATCTTCAGGTCGCAGACAATCACGTCGTAGGCGCGCTGCTGTGTGCGTGCGATCGCTTCTTCGCCGTCGGCCGCGCGGTCCACTTCAAACCCCGCGTCCCGCAGGGCGGCTGCCACCGCCTCACCCAGCGCGTGCTCATCTTCGACGACCAGCGCACGGGTACCCACGGGCACTTCGGTCGGCGCGGGCGGGGCCGCGGGTTCAGGCGCGCGCACGTGGGCGCCGCCTGCGGGGAGTTCCAGCACAAACGACGCGCCGCGCCCTGGCTCTGACGACACGGTCAGTCGTCCGCCGTGTTCCTGTGTGATGGCATACGCCACGGTCAATCCCAGGCCCGTGCCCTTGCCCACCGCCTTTGTCGTGAAAAACGGATCGAAGATCTTCTCCTGCACGTCTGTGGAAATTCCCGGGCCGTCGTCGCTGACTTCAAGCATGACCGCGTCGCGATCCGCGTCATGCCACGACCGCAGCACCAGCAGGCCGCGGCCATGGGCGCCCAACATGGCGTGTTCGGCGTTGATCACGAGATTCAGCAGCACCTGCTGGAGCTGATGGTGGTCCGCGAAGACGAGCGGCAGGCCGGCCGCCAGCGCTTCGATAATGACGACGTTGGCGATGTGTTGTTCGTAGGAGCGCAACGCGAGCGTATCGCGCACCACATGATTCAGATCGACCATCGTGCGCGTGGTGTGGCGCTTGCGGGCGAAGGTTTGGAGGCTGCGGACGATGCGGGCCGCGCGCTCGGCGGCGTTATGGACCGCGTCCAGGTCCCGCCGGGTCTGGTCGTCGAGGCGGCGGGTCGTCAGGCGTTCGGCGCAGGCGAGAATCGTGGCGAGCGGGTTGTTCAGCTCGTGGGCCACGCCCGACATCGTCTGGCCGAGCGCTGCGAGTTTTTCGGCCTGAGACAACTGTCGAAAGACATCCCGGGCCTTGTCTTCAAGTTTCTTGCGCTCCGTAACGTCGCGCATGAGGGCTTCGACCCGGAGCGCCGTGGCCAGCGGCTCGGCGCGGGCGGTCACCTCGATCCAGATCGCCGTGCCGTCGAGCCGCCGCAGTCGCAGCAGGTGATCGTGTACCGCACCGTCGCGGGTGAGCTGGGCGAGGAACCCCTTACGCGCGAGCGGGTCAACAAAGCGATCGAGATCGAACGGTCGCACATCCGTGACGCAGACGTCTTCGGCCCAGCCCATCATGAGGCGAAGGTACGGGTTGGCCGCAAGCGTGGCGGTGGCCTCATCCGACACCAGGCCGATGAAGACGCCTTCGCGCAGCCCTTCGAACAAATGCAGGAACGCATCGTTGCCGAGGGTCTCCATGCCGCCGAATCTTAGCATCTCGACGTACACTCGAACTGACCATGACTCAATTACCCAGGATCGCTCAACTGACAGGCGCCGCCAATGGGTGGGGCTACTTTCTGTGCTCGAAGAAAGAGTTGCGTAGCAGCAAGAGCGGCAACTATCTGGCCATCGTGCTGCAGGACATCTCGGGCGAGATCAAGGCCAAGGTGTTCCAGGACGTTGACGGCCTGAACGAGGAGTTTGCCGCTGGAGAGTTCGTCAAAATCCAGGCCCGAGGCAATCTCTTCAACCAGCGTCTCGAACTGGTCATCGACAAGATTCGCCGCATTGATGCGCAGCGAGACGCCCTCGACGGATTTCGCGAGGAAGACTGCATTCCGTGTGCGCCGCGGCCCATCGACGACATGTGGCAGGAGCTTGAGGCGCACATCGCGCGCGTCTCGTCACCACCGGTGCGGGAACTCCTGACGCGAGTGGCACAGACGCAGGGCGATCGCCTGCGCATCTGGCCCGCGGCTCAGACCGTGCACCACGCGTATCGCGGCGGTCTGCTCGAGCATGTGCTGAAGATCATCGACTCGGTCGTGTTTCTGGCTGATGCCTACGGCGCCAACCGCGATCTGCTGGTGGCCGGGGCCATTCTTCACGACATCGGCAAACTCGAAGAACTGTCGTACGGCGTGACGACGGAGTACTCGCTGGAGGGCAACCTGCTCGGGCACATCACCATTGGCGCGGCGATGGTGCGAGAGATGACGCGTGACATCCCCGGCTTTCCGCACGATCTGTCGGTGCAGATCGAGCACTTGATCTTGTCGCATCACGGCCAGAAGGCGATGGGGTCGCCCGTGGAGCCGATGACCGTGGAGGCGTTCATCCTGGCGGCGGTGGATGACCTGGATGCCAGGATCCACCAGGTGCGGAAACACATCGAGGCCGATGACACCGACGGTCCCTTCACGGCCTATCACCGGAGGCTGGAACGGGTGCTGTACAAGCCGTCCTGAACATGACTCCAGCGGTTCGGCGGAATGCGTGGATAGCCTGGGCCGCCGTGTGCCTCATCTGGGGCACTACCTATCTCGCCATCAAGATTGCGCTTGAGACCATTCCGCCGTTTCTGATGGGCGGGATCCGGTACCTCATGGGCGGAACGATTCTCGCCCTGTGGCTGGTGCTGCGCGGGCAAACGCTGCCACCCAGTCGGGAGTGGGGCCGGCTGGCCGTGCTCGGCTTCCTGATGATCGCGCTCGGTAACGGCGGGGTCGTCTGGGCCGAGCAGTACCTGGCCAGCGGGCTGACGGCGGTCGTCATCGCCACGTCGCCCTTCTGGATGGTGGCCGTTGATTCCTGGTTGCCGGGGGCTGAACGGCTCTCGGCGCGACAGTGGGGTGGGCTGTTCATCGGGTTCCTTGGCATCGTGATGTTGGTGTGGCCGGATATTTCGCTCGGGGGCGGCACGGGCCGCGGCATTGTGCTGGGAGTGTTGTCGGTGCAGGTGGCGTGTATTGGTTGGGCCATCGCGTCGGCGTACACGCGTCGCCACTCGGGGTCGCGCAACGTGCTCGGGGTGGCGGCCGTGCAGATGTGCTTCGGCGGTGTGTTCATGACGCTGGCCGGCACGGTGATGGGGGAGTGGTCCCACCTCGCGTTTTCCCCCCGCACTCTGGCATCGCTCATCTACCTGACGCTGGCCGGGTCCGTGATCGCATTCGCGGCCTATTCGTATGCGTTGCGCCATCTGCCGATTGCCACGGTGTCGCTGTACACCTATGTCAATCCGGTGATTGCGGTGGCGCTCGGAACCCTCCTCCTCGGTGAGCCGTTCCGGCTGTCGATGATCGCCGCCGCCCTGGTGATCGTGGTCGGCATGCTCGTGGTGCGCCCGGTGAGACGGTCGCCACGAGCTTGATATCCCTGGCCTGATATCCTTGGCAGGATCGAACCCGCCATGTATACCGTCCAGACGCTCAACAACATCTCCGCCGCCGGTCTCGAACGGTTGCCTCGTGAGCGCTTCACGACAGGCGCAGAATTGGTGGACCCGGATGCCATCCTCCTGCGGAGCGCAGACCTGCACAAGGCCACGTTCGGGCCGTCGCTCAAGGCCATCGGCCGGGCAGGCGCCGGTGTGAACAATATCCCGGTCGCCGCGATGACCGAGCGGGGCATTCCCGTGTTCAACGCGCCGGGCGCCAACGCGAACGCCGTCAAGGAACTGGTGATCGCCGGCCTGATTCTGGCCAGCCGGCACATTGTGCCCGCCGTCGAATTCGCGCGACGCGCCGGCAGCGGGGCCTCGTCAGAGGCCGAATTGCACAAAGCCGTGGAAGCCGGAAAAAAAGCGTTTGCCGGAACCGAGTTGCCGGGACGGACGCTGGCGGTGATTGGCCTCGGGGCCATCGGCGGTCGCGTGGCCAACGCCGCCGTCGCACTCGGAATGCAGGTGGTCGGCTACGACCCCGGGCTGACGCTGGACGCCGCCTGGCAGTTGTCACCCGTCGTGGTTCGCGCGCGATCGCTGGATGAGGCGCTGCGCACGGCGGACTTTGTCACGCTGCACGTGCCCCTGGGCGCGGCGACGCGGCACCTGATTGACGCCGATCGGCTGAAGGCGATGAAGCCCAGAAGCGCGGTGCTGAATTTCGCACGCGAGGGCATTGTGGACGAGGCGGCCATGCTGGCCAGCCTCGACGCGGGACAGACGCTGGCGTACATCAGCGACTTCCCCACGGCACTCACGGTGAAACACCCCAAGTGCGTCACCACGCCTCACCTGGGCGCCTCCACCGCCGAGGCCGAAGACAACTGCGCGATCATGGTGGCCGATCAGGTGCGAGAGTTCCTTGAGCATGGCCACGTGCGCAACGCCGTCAACTTCCCGGACCTGGCGGCGCCGCGCCAGATGGCACATCGCTGCGTGTGTGCGTGTGTGGCATCCGATCACGCGGTCGCCGACATCACCAGCGCCTTCGCGCACGCCGGCGTCACCGTGGCGGGATGGGCCAGCGCCACCAGGGGCGTCACCTACATGGTGGCCGATGTCACTGAAACGGTGCCCGCCGCCGCGCTCGAACAGATCAGGGCGCTCGACGGGTTATTGATGCTGCGGCTGATCTGATCAGGCCCGAGGGCCGAGCGCGAACGTCATGGTGCCGTTGAGGACGACGCGCCCGTTGACGGTGGCTGAGCCCTGAAGCACTCCCATCCGGCTTCGCAGGCGTTTGACGACCGCTTCAATGCGCACCACATCGCCCGGATGCACAGGGCAACGGTAACGCACACGATCGATCCCCATGAAGAAGATCAGTTTGTTCTGATTCTCAGCCTTCGAGAGGATCAGGATGGCACCGACTTGTGCTACCGCCTCCGTCAACAGGGTCGGGGGCAGTGCCGGCCGCTGGCCGGGCGACCTCGACAGTGACTTTTCGTTGTCCGAGATGTTCTTGATCCCCACGATTCGGTGATCCGGCTCGAACTCGATGATGCGGTCCACCAGGAGGAAGGGATACCGGTGGGGCAGGATGCGTTCAATGGCCGCGTAGTCGAGGGGAAGCTGCAGGTCGGTCATGGGATCAGTGCGCCGGACGAACCAAGTATAATTGGAACCAGTTCCCCCGCGTTGTTTGCCTGCCATGACCCCGACTCCCGCCAACCGTCTCCCCTCACACCTGTCTGCGGGCAGTCACGAACGCGATGTCCTGCTCACCCTGTTTGATCTGGGCCGCCAGGTGGCGTCGGTGGTGGAGTTGGACGAGCTGCTCCAGAAGATCCCGGAACTGATTGGCCGCCTCATCCCGTTTGACGCGTTTGCGGTCTACCTGCTGGACGAAAAGAACGGCGAACTGCGAATCGGTTACGGCGTGGGATATCCAGACACCACGCATTATCGCCCTCGCATCACCGACGGCATCGTCGGGCACGTGGTCACCACCCAGGAAACCAAGGTGGTGGGCGACATCACGCTCGAGCCGAGTTACGTGGAAGTAGTGCCGGGGATGGCGTCGACGCTGGCCGTGCCGCTGGTGCACAAGAACAAGCCGATTGGCGCCCTGAACATCCTGAGCCGATCGCGCGACATGTATTCGGAGCGCGATGCCGCCATCCTCCGGCAGTTTGCGGCGCACGTGGCGCTGGCGCTGGTCAATGCGAGGTTGTTCGAGCAGCAGCGACTTGATGCCGAGGCGTTCGAGACCCTGGCCGAGATCGGACGCGACGTTGCGGCGCTGATGAATCTCGATGAGCTGCTGTCGCGGATTGCGCAGTTGGCCAGGCGCGTGGTGGACTACCGCACGTTCGGCATCCTGCTGCTCAACGAGACGACCAAAGAACTCGAGATGAAGGTGGCCGTGCAGTTTGGCGATCGAGTGTCGCTGCCCAAAGTGCCGCTGGGCGAGGGATTGGTCGGCTATTCGGCATTGCATCGCGAGCCCGTGATCGTGCCCGACGTCTCCAGGGACCCGCGGTACATCAAGGTGGTGGAAGATGTGCGCTCCGAGCTCGTCGTGCCGATGCTGCTCAAGGATCGCTGCATTGGTGTCTTCGACCTCGAGAGTCCGGAACTCGACGCCTTTACCAAGCGCGACGTGGAGATTCTGACCCTGCTCGCGAGCCAGACGGCCGTCGCGATCGAAAACGCACGACTCTACGAAGAAGCCTCACAAACCGAGGCGCGGCTTGAGAAGGAGTTGCGGTTTGCCCGCCGCGTTCAGGCGGCGTTGCTGCCCACCAAGCTGCCCAAACGCATGAAGGGCGTGGATGTGGACGCGTCATTTTCAGCGGCGCTGGAGCTGGGCGGCGACTTCTACGACTACCTCGTGCCCGAGTCACAGACGCTCATCATGGCGCTGGGCGATGTCTCAGGCAAAGGTGTGCCGGCGGCCCTCTACAGTGTGTTTGCCGGGGAACTGGTGCGCGGCCGCACCTTTCGGCGGCGGTATGTGCCCGAGCGATCGTCGCCCGCCGCAGTGCTGATGTCGATCAACACCATCCTCCACGAGCGGCAGCTCGAGGAGTATTACTGCACGCTGTGTTACGCCATCTTCGACCTCAAGCGCAAGAGCGTCACGCTGGCCAACTCGGGTGTGCCGTATCCGGTGCGTGCGTCTGGCGATACCTGCGGCCTGATTGAAGCGCCCGGCGTGCCCCTGGGTTCGTTCCCGGGCATGACGTACGACGAGGTGACGCTGCCTCTCGTGTCGGGTGACGTGTTTGTGTTCTGCTCGGACGGCGTCTCAGAAGCCATGAATCGGAAGAGCGAAGAGTTCGGCAGCGGACGCCTGATCGAGGTGGTGTCGAAGACGAAGCACCTCACGGCCAAGGAAATCGTCTTTTCGATCGTCGAGGCGGTGGAAGCGCACCGGGCCGGGTTCCCACCCAATGACGACACCACGGTGGTGGCCCTGAAGATCACGCTGTAGTTCCCCAGTTCCTAAGTCAATGAAGCCGCCCGGCCGTCAAACCACGTGCCGCGGGATGCTGCGATGCCAGCGCCTGCCTGTCGTGAGAAAGACACACCCCGCGTGACGTCGAGCGGCTTCACCAGCCTTCGACAATCAAGACGTGTGCCGTACGGAACGCCGAGGAAAATCGCGGCGCAAGCGCAACTTCACTGTACGCAACTGATGACGGTCGATAGTGCGCGTGTCCCCCCGAAAGGGCCTATTGCGCCGCGGCGGCGGCCGACGCGGTGTCGGGGCGAATCACGGCCGACAGTTGCGCCGCAATCAGCCGGGCCACCGGCAGGTGATGGTCTTCAGACAACGTGTCGGAGACTTCGGCAGACAGCACACCCACGCACCCCGTGGCGCTGATGAGCGGCACCGCCAGGGCCCCTGAGACGCCTGTCGACGTGCTGGGCACCACCTGGGGCTGAAGCGTGCGGCAGGCGAGCGACGTCACGTTGTCGGCAGACACCGGCAGGTGGCCCAGCCGCTTCAACTTGCGGTCCGAGTAGCCGTGGCCGAGCGAGGCGCGTAGCGTCTGCCCTGATTCGTCGAGCACCCACAGCACGAGTCCGTCGGCGCCAATGGCGGCTGAGGCGCGGCTCAGAAGCGCCGGGAGGTCGCGGCCATCGAGCAAACGTGCCAGGTCTACGCAGACATCAGCCGCGTCGGCCATGTGGGACATGTGGGACATGTGGGACATGTGGGACATGTGGGACATGGAGGGCGCGTGGAACACGGGCGGCGCGGGTCTCACGACCGGCTGGGGTTCGGGCACCGACGCGATCATGGGCTCCGGGGTACTTTCCACCACAACGCCTTTCCCGATCTGCCGGTAGGCGATCATCCCGATAAGCAGGGTGAACAGGAGTCCCCCTCCGAGCAGACCCTGTCGATACTGCGTGGCGGTGGCCATGGCCTGCCTGGCGGAATAAACCTCGGTGTCGCGGGCGGCCGAGACATTCGCCGAGATCCGGCCGACGATCTCAAGGCTCTCAACAAAGATGACATCTGAGGCCAGGATGGGCTGCTGGCTGTCTACGTAGTTCCTGGCGCGTGCGTCCGATGTGCGCAGGGTGCCGAGCTGTTCGATGGCCGCGTCGTAATGGGCCAGGGCTCCCGGCGACCGTGTGGTCTGCTGATGGTCGCGCAACGTGCCTTCCACGCGCGCGGTGACGCTGTCGAACTGGTTCATCCAGAAGGCCGACCCCTGACCCGCCGCCACATACGCCGACTGCGCATGCCGCACCTCCCCCAGTGCGAGGTCGGTCGCGTTCAGCTGTTGGGTGATGGTGTCTTCCAGGATGCGATCGGCGGCGACGCGCTGATCGAAACGGTAGGTCTGAATTCCGGTGCCGACAGCGGCGACGAAGGCGAGTACCAGCAGCACAAGGATGCGGCCTTTGTTGGGCGCCCTGTTTGGCATTGAGCGCTACTATAACACCGCCCCCATGCGTGTCGGCATCGTGATTAACCCGATTTCCGGGCGGCGTGGAAGCCGGCCAGGTGAGCCCGCGCGACGCCGTGCGTTCACGGAGTCGCGCACCGCCGCTGCGGGCATCAACGCGACCATCGTCATGACAGAGGGGCAGGGCCATGCCCGTCGTCTGTCGCAGACGTTTGTGGACCAGGGGTACGACACGGTCATTGCCATGGGTGGCGATGGCACGGTCAACGAAGTGGCGCAGGCACTGGTGGGAACGACGACGGCCCTGGGCATCCTGCCCTGCGGGTCGGGTGACGGGCTCGCTCGCGGGCTGCGCCTGCCGGCCCACCCCGACGGGGCGATGCGCATGGCGCTCTCGAAATCAGTCACCGTCATCGATGTCGGAACGGCCGGCGACCGGATCTTCCTCAACATCGCCGGCATTGGATTCGACGCAGCGGTGGCACGCGCCTTCGCGGGCCGATCGACGCGCGGGGCGGTGGGCTACGTGAAGAGCGGCGTCACGCTCGCGTGGTCGTACGCGGCGGCCCGGTATGAAGTGCGCTGGCATTCCGGTGATGTCGTAGAAGCACGGCAGGGCCGCAAGTTCCTGGTGGCGTTTGCCAATGCGTCGACCTACGGGAACGGCGCGGTGCTGGCGCCAGCGGCCAGTCTCCAGGATGGCATGCTCGACGTGGTGCTGGTGGACGCCGGCCGGCCACTGGAGCAGTTCTGGCGGGGCCGGCGTTTGTTCTGGCGTCGCGGCAGTCCTGCCCGCGGCCTCGAGCGGTCCCGCGCCACTCGGGCCACCGTGCACGGGTCAACCCTTGTGTGCCATGTGGACGGCGAAGTCTTCGAAACCTCGGGGACGCTGGAGATTGGCGTGCGCCCAGCCGCGCTGCGCGTGCGGTCTACTCCACCAGTCGAAGCGGAATAACGTCGGCGCGCGGAAGCGGGCCGAAGTCCTCGCCAAACTTTACCGGCGGCAGGTCCTGGAACATCGAGTCCCATTTGCCGCGCTCCGATGGATTTGACGCCTGCAGGTATTGGCGCGCGGACACGGGCCGCGAGAACGCCACCTCCGCCAGCCTCGCGTAGCCCGGCACGGCGGAGAGCGAGGAGGCAATGGCCTGACGGACGGCGCTGGCCGACGTCTCGCTCATGTCGGCGCCGAACGCGGCCGCCACTTTCGACAGGATCTGCCAGTCTTCCGCCGCGTCTCCCGGCGGCGTGATCACGCGCGACGCCGTCTGCACGTGTCCGGTCATGTTCGTGAACGTGGCATCCTTCTCGACAAACGCGCAGCCCGGCAACACGATGTCGGCGTGTTCCGACAGGGCGGTCTTCAGCACGCCATGCACGATCAGCGTCGTGATCGTGCCCGCCGCTCGGGCGGCCACAATCCAGTCGGTGTCGCCAATCGAGCCCTCCGGGCCGGTGTCCATGACATACAACACCTTCACGCGGCCGGCCTCGACCGCCGATCGCAACTCGCTGACGTCTGCCGGGCCATCACCCGCGGTCGTCTTGAAGCCAAGGTCCCGGGCTCCGCGCAGGTTCGGCGCGTCCACCGCAGGAATCCGGAACTTCGTGTTGGCCGGCTGCGGCTTCTCGCGGAAGCGCCAGCCGAAGGTGACCCCGCCGGTGAGCGACCCGAACTGCTTCAGCGCGTAGAGTTCTTCGAGCGACGCGTGGCCCGACACCAGCACGCGCGCCTGAGCGGCACCGCCGGCGGCGTCCACCGCTGCCTTGACCGCGATCAGCGCGTCGGCCCACGGGGCGGCATCAAACCCTCGGCCCGTGCGCACATGCGGCTGCAGCAGGCGCCGGTCGCTCTCGATCCAGTGATAGTCGAAGCGGCCAATGTCGCACATCCAGAAGCTGTTGATCTCGGCGTTGTCCCTCGGAGTCATGCGCACCAGTTGCGCGCCCTTCGCCCACTCGGGCTTCGCCTTGATCCACGCCGTGGTGTTGCACCCCTTGGCGCAACTGGTGCAGATGGTATCGACCGCCAGCGGGTTGTCCCACGGCCGTGACTTGAAACGGTAGTCGCGTGTGGTGATGGCGCCAACCGGGCACACATCCATGAGGTTGCCCGAGAGCAGTGACATCACGCCCTGTTCTTCGAACGTGGCCACCTCGCTGTGCACGCCGCGCTGGAAGACGCCGATCTGCGCGTCGCCATCCACCTCAGCCATGAAGCGCACGCACCGGGTGCACATGATGCATCGGTTGCGGTTCAGCATCAGCGTGGGACCGAAGTCCACGTCAGCCTTCACGCCTTCGCCGTCAAACACCCGGCGGGGAAAGTCCATCCGACTCCGCTCGGGTCCGTACGAAAAGGAATAGTCCTGCAGCGGGCACTCGCCGCCTTTGTCGCACACCGGGCAGTCGAGCGGGTGATTCATCAGCAGAAACTCAAACACACTCGCGCGCGCGGCTTCCACGTCGGGCGTGTTCGTGCTCACGACCATGCCGTCTGTGCACACCATCGAACACGAGGTCTGCAGCTTCGGCATCTTCTCGATCTTGACGATGCAGACGCGGCAGGAGCCGTCAATGGCCAGCCCCGGGTGATAGCAGTAGTACGGCACATGACCGCCGCTCTGCATCACGGCCTGCAACACCGTCTTGCCCTTGTCGACCGTAACCGGAGACCCGTCAATCGTCAGCGTGACCGTTTCCATAACCCATAAATTCTATGCGATTAGCGCTTCACGACAACCAGGCTCGTATCGTCCCTGGTATCCACCCGTCGAACCGGGCCCGGCACGGCCAGCACAACGTCCACCACCGGCTCGGTCACCACCACCGGGACCAGTGCGATCCGGCCGTCGGCATGCTGGATGGTCAGGGTCAGCGGGAAGTCGAAAGTCTCGCCCAACTGTTCCACACGGACGGCCAGATGGGTGTCGTCGGCCATCCGCCAGGTCAGGCGCACCTCGGGCAGGAGGAACCCGTGGATCCAGCGATCGAAAAAGCGGCCAAGTGGCCGGCCCGACTCAGCTTCAAAGGCGCGCCTGATATCGTCGGTCCCGGCCTTCTGAAACCGATGGGTGCGGTAGAAGCGCTGGATGCTCCGGCTGAACGCGTCGGGGCCGACAAGGCCCCTGAGCATGAGCAGCACGACGGCCGACTTGTTGTAGACCAACCCGCGAAAAATGCGACTGTCGCCCTGAACGTGCCCAAGCCGGTAGCCCAGGTGCACGGGGCCATGGCGCGAGAGGTCCATGGCCGATTCGCGCATCTGCATGAACAGCGCCCGCTCGGTGTCGGGGCCGCGGTCGTGTCCCGCATAGACGGCGGCGAAGTACTGCGTCAGTCCCTCGCTCAGCCACTGCTCGTGGTAGTTGTTCCAGCCGACGGCCTGGCCCCACCACTGGTGCGCCACCTCGTGCGCCAGGAAGAAGAGGGGATAACCGGTGAGCGCGACCGGATCACCGCGCCACGTGAGGTTGGTGGGCAGCGTCGGTTGATTCCACACGGCGAAATAGGCCGGGCTGTGTCCGCTGGGCAATTCTGAGTCGAGGGCCGCGAGTGAGAAGTCGGGGTACGGCGCCTCGCCAATGACAGACCCGAAAAACTCCAGCATCTGCGCGGTGCGCTCCGGCAGCGCCCGGTTGGCTCTGAGCAGACGCGGCGTGGCAACGACGTCCACGTTGACAGTTGTTGTTGAAGCCGGCGGCGTTCCGGGCAGGGCGGCCACCGTCGGCGGCGCCAGGGCTGGTACGCGCGCCTGTGCGCGACCGACGCCGACGAATCGCGAAATGATGCACGAGAGGTAGCGCACGGGGCGATCGGCCACGAAGCGGACCGTGCGTTCGGCGCGCTCGTCGCCGCTTCGCCCAGCCAGTTCGACCATCGGCGTGACCGTCGAACTCAGGAGGCTGCCTGACGCCACCGCTTGATACTGTGCGGGCATCGTGAGCCGCAGCGAGGCCGTGGCAAAGTCGGTAATCGAGGCCTGGGGATACCAGTAAACGCGGTTGCTGTAGAGATAGCGGGGCTCCGGCAGGATGGGCCGGTCCTGTGACAGCGAGCCAAGTGGGTCCGGAACCTGTTGAGGATCGGCCGCCACCTCCATCGCTTCCCGGTCGACAGATTGCGACGGAAGCTTACCGCTGTAGGCAATCTCGAGGACCACCTCGGTCTCACGGGGCACGGCTTGCGGAAGGCTGATCAGCACATTGCTCTGCCCCGAGACGCGCAAGCCCAGCACCCGTCCAAAGACCGGCGACGAAATCGACGAGATCGCCAACGACTCGGCGAGTTTGAGAGAGAGCGTCGCGAGGCCATCGCGCCGGGTCCTGAGACGCACCGCGCCCTTGCCGCTGATCCACTCGCGTTCCGGATCAAACCGGACGTCCACGTCGTAATGCAGCACGTCGTACGCTGCCGTCTCGTCTTCGCTGTAGTAGCGGCCGCGCGAGGCCAGCCGATCCGGTGACGCGTACACCGAAATGTTGCGGCCACGGGCCCGGTCAAAGAGCGACACGTCTTCGGCATCGCCCCTGGCCAGCACATACGTGAGTGTGCCGAATCGCCTGGTGCGCAGTTCGGCCAGCACGTCACCTTGCGGAGGCAGCAGCGACCACCGTTCCGTGGTCAGGTCGCCCAGACTGAGGGTGTAGCTCTTCGTGCTGAGTTCGTCGAAGAGGGCGCGGGCGCGCGCCACGTCGCCCGGGTTGACGTCAACCGCCACCAGGTGTGACGAAGGAAAGTGACCCTCGAAGTCCAGCGGGCTGACGCGGACCAGCAACGACTCGATCGTCGTCTCGAGCGCCGGCTTGCCGCTGAAGGCGCGCACCTGCACCTGTTCGGCCGGATCCTCGGGCGCGAACCGCATCGAGCCGCGCCCACGAAACAGCAGCGCGGTCGCCCCACCCTCCACCTGTGCCAGGAACACCACCCCCGACGACAGGCGCAGTGTCAGTCCCTGCGTCGAAAACACCAGGTCGTGCGCCGCGTATTGATGCGCGGTGTCGAGCTGGAGCTTCACGAGACCGTCCACGGAGGCCACCGGCGTGACGCCGGCAATCTCGAAGCGATCCGGATCGTCGGCTTTGGGCCGCACCAGCAGTTGCCAGGTGGCGATGCGCCCTGCCCCGCCGCGACCCAGGAGCATCTCGACCAGGACCTTGTACCCGGGGCCCTCCGGCCGGCGGTCGCGTTCGCGCACAGCGGCGAAGGTCTGTCCCTCGCGAAAAGACGAACTGACGAACGCGGCGCCTTCCGCCGACGGCAGGGTGCTTGCTGCGAGGCGGGCGAATTCATCGATGCTGTTACTGCCCAGCGCCACCTCAATGTCGGTCAGCAGTCGGACCACCCCATCCGCCTGCATCGGCCGCACCTGCGGTGACTGCGCCGACACGCTCGTTGCGAAGACCAAGCACAGAAGGGGACGGGTGTGTTTTCCACAGAAATTGGCAAAACGGGGACAGGCCTGGACAAAACGACCTCTGAGGTCAGACCTCCAGGGCACCTTCTGAGGTCTGACCTCAGAGGTCGTTTTTCCCTGCCTGTTCACCTCTGGCCGATTTCTGTGGAAAACACACCCGTCCCCCTATTGAGGATCGCCACAGTCAGGTCGTCGGCCAGGCGCACGTCGCCAGCGTGCGCTTCGACCGCGGCAATGATGGCACCCGCCAGGGCTTCCGGATCGTTCTGGGCCGTGCTGCGCGCAAGAATGGCCTCGAGGCCAGAGTCCTCAAAGGCCTGGCCCGACTGATTCTCAGCCTCGGTAATGCCGTCCGTATACAGCACCAGCGTCTCCCCTGGCCCGATAGTGACATGCCCCGCTTCATACGTGGCCTGTTCAAACATGCCCAGCGCCATGCCTCCGCGATCCAGCCGGTCGATGGCGCCCGACGG
>CAZAZR010000029.1:5043-32559 GCA_964489685.1 uncultured Solibacteraceae bacterium | reverse complement strand
CTCCAGGACCCCAGGACCGCGCTACATGGCGCCGATTCTGACCGTCACCGTGATGCGTTCGCCTCCGCGAATGAACGCCAGGGTGTACGCGCCCGTGTAGCCGGGCGGCGGCATCCAGCCGAATTGCGGGCCCACAATTGACGAGCCCACGGGCAGCGGACGCAACGTGTCACCCACCACCAGATACCCGGCGTCCACCGGCGCGCCGAGCCACAATTCAAGACGTCCCAGTTCGGGCAGGCGCACCACAAAGGTGCCGCCTTCGTTCACGTGCATCGCGGTCCATGGCGTAGCGAGGTTGAAGCCCGTGCGGCTCCACACGCCGTCGCTGGCCGGTGCATGCCAGTCGAGCACCGCAGCGAAACCCACCACTCTGGCCGGCGCCGCGCGCAGCGCCGCGTCTTTGTGCGCATCGGGCCCGCCATTGAGGACGTTGAAGAAGCGCGACCCGATGCCTTCATTCCGGCCCGCCGAATCCGTCACGCTCCAGGCAATCGTATGCAGGCCGTCGGCGAGCAGCGCCGTGTTGAAGGTGTACGCGCCGATGGGGGCGCGCGCCGCATCCAGATTCCGGAACCGCGTGGGATTGCTCGTCCTCAGCGCCAAGGGCGCCTGCGGCGTGGCGTTGCCGAAAATATTCGACACATCGTCATTGCAATACACGCCGGCCGGCACAGGGTTGCCCACCGTGCCCCGGCACTGGTTGTAGGCCACGAGCGACACGGCCAGGCCGTCTACATACACCGTCATCGAGCTGCCGTTGGTGGGAATCAGGATGTCGGTGCCGTCTGCGATCGTGTTGGTGTCGGGCGTGATCGCCCAGCCAAAGTTCGCGAACACGCCGCTGATCGTCTCGCCCTGGCCCGGCGTGTCAATTGCCCCAAATGGCTTCGCAATCGTGTCGTTGGCCATTGTGATGGCCGTGGGTGTGGCGAAGGCAGGACTGTTGGGGTCGAACGACCGTCCCAGCAGCGTCTGATTGCCCACCGCATCGGTGGCAATCGCATACAGCGTCAGTGGCCCCTGTCCACCGGAGGGCAGGCTGTTCGGCACATGCGGCAGCACGGGCGTGAGCATCAGATAGCCCCAGCCGGCACGCGTGTTGTTGGGATAGGTCGGGAACATGGCGGCCACGTCGGGACGGGCGCCATCCAGGAACGCGGCGTTGCCGATGTACACCACGCTGTTGCCCAGGATGGTCTGGCAGTTGCCCGGTTCGAACGCCAGGCAGTTGCGATAAATCTGCACCGTGTTCACACCCGTGTCATCAAGCGCCCAGCCGGTCACGCCAATGGCGCCCTGCACACCGGCCGCGTTCTGCGTGGGTGTATCCACCACCCCAAAGGGCATCGTCGGCACAGCCGTGGTGAAGACCCTGAATGCGCCGGCACTGCCGTCGGCATACGTCGTGCCATTGCCGTTCATGGCGCGCACGTGCCAGTAGTGCGAGGTGCCGGGTGCCAGCCCACTCAACGCCACGCTCGTGCTGGTGCTGGTGCCAGTGGACACCCAGGTGGCATTACACGCGCTGTCGTTGCTCGTGTCGTAGCAATACTCGTAACTCGTGGCGCCCGCGCTCACGCTCCACGTCAGCACGGGATTGACCGGTTGCCCCGTTGCGCCGTTGGCCGGACTCGTCTTGCCGAACACGCCGGGAGGCGCTGGCGGCACCGTCGCAAAGCTCCAGAAGGCCGTGGCGTTCCCATTCGCATAGGTCGTGCCGGCGCCGTTGGCGCGCACCTGCCAGTAGTACGTTGCCCCGGCGGTCAGGCCACCCACACCCACGCTGGTGTTGGTGCCTGTCGGCAGCCAGCTCGCGTCACACGCGTCGTTGTTAATCGTGTCGTAGCAATACTCGTAACTCGTGGCGCCGGCGCTGGCGGTCCAACTCAGCGTTGGATTCGTCGATTGCCCCGTCGCGTTGTCCGCCGGACTCAATTTTCCAAACGCTCCGCCGGTGCTGGCGACAAACAGTCCGCGGCCGTGCGTGACTGCCACCAGGTTCGTGCCCATCCAGAACAGTTCATCCACAGAGACGTTGGCGGGGCCGTCGTGTGGCACCGCCCATGTGGCACCGCTGTCAGTGCTCGCGAAGATCCCCACTTCGGTGCCGGCATAAATCCACGTGGTGTTGGTCGGATGAATCGCGAGCGCGTACACGGGCGCCGTGACCAGAGCCGTGGCGCCGCTACCGGTGACCTGTGACCACGACGCGCCGATGTCTGTCGTCCTCCACACGCTGTTCGAGTTGAACCCGCCGAACGACACATACGCGATGCTCGAGTTGCCGGGGTCCACCACCACCCGCGTCGCCGCCCGGCCGGGCAGCGCCACTGCATTGCCGTCCACCTTGGTCCATGTCGGGTTGGCCACCGTGCCGTCGGTGGTCACATACACGTCGCCATTGTTGTGCCCGACCCAGACGATGTCGGAATTGCCGGGGGCCACGCCGATGGTGTTGATGTTGCTGTTGCCGGTCGTGGGGGGCTTGATGACCGCCCACTGGGGACCCGTGCCTTCGCCGGTCGTCTGGTCCCCAGCCGCCTTGACGTCATTCGAGCGCCACAACGAACGCCCGCCCACCAGCATGCGATTGGCGTTGTTGGGATCAAGCACCAGCGGCGGAATGAAATTGATGGTCTTGTTCCACGCGTCGCTCAGACAATACGGCGCGGCCTTGCAGGTGCCCAGGGTGTTCGAATAGCCGAAAATGTACCGTGAGCTGCTGCTGCCACCGGTGGTGTTGCGGTGGACGTAGCCGTACTGCACTTCGCCGTAGAGGTAGTTGACATCGTTGGGGTCGGCCGCCGAGTAGCCGCCGTCACCCCCGAAGGGCGTGCTCCACGCGTTTGCGCCGTTGGCCGGCCAGTAGATCACGGTGCTGTTGTCCTGGGTGCCGCCGATGATCTTGCCGCTGGTTGTGTTGCCACCGGCGCCGTAAAACTGCGTGATGCCCAGGTTGTTGTTCAGCGACACAAACGTGCTGCCCGTCGTGATGTCGTCGTTCTTGAAGACGCCGCCGTCGTTGCCGACGTAAATGCGTTTGTTGGTGGTGCCGTTGTAGCCGGGGTCGCTGACGAACAGGTGGAAGTCTGTATGAATGCCCGAGAGCGTGGTCTGGTTCGTGGCAAACCCATCGGTGCTGCGATACGCGTTCACGCCGGCAGCGACGACGCGATCGGAATTGGTCGGGTCCACCCAGATCGCGTTGTCGTACCACCCCTGCGCGCTCAGATGACCCGTGGTTCTGACCAGCGCATAACTCTGACCGCTGTCAGTGCTCTTCCAGATTTGGCCCGAGCCCGACTGCTGGCTCAGATGATCCACCGAGAGATACACCGTAGCGGGCGTGGCGGGCGCCACACCAATCTCCACACGGTTGAAGGTGCCGGTGGGGCCCATTCCTGAGGCAGGCGTCCACGACAGACCGGCGTCACTGGTGAAGTACGCATTCGTGGCAAACCCCGAAGCGACGGCATTCAGGCTGCTGCCGGGGAGGAACTTCACATCCACGACGTCTTTCCGCGTGGTGTTCAGCGGCTGGTAGAAGTTGGTCCACGTGGCGCCCGCATTGGTGCTGCGGTACAGCCCCACCGACGTGGCCGCCAGGATCGTCTGGCCGTCGGCAGACATCGAGAGACGGTTGACGTAGTAGAAATTGCCATTGGCCGTCGAGGCCAGTTGCGACCACGTCACGCCGGCGTCCACGGACGTGAAGATGCCGGCGCCGCGAATGCGGTCGAAGTTGAAGAAGCCCTCGCCCGTGCCGGCGTACATCACGGACGGGTTCCCGGGCTGGAACACGAGGGTGGTCACCGCCAGGTTGGTCATGAAGTCGTCGACGGGCGCCCACGTGCCGCCGCTGTTCGTTGTCTTCCAGATGCCGCCGGCCACGCTGCCGATGAAGATGGTCGAGGTGGTCGTGGGGTGCACGGCCACCGCCCGCACCCGGCCGCCCTTGTTGCCTGGGCCCAGCCACGTCCAGCCCTGGCGGCTGATGCCGGCCACCGATGCCATTTCCGGGTCGAGCCGCAGTTGCGCGGCGCGCAGGTCTGCCACTTCCGCCTTGGCGCGCATCAGGCCGCCGACGGCGATCGTGCCGGATTCATCGGCCATCAGCATGTGGCGCCGGCTCGCGGCCGCCTGTGGCCCTTCGGTTCTGGGCACGATGCCCTCTGGCTTGATGTCAAACCGCACCGTGAAACGCATGACGCTGGGCTCGCACGACGGTGTCGAACAGCGCGTGCGCGAGGTCAGGACCAGCTCTGATTCGCCGACCCTGGCGGCCCGCCACACCCAGCCCCGCCGCCCGGGGGTTGCGACATCGGCCTCGGGCGTCACCAGGCGCAGTGACTCGGCGTCATAGTCCACCTGCCAATCCACATTTGGCGTTGGGGGCTTGACGGCCAGGGTCTGCCCGACGCGGACCACCACCGGCGTGTTGAAGTCGGTGACGCGCACATCGGCCTTGACGGCACATGCAGCCAGAAACGAAAGACCAATTCCGAGGGCGCACATTCGCAGCACAATGAGTGCCACTATGCACTATTCGTGCCGCGCCCACGCCCGGGGTCCATTCAACTCCTGGGCGCAGCCCTCCCCCTGCATGTGGCGTGAAGTACACTTCCGTCCGAGTCATGACGTCGAATTCGCCGGACCCGGCGCGCGCGTTAGCCGAACTCCAGGCGGCGTACGAACGCCTGGCGAACGAAGCCGAAGCCCTCCGGCTCGAAGCGGGCGATACCACGCGCGCCCTGCTCCGCGTGATTGACGAACAGCGCACCGCCCTTGAAGACGCCACCGGCATGGCCGCCGCCAGAGCGGCGATTGCCGCCAGCAATTCGGGCCGGGCGCTGCAGGCGGTGGCCGGGCTTCGCACACGCGTCCGCGATGCGCGGATGCGCGCCCGGCGCCGCAAGGCCTTGCGCGCGGCCCGCACCCGGGTGTTACGCGTGCCGCCGGCGGTGGCGTCCGCGCCACTGGGTGTGAACTGCTCGGGCTACCTCAACGCCGAGAGCGGGATGGGTGAGGCCGCGCGGTGTGCGCTGCGCGCGCTGTCGAAGGCCGGCGTGCCGTTTGCTCTCAACAACGTCAAGGGGCCGCAGCGCGCCGCCGACTCGAGTTTCACGAACTTCACCACCGCACATCCGCACCCGTTCAACCTCGTGCACCTCAATGCCGACAACATGCGGTGGTTTGCCGACCAACGCGGCCCGGCCTACTTCAAGGACCGCTACACGATCGGGTACTGGTTCTGGGAACTGTCGCAGTTCCGCTCCGACTGGCTGGACGCGTTTCAACTGGTGGATGAGGTGTGGGTGGCGAGCGACTTCAGCCGCGTCGCCATCAGCGCCGACGCCCCGGTGCCGGTCGTGCACATGCCCCTTGGGATCGACACCCCAGTTCCGGGCCCTTACGGCCGCGCCCATTTCGGCCTCCCACAAGACCCGTACATCTTCCTCTACACCTTCGACGTCTCGAGCCAGATGGAACGCAAGAACCCGATGGGGGCGCTGCGCGCGTTCCGGCAGGCCGCCTTTGGTCCACGCGAGGCCGTGCTGCTGCTCAAGTTCACCAACGGGCACGCCGACCGCGCCGCCGTGCGCCGGCTGGCCGAGGCCGCGTCGGGCCTCAACGTCATCATGCTCGACGTGGCGTTGTCGCGCGCCGAACAGAACGCGCTGATGCAGTGCACCGATGCGTGCCTGTCACTGCACCGGGCCGAAGGATTCGGCATGACCATTGCCGAGCAGATGCTCCTGGGCCGCCCGGCCATCGCCACACACTACTCGGGCAACGTGGATTTCATGACACCCGATGTGGCGCGCCTGGTCGCGGCGACGATGGTGTCGCTGACGCGCGATTACGGCCCGTACCTGCGCGGGTTCCAATGGGCCGAGCCCGATACCGCCATTGCCGCCACCTACATGCAGGAACTGGTGCGAACGCCGGGACTCTCCGCTGACCTGGGCGCGCGCGGCCAGGCGCACGTGCAGCGCGTCCTTGATCCGGCTCGCACCGCTGACCTCATGGCGAGTCGACTGCGGCAGATTCAGGCCGGGCACATCCAGGTGGACGGGCACGCATGAGCACCACGCCGGACCAGGATCCCATCGCCGCCATCGCCGCCACGCGTCAGGAACTACGCCGAGCCGCACGCCGCGCCACCGAGGCGCTCGACGAGGCCCAGCAGCTTTGGCAACAGCAATACGACGCCCTCGAAGACCTGCGCGACACCCCGGAACGCCGGTGGTGGCTTCGTGGCCGGCGCGTACTCCTGGCGCCGGTGCGTGCGCTGCGCCACCCGCTCCGGGCCCTGCGCGGCGTGGGCACACGCGTGCTCATCGGCACTCGCCTGCATCGCCTCGGCCCACTGGCCGAACATGCCGGCTGGACGGCCATCCCGCTGCGCGGACACCCGCCGGTGCAGCAGCAGACCGATCAACCGTCGCTGCCCGATGCGCTCCGCTGGATGGGCCCTGTGGACGTGCGCGGCGTCACTCGGCACGCGCTGCTTGCGCACCCCACGTCCACCATCACGTGGCGTCTGCCCATCGGCCGCCCCGCCAAACTCGTGGTCTCCTGCGCGCTCGTGCCCGAGGTGGCCTCGCAGAATCGTCACGGTGTGGTCTTCAGCCTGACCGTGCGCGTCCCCGGAGGCGCCGAGCCCTTGACGACCGCGATGCTGGTGCGACCCAGCCTCTCTCGCGCCGATCAGTACTGGCGCTCGCTCACGCTCGACGTGCCAGGGAGCCCCGACGGCGAGACGGAAATCTCCGTCACTACAGCCCTGCCCGCACATGGCGCGCCCGACTTCGCCTGGGCGATGATCGGCGAACCCCGTCTCTTGTGGCGGCGCAGTCCTGGCGAGATGGTGAGCCGGGCGAATGCCCTGGTGCGGCGTGTGGGATTTCGCGGCCTGGTCGCTCGAGTCCGCCAGGTGGGCGCCAGTGACTACCAGGCCGACTACCGGCGCTGGGTCGCCGAACGCGCGTTGACGCATCACGACCTCGCGCGCCTCACGGCCGAAGGCGCTGCGCTGCTCCAGCAGCCCACCTTCAGCATCATCACGCCGGTCTACAACACCGACGCGCGCTGGCTGCGCGCGTGTATCGACTCGGTCCTGGCCCAGGTCTACCCGCACTGGCAGTTGTGCCTGATAGACGACGCCTCGACACTGCCGGAGACCGCACGCGTGTTGCAGGAGTACGGCGGGCGCGACCCGCGCATCACACTGGTGCGCATGGCCGAGAATGGCCACATCTCGCGCGCGTCCAACGCCGGGCTCGACGTGGCCACCGGCGACTTCGTGGCGCTGCTCGATCACGACGACACGCTCTCGCCCGATGCCCTCCTCGAGATGGCGCGTGCGCTGAACGCCGCGCCCGACCTGCACTTCCTCTACAGCGACGAAGACAAGCTCGACGAAACGGGCGGCCGGTGTGACCCCTATTTCAAACCCGACTGGTCACCGGAACACTTCCTGAATTTCATGTATACGAACCACCTGATGGTGCTGCGGCGCTCGGTGGTGGAGCAGGTCGGCCGATTCCGCGTGGGCTACGAGGGGTCGCAGGATTTTGATCTGGCGCTGCGGGTGATCACCCAGATCTCCCGCGTGGGCCATGTGCCGAAGGTGCTGTATCACTGGAGAAAGATCGCGGCGTCCACCGCCGCCGATGCGGGCGCCAAGCCGTGGGCGCTCGAAGCCGCGCGACGCGCGCTTCATGACCACATCGCCCGTACCGAACCCGACAGTCAGGTGCTCGATGCCTACCTGCCGGGCCTCTTTCGCGTGAAGCGGCCCATTCGCGGCAATCCGCTCGTGACGCTCGTGGTCACGACCGACGACCGCAGCCGCAACCTCAACGGCAGGATGATCGCCCTCCTGCCGCATCTGCTGCACAGCATCGTGCAGAAGACGGCCTATGCGAACTACGAGATCCTGGTGATCGACAACGGCCAATTGTCGGACGCCACTCGCGACGTCCTGGCCCGCATTCCACACCGGCGGGTGTCGTACACCATCGAGGGCGCGTTCAACTTCGCGCACAAGCTCAACTTCTCGATGCGCCATGCGCACGGGGAACATGTGGTGATCCTCAACGACGACATCGAGGTCATCTCCTCCGAGTGGCTGTCGGCGATGCTGGAGTATTCGCAGGACCCGGCCATCGGCGCCGTGGGCGCACGCCTGCTCTATCCCGATGGGCGCCTTCAGCACATTGGCATCGTAATGGGGGTTTGCGGCGTGGCGGCCCACGCGTTCCACCAGGCGCCCGGCCACAGTTCCGGCTACGCAGGGTCGTCGCTGGGGCCGCGCAACTACTCAGCCGTCACCGGCGCGTGCCTGATGACGCGCAAGGCCGTGTTCGACGAGATGGGTGGGTTCAACGAACAGTTCGCCATCGATTTCAACGACGTGGACTACTGCCTGCGCCTCCGCCGCGCCGGCTACCGCATCGTCTACACGCCGTACGCGGAGTTGTACCACCTGGAGTCGGGTACGATTTCGGATCGCACCTGGAACCCGTCGGAAACCCGGTTGATGGAAACGACGTGGGCCGACGTCATCGCGCGCGATCCGTACTACAACCCCAACCTGACGCGCGCGTTCCCGGACTATCGACTGCCGAGTTGATCACGGCGGATCACACGAGGCGCGGAGGCGTCACTCGGGCTTGAGAACCAGCCCGTGCTACGTACCAGCCTGAGATCATTCCGTACGTAGCTCGGGCTGGGTCTCAAGGCCGAGGCCTACGTGCACGCGAAAAACGCGTCAGCGCACGGTGACGATGGTGCTGCGGGAGTCTTCCCAGCGCGCGGTGCGCTGGTTCCAGACGTAGGCGGTCAGTTCGTATCGGCCGTGCTCAAGCGTGGCCGTGAATGCGAACCCGGCGTGGCTGAAACGTCCGCCGGTCACCCGTGCAGCATCGGGTCTCTGCACGCCAATCGTGGCTTCGCCCAGGAAGACCGGCGTGGATGCCCCGTGGTCGCCAAGCCGGCGCGCCCAGACATGGACGGCGTCCACACCTGCGCCGATCGCGCTGCCCGGGTCAACGGCCCAACCGCTGATCGTGACGCTGCGACCCCACACGCCGCCGGTCGCTGGTGCGTCGAGGTGCATCTGCACTTCCGACTCACCGTCTTTCGGCGTCTGCGACGCGATTGTGACATGCACGTCGATGCGTTCGTCGCCGCGCAGGAAGACCAGCGCGTAGGTGCCCACCAGACCGGGCCCTGGCGCCCACGTGAAGTTGGCGCCGGTCAGGTTGGAGCCGGGCGGCAGGCTGCGAAGCGTGCCGTTCGCCAAGAGGTAGGCGCGATCGACCGGAGCGCCCAACCAGAGGTCAAGCCGGCCCATCTCGGGCAGCAGCACACGGCGTTCACCCTGTGCATCAAGCGGCATGGGCTGCCACGTCTGTCGCGGGTCAAATCCGGTGCGACCCCACACGGCCTCGGTGCCCACGGGCCGCGCATCGAGTTCGGTTGCCAGCAACCGCCCTGAATCCTCAGCCCCGGCGAAGGTCACGGACGGTGCGAGCGGCGCGCCATTCGACACGGTGAAGAATCGCGAACCCACACCCTCGGTGCGGCCCGCCGAGTCCACCACCGACCAGCTGATCGTGTGGAGGCCGTTCGACAAGGTGTTGGTGTTGAGAACATACGCGCCAATGGCGCCCCGCGCGGCGTCCAGATTCCGGAACCGCGTCGGGTTCGACGAGCGTAGCGTCAGCGGCGTTTGAGGCGTCGCATTGCCGAAGATGCTCGCGACATCGTCATTGCAGAACACGCCGCCCGGCACGGGGTTGCCCACATTGCCGCGGCACTGGTTGTAGGCCACGGGTCCCTTGAGCACCCCGTCGATGTAGACGTTGACCGTAGACCCGTTGACCGGAATCAGGATGTCGCCGGCACCGGCCACGGTGTTCGTGTCGGGCGTGAGTGCCCAGCCGAAGTTCGCATACACGCCGCCGATGGTCTGGCCCTGCGCCGGCGTGTCGATCATCCCGAACGGCTTGGCGATCGTGTCGTTGGCCAGCGTAATGCTGGTGGGCGTGTTGAACGCCGGATCATTCGCGACGAATGAACGTCCCAGAAGCTTCTTGTTGCCGCTGTTATCGGTGGCGACGGCATACAGCGTCAGCGCGCCCTGGCCGCCGATCATCTGCTGCGACGGCACGTGCGGCAGCATATTGGTCAGCACCTGCAGGCCCCAGCCGGCGCGGTTGGCGTTGGGGTAGAACGGGAAGGCGCCTTCCACATCAGGACGCGCGCCAGTCAGGAAGACGGCGTCGCCGACCAGCACCACGCTGTTACCGAGCACCAGTTGACAGTTCTGTTGATTCTCAAACGTCAGACAATTCCGATACAGGGTCACGCTGGAGACCAGCGTGTCATCAAGCGCCCATCCGGTCACTGCGATCGCGCCCTGCACGCCTGTGGCGGTCTGCGACGGCGTGTCCACCTGGCCGAACGGGTTGGCGGCCGCCGGGTTCGGCGCCACCGTCACACTGACCGTCAGCGTCACCGGCGAATTCGCCGCGCCTGGCGCGGTGACCACCACGCTGCCGCTCAACGACGTCTGCGACCCAATCACGTCGGCCGGATTAATGACCGTCACCGAGAACTGGCCATTGCCCGTGCCCGACCCGCCGGTGACCTGCAGCCACGGCACGGCACTCGCCGCCGTCCACGCGAAGGGTGTGCCGGTGAAGGTCACGGGCACCACTTGTGCCTGGAAGCCACCGATGGCCGCGCCAGACTTGACAATAGTGAACGAGAGGTTCGTCGGCAAAGAGACACTGTTAGCCGTACCGCCACCAAACACGGGCCCTGGCGTACCGGACGGACTCAGGCTGATGCGCTGGACGTAGTTCGCGTTGTAGTTGACCGCCATCGAAATGCCGAACTGGCCGTCCTCGCCCACCGCCACGTCGGGAGCGTACGTCCCCGACGTCGAGACCGGCGTGGACAGGCCGGTAAAGGGCCCAATCTGCACTGCGCCCTGCGCGTCAAGCACGGCGCCGTCAAAATTCGGGCAACTATCGTTCGGGCACGCGCCACTGCTCTGAATGGCCATCAGCACTCGGCGCGAAATCGCGTCGTAGATGCCCATCGGCTCATCTTCGCTACGAGACGTGCCCGCCAGCGTGTAGGTGGCCGCCGGCATCGTGCCGACCGTGCCCGAGGCCGACGACACAAAGCGCGCCTGCACATCGCGCCCCGGATTAAAGGCCGTCCACGCCACCATGAACCCATCGCGTTCAGGCAGAAAGACGGGAATCGCGTGAATCGTAAAGCCGGGCTGCACCGTCAGCATGCCGGTGAGCAGGGCGCCCGTCGATCCGTCCACGACCTTGCCCCACAGACCGAGAATCTCCTGCTGGGGTGACGGACTCGCCGGCGACACGCCCTCGTAGGCCACCATGATCCGATTGGTTTCCCAATCCACCGACGCGCGCGCCCCGGCCTGGCTCCAGTTTCCGTTGCCCACACTGACCACGCCGCCCGAGGTCGTGCCGTCGGCATTAAAGAAGCGTAATTCGACGTCGGACTCCTGAGGGGACGTGTAGATCCTCGCCCAGATCGCGACGAACTTTCGCGTGAACGGGTTGTAGACGATGTCGTTGGGAATCTCGTACGCGCCTTGCGATGCCAGGAACGGAGTGCCCACCAGCGCGCCGCCCGCGCCGGTGAAGCTCACGCGCTGGATCCACGCGCTGGGTGGGCCGTCGAACTGCTTGCCTCGATCCGTCGCATACATCACGAAAAACACATCGTCGGCCGTGTCGTTCGAGTACGCCACCATCGGGTCATTCGCGTAGGCGATGCCGGCCGTCGACGCAATCACGAACGCATTGCCGACCGTTGCGCCCGAGCTGTTGACGAAGCGGCCCTTGACGCCACCGGTCACGCGGTCGTCGTACACCATCAGATACACGTCGTGCCGCGCCGCGTAGGCAATCCCGTGCTGCACCGAGAGCCCGGTTGACACCTGGGTGGCCGACAGGATGGTGATGGCACCACCCGACGCCCCCACGGTCACGCTGACCGGCACGGTCACCGGTGAGTTCGGCGCGCCGGGCGCCGTGAGCGTCACGGTGCCATTAAGCGACGTCTGCGCACCGATGACATCTGAAGGATTGATCACTGTGACGCTGAACTGGCCGTTGCCCGAGCCGGACCCGGACGCGATCTGCAGCCACGGTGTTGAGGTGGTCGCGGTCCACGCGACGGGCGTCATCGCAAACGAGACCGATACCGGTTGCGGCGAGAAGCCGCTGATCACCGCGCCGGTTTTGACGATTGAAAACGAGAGGCTCGATGGCGAGGCCACCACATCGGGCGAGGGTCCGCCGCCACCACCGCCAAACACGGGGCCAGGCGTGCCGGCAGCCGCGATGCTCCAACGCTGGACGTAGTTCGCGTTGTAGTTGACTGCCATCGAAATGCCGAACTGGCCGTTCTCGCCCACCGCCATGTCGGGAGCGTACGTCCCCGACGTCGAGACCGGCGTGGACAGGCCGGTAAAGGGCCCAATCTGCACTGCGCCCTGCGCGTCAAGCACGGCGCCGTCAAAATTCGGGCAACTATCGTTCGGGCACGCGCCACTGCTCTGAATGGCCATCAGCACTCGGCGCGAAATCGCGTCGTAGATGCCCATCGGCTCATCTTCGCTACGAGACGTGCCCGCCAGCGTGTAGGTGGCCGCCGGCATCGTGCCGACCGTGCCCGAGGCCGACGACACAAAGCGCGCCTGCACATCGCGCCCCGGATTAAAGGCCGTCCACGCCACCATGAACCCATCGCGTTCAGGCAGAAAGACGGGAATCGCGTGAATCGTAAAGCCGGGCTGCACCGTCAGCATGCCGGTGAGCAGGGCGCCCGTCGATCCGTCCACGACCTTGCCCCACAGACCGAGAATCTCCTGCTGGGGTGACGGACTCGCCGGCGACACGCCCTCGTAGGCCACCATGATCCGATTGGTTTCCCAATCCACCGACGCGCGCGCCCCGGCCTGGCTCCAGTTTCCGTTGCCCACACTGACCACGCCGCCCGAGGTCGTGCCGTCGGCATTAAAGAAGCGTAATTCGACGTCGGACTCCTGAGGGGACGTGTAGATCCTCGCCCAGATCGCGACGAACTTTCGCGTGAACGGGTTGTAGACGATGTCGTTGGGAATCTCGTACGCGCCTTGCGATGCCAGGAACGGAGTGCCCACCAGCGCGCCGCCCGCGCCGGTGAAGCTCACGCGCTGGATCCACGCGCTGGGTGGGCCGTCGAACTGCTTGCCTCGATCCGTCGCATACATCACGAAAAACACATCGTCGGCCGTGTCGTTCGAGTACGCCACCATCGGGTCATTCGCGTAGGCGATGCCGGCCGTCGACGCAATCACGAACGCATTGCCGACCGTTGCGCCCGAGCTGTTGACGAAGCGGCCCTTGACGCCACCGGTCACGCGGTCGTCGTACACCATCAGATACACGTCGTGCCGCGCCGCGTAGGCAATCCCGTGCTGCACCGAGAGCCCGGTTGACACCTGGGTGGCGCCCTGGTCGGTGAGTTGTGCCGCGGCGGGCTGCCCGAGCGTCAGCAGGCCGAAGAAGAACGCAGAAATCAGGGCAATCCGTCGGTACATATAAGTTCAGGCTCCGGTCGGCGGTGTATCGGTATCTGCGAGGTCAAACATTATGATAACGGCTCTAAAGGCCCGATTGGCGAGACCGACGGGCGGCCGCGGTCGTGACCGCCACGGCGGCGGCCAGGCGCACGGCCTCGTCCTCGCTGGTCAGTCGCTGGACGATTTCGGCCGTGGCGCCCAGGTCCAGCCGTGCGGCCAGGGCCAGCCACCGTTCGCGCAGCGGGCCCGACCCGTCGCGCACCCAGGTGCGTACCCGGGGCAGGACAGACGACGCGGCGCCGAGGGTTGCCAGAATCTCGGCCGAGCGCAGCGCCTCGTGTTCCGCCCCGATGTTCACGAGGCTGACCAATTCAGGCGTCCCGGACGGCTCTTTCCGTTCGGCGCGTCCCTGAGCCAGCACCAGGCGATCGGACACCGGCAACTGGCCCTGAAGTGGCGCGAGGGCCTGCACGCTTTCCGGGTCGCCGTGTCGCGCGAGCCCCACAAGAATCTGCATGCGGGCGCCGGGATAGGTCAGGCGGCCTTCGGCCGACAGTCGTCGCCAGATCGCGAGCGCCTCAGGACCGGGAATGCCCTGCAACGTGGCGAGCGCCGAGATCAGCGTCCCCCTGTCCTGGCTGACGAGCAGAGGCTCCAGCAGGCGCACGCGCGAGGCCGGCGGCAATTCAAACCAGTTCGCCGCTTCGATCGCGCTCGAGCCAGTGATGGCGGCTTCCCACCCGTTGGGCAATGCGGCCGGCTGCTCACCCATGATTCGCCGGAGCACCCAGAGTCGCGCGCGGTCCACGGCGTGGCCCTGTCGACCGAGCGTGACGGCGTCGAGGAACTCCGTGCATCCGGCATCGGCCGACAACCGCACGATTACCGCGCAAGCGGTCAGGCGCTGGCCCTCGGTCGTGCTTGCCAGTGACAGGCGCGCGGCGCGGTCGCCAAGAAACGGCAGCCGGGCGATCGCCACGAGCGGCGTTTTGGGCGCCAGGGCCAATTCCACCGCAGCCGCGACGGTGGCGGCATCGGCGGGCAATCGATCGAGGATGGCCCACGCCTCGTCGGTCCGGCCGGCGGCGGCCGCCGTCCGCACATCGGCCACCGTCGGCTGCGCCGCCGCTTGAGGCGCTGCGCCGACGAGTACGGTGGCGTTGACAGCGAGTGCCAACACGCAGCCCACCACCAGTGGTTTCATGACATCCATGATACCGGGTTTGTCTCGCCTGGACCTGCGGCGCGGTCACTCAGAAACCTGAACCTACGTCAGCGACTCCGGATCGTCGAAGACACATACCAATCGGCCAGGTAGTCGGCCATGAATTGGTGCCCGGCGGCTGACCAATGGCAGTCGGCACGCAGGTAGAGCGGCGGTGAACCCACAGGCCGGGAACGCAGGAAATCCCGCATCGGCCCGGAGGGGTCGAGGAGTTCGATCTTTTCCTGCTCGGCCACACCGCGCAGCCACGTCTGAATGCCGGAATCGGGTGGCAGGAGCCGGTCGTCGTCCAGCCCCACGAGCGGACGGGACACGGCACACTCGGATGAAGACACCTGGAAGGCGTTCGGGACGTAGAGCAGCACCAGCCGTCCGCCATCTGCGGCCACGTCCTCGGCAAACAGGCGGAGCTGCTGCCGGGTTTTTGCCGCAGCCTCCTTCTGCGCGTCGGTCCAGAGTGCGAGCGGCCGAATGCCGGGCCAGAAGCCTGCCTCGCCGATTTGCCTGGCACGCGGCGAGAGACGGTCCATGGGCTCGGCCAGCAGCGCATCCGCTTCTTCTGGTGACAGCAATGCCTCTCGGGCCATTTGCCTCGCCCGCGCCTTTGCACTCGCGAGATCGAGTGCGGTCCCCGCCTGAGCCAATCCGGCAACGGACCGCTTGAGGGATGCGAGTTCGAGCCGGGCCGCCATCTCCCCAGCCAGGCGCACAAGGCGCAGGTGCTTGTACCAGACCCACCAGGGCTCCACAGGCACCTCGAAATAGTCAGGGCGCCCGTCGGGCCGCATCACCGCGCGGAACGTCTGCGTCTCGTCACCGGTTGCCCAGAGATCGTTCCAGAAAAAGAACAGCACCACCGTGCGGGGCTGCAGCCTGCGACCCACCTTCAAATACCAATTCCATTGAAGCAACGATGACCAGCCGCGCACGCCCTGGCTGACCACCCTCGCGTTCACCGACCTCGCAGTCAGCGCCGGCGGCAGACGGGCTCCGAGCGTTTCCTCCCACGGAAGTTGGCGCGCCTCGACCATGCTGTCGCCAATGATCAGCAGGTCCACTGGCGCGGGCGGCACTTCAGGCCCGCGCGTCCCGAAGCTGTTGGTCTCGATCAGCGCCGCCGGAAACTCATCCAGAATCGCCGGCTGATTGATGAACGCGGACCGCGGAGGAATGATGTGGTGGAACTGCCGGACCGCGTCCGCATCGTCCACCTCGACAACGCTGTCGCCCAGATGGAGCGCGCGAATGCCGACTTCGGCCGCCGCCAGGCTCAGCGTCGTACTGACGGTGAGCGCGACCAGGTGGCCGTGAACGTGCGGCCGTCCGTAGCGGGCGACCGCGACGATGGCCGCGGCCCCGGCGCCCGCCAGCGCCGAGACAGCCACGCCGAACGGTGTCAGCCCGAACGCCATGCCGTCAATACTGAGTGCGCAGAGTCCGACCGCAAGGCCGACAAGCGCCCCTCGCGAGATCCGTCCGGCGCGCGGAAGTGGCGGCCACGGTCCGGCGCACCACGCCAGAGACGACACCGTCAGTGCAACGACGGCAAACAGCCGCAGGGTTGGTGCCTGCAGGATCCACCACACCCCGTGTGTGGCTGCCAGCACCGCCACGACCACCCACGGCGCCACGATCACGACGCCGCGCACACCGGCCCGTGAGAGGGGCGGCCGCTCACAATACCGTCGAAGTGGAATCGGGATGAACAGAGACAGCACCGCGCCTGCGACCGCCACGCCGCCTGCGACGAGCACCGCACGATAGAGCGGAGAGAATGTCCCTGGTCGCAGGTAGAGGGCCGCGTACGTCGCCCCCAGCGCTGCGACGCACACGACGTGGCCCCATGACGTGCGTGACGTAAATGACCTGAATGACGTGCGGTGCGGCCCGGCGATCACGGCCGTGGCCACGCCTTGAGCAGGCCGCTGCTCCTGAGAAACACGAGCAGCGCATCGGCAACGGCCGCATGGCCGCGCGGTGTCAGATGGGCCGTGCGCTTGAAGAACACGCCGGTGCCATCGGGCTGGCGGGCCAGGGCCGGCTGAAGGTCGTCGATGGGAAGGCCGAGCGGCGCCAGCGCGTCCTGAAACCGACGGGATGCGCCGTTGCGGTCAAGCTCACCACCGGCGTCATGCACAATCGCGCGCAGGTTGCTGAAGTCCTCGTCGTTGACCTGAAGTCGTGCCGGCATCAGTACGAAGCCGGTCCGGGCACCGACACCGCGGGCGCGATCGGCGATCTTCGCGAACGCCCTTCGGCTGACGTCGAGCCCACGATCGACCACAGGCGGAGGGTCGGTGAGATAGGTGGCCAGCGGACGTTCGGGCGTGCCGGTCGCCACGCGACTGCGCAACTGGTCCGCGTGCGGTGGGACCAGTTGCAGGACGGCGCTCGCGCGAATCAGCCGCCTGATGCTGGTCACAGTCGGTTGGGCCGTTCTGATGCGCTGCCCGGCCTCGAGTGACGCTTCGCCGTCGGCGGCTTCGATCGCGTCGTTGCCCACGTAGGCCACCACCAGCACGATGTCGGGCTCAAACAGCGCGGCCACCTTGTCGAAGAACAGCCAGTAGTCCACCGGACCGTAGCCCTGCACGCCGCCGTTGATCACGCGCCACCGCTCGCCCCCTGCCTCATTGAGCTGCCGTTCCAACACTTCGCAGAACGTCTGTGCTGGTGACACCTGGACGGAGAGGACCTGCGAGTCGCCCAGCACAACGATCCGGCGCTCGCCTGGGACTTTGGGGCCGATCGGCTCATCATCGCGCACGCCCTGATCGTTGATGCTGATCTCAGTGGTGAACTCCACCGTGGAGTACTGGATGCGCGCGTTCGGCCTCAGCCGGACGCCCACCTGAGGGTCGTCCATGAACAGTGACCGGAAGGCCGACGTGCTTTCAAACGATCCCCAGACGCGCATCCCCGCTTCGAGGACAGCGAATTCGGCAAGCAGGATGCAACAGATGAGGGCGAACGTTCGAAACACGAACTGCTACCTGAGTGTCATTCTACCGCCGATCGCTACTCACCGTGCGGGCAGACCCTCGCGCGTCAGCCACGCGTCGATCAGGCGAGCCGCCATCTCGTGGCCTCGGCCATTCCAGTGCCCGTCCACCGGCGCGCCCGTGACCTTCTCACCGGCCTCGGCGGCCGCATCAACGGCTTCGCCCACGCCAGGAATGAAGCGCACGCCGGCGCGACGGCACACATCCGCTCGCGACCAGAACGAGAAGTACGCTTCCGCCCTCACCGAAAACGCCACGACCGGCACCGTCGCGCGCCGCTGGATCATCGTCAGCAATTCGACGGTCGCGTTGGTCGCCCGGACGACGTCGGGGTCGTCGGCGTGGAGTGTGCGCTCGATCGAGTCTGCGGATCGGGATCGGAAGAACAACAGGTTCGCGTTGAGCAGCCGCAGCAGATAGGAATGCCGAACGAGTCGATACAGCGCGCCCCAGTCACGGTTTTCCGGAAAGCGTTGCACGGCGTGTCCCTGCTCCCAGTACGGCCGGGTCATCTGATTGTTGTTGGTCGTGCTGCGCGACTCCAGAGCGTGCGAGTTGTTGATGAGATCGTTCGGGTGCATCTGCAGCAGGACGAGATCGGGCTTGACGCGATCCACCACCTGATCCAGCAGTATGTATTCCTGCAATGTGCCGTACCCGCCGGCGCCGATGGCGAAGAACTCAATGTCTGGACGTGCGGCCGCGAGGCGATGGTAATACGCCTCGCCGTCTGAGACCATCACGGCTTCGGTGAACGAATCGCCGATGGCGAGCACCTTGAGTTTGGACGACTGGGGATCGCCGAACAGGCGAAACCCGCCTTGCACGGTGGTGTAGTGCACGCGCCCGAAGCCAGGCACATCGCGGTCGATCGAGACGTGTTCAACGGGCCGCCAGCCGATGCCGGCGGTGATCTCGCGCTCGGGGGGGTTGCGCCAGGCAGACACGGCAAACCACAGGCGCACACCCCCCTCGGCAAGGCCCAGCGCACACACGACTGCGGCACATGACAGCAGCATCTGGCGCCAGGGCGCGGCCCGGCGTGCGATGAGCAGCACCAGGCCGGCGCCAAGCGCGGCCACGTCGAAGAGGCCGAGCAGGATTCGACTGGTGGAATTGGTGACGCGGCCCGACTGTGTGAGCCAGGCACCGAGCACCCATTCATTGGCCACAAGTGCGGCGGCGATAAGCAGCGCGCCGACGGCCACGAACGGCCATCCAGAGCCGAGAGGCGCGCGGGACGTCGGTCGCAAGCGCCTGACTATACCATCCGACCCGCAGGCAACTGGCCGCGTCAGCGACCGGTGACGCGCAACGGCCGGCCGACCGTGACGGTCACGGTGATGCGCTCGCGGCCGCGCAGGAACACCAGTTGATACGCCCCGACATACCCCGCCGGCGGCATCCATGCGAACTGCGCGCCCGCGAGCGACGACCCTACCGGCAGCGGCTGCAGCCCGCCGCCGGCCACCAGATAGCCGGCATCCACAGGTGCGCCGAGCCACAGTTCCAGTCGGCCCAATTCCGGCAAGCGCACGGGGTACCGCCTCGTGGTGCCGTTGGCACGCAGGCGCGTCCACCCGATGGCCAGATCAAATCCTGTGCGCGCCCACACGCCGCCCGTGCCGGCCGGATACCGGCCCAGCTTCGTGACCGGTCCGATGAACTGCGCCGGCGCCGCCCGCAGCGCGGCGTCCGTCGCCGGGTCGGGCACGGCATTGAGCACGTTGAAGAACCGCGATCCAATGCCCTCAACGCGGCCCGCAGAGTCGGTGACGCTCCAGGCGATGGTGTGCAGACCGTCGGCCAGTGTGGCCGTGTCGAACGTGTAGGCGCCAATGGCCGCCCTGGCGCTATCGAGATTCCGGAACAGGGTGGGGTTCGACGCGCGCGGCGTCAGCGGCGACTGCGGAGTCGGATTACCAAAGATGCTCGAGACGTCGTCATTGCAATACACGCCAACAGGCACCGGGTTCCCCACGTCGCCCCGACATTGGTTGTAGGCCACGAGCGACACCGGCAGCCCGTCCACAAACACTGTCATCGTAGACCCGTTGGTCGGGATGACAATGTCGGTGCCGTCGGCGATGGTGTTCAGGTCGGGTGTCATCGCCCAGCCGAAGTTGCTGACGATGCCGCTGATCGTCTGGCCCTGACCAGGGGTGTCAATGGCGCCGAACGGCTTCGCGATGGTGTCGTTGGCCATCGTGATCAAGGTGGGTGTCACGAAGTCGGTGCTGGCCGGACTTGACGACCGGCCCAGCAGGGTCTTGTTGCCTTCGATGTCGGTGGCAATCGCATAGAGCGTCAGCGGCCCCTGTCCCCCAACGCCTTCGGCGTTCGGCACATGAGGCAGCAGCGGCGTGAGCATGAGATAGCCCCACCCGGCGCGGGTGTTCTGCGGATACGTCGGGAATGCGGCCGCCACGTCGGGACGCGCCCCATCCAGAAATGCCGCATCGCCGACATAGACCACGTTGTTGCCCAGCACGGTCTGGCAGTTGGCCTGCGGCTCGAACCCGAAGCAGTTGCGGAAGACCTGCACGCTGGCCACCCCCACGTTGTCGAGCGACCAGCCGGTGACACCGATCGCGCCCTGCACCCCGGCCGCGTTCTGGGCGGGCGTATCCACCTGGCCGAACGCAGGGACCGCGGCGCCCGTGTTGAAGCTCCAGAACGCGGTGACGTTGCCTTCCGCATAGGTCGTGCCGGTCACACTGAGCGCGCGCACGTGCCAGTAGTACGACGTGTTGAGCGTCAGCGCCACAAGACCCACGCTGGTGCTGGTGCCTGTGGACGTCCACGTGGTGTCGCAACTGCTGTTGTTGACGGTGTCGCGACAGTACTCGTAACTCGTGGCTCCGCTGCTCGCCCCCCAGCTCAGCGTGGGAATGGTGGACTGACCCGTCGATCCGTTCAGCGGACTCAGCTTGCTGAACGGCCCGGGCGCGGACGCCTGCTGCGTGATGCTCACCGACTGACCGGCGATCGTCAGGGTGGCGAACCGCGCGAAGGCAGACGCCTCAACGGTATAGGATGCGCCCCCGGAACCGCTGGACGAAGCCCCACTGGTG
Source organism: uncultured Solibacteraceae bacterium (assembly GCA_964489685.1). Classification (GTDB taxonomy): domain Bacteria; phylum Acidobacteriota; class Vicinamibacteria; order Vicinamibacterales; family SCN-69-37; genus SYFT01. The sequence goes on along the minus strand of CAZAZR010000029.1, from coordinate 11,631 downwards.
ATGGTCGCGACCGACGTGTCGCTCGACACCGAATTCCATCCGCATCCGTTCGCGGTGGTCAACGACACCGAGCCACTGCCGCCGTCAGGGCCGACCACGATGGCGTTGGTGCTGAGGACGAAGTTGCAGGTAGTGTTACGGAAGTTGGCCGCCGGGACTGACGTGAGGTTCAACGCCTGCGCGTTGTGCTCGGTCGCCGTGCCCGCCACGGTCCCCGATCCGGGGAACGGGACATTGGGGGACGAAAACACCGCCATCCGTGGACACGGGGTGCCCGCGGCACACGCATAGGCCATGACCGTGCGGGCAAGGCCCGGCACGGTGAAGCCATAGGCATAGTCGAAGGCCGGCAAAGAGCCGGCATTCGGGCGATCGTGCTGCAAGCCGATGTTGTGGCCGATTTCGTGCGCGAGCGACAGATTGCCGTTCGCACACCCGAGCGCGATGGCCACGTTGAACGCACTGGTGTGAAAAAACGTGCTCACCGACGAGGGGCCCATGAGGTAGCCCACGCCGCAGACGTCTGAGGCGTTCGTCAGGAGCGACACGACGTCGGCCTTGTAGGTGTCGCGCAGGCCGTGCACCTCGTCCATGTAACCGTCAGTGACCGAGCGCAGTCGGGAAAGGTCGGTGCTTGAGGTACCAGACTCCGTGTAGCCCACCTCACCGAGGTAGACGAGGCGGTAGCGGTGCACCACGCCCGAATTCGCCAGCGCGAGATTGGCATTGTTGACGGCAGCCGTCGCCTCTGCCTGGACCTGGCCTGTTCCCCCGAGTGTGACCCGGGCGGCCGGCGTGTAGACCACGAGCACGTCGATCAACGCGTTGGAATCTTCAGCCTGAGTCGCGGCCACCGGGCCAGGTCCCCGCACCTCGGCTGCGGCGACTGGGACGGGGTCGCCATCCGGGGCCAGCGCGGCCAGATTGACCTCCACGAGTTCGTGCAACGCCGTATTGGCCAACCGGCCGATCCGGAAGAGGTGTCCCCCGAACACGATCCGGCCCACGAGCGTGTCGCCGACGACCGTAAAGGACATGTCGCCGTCAACCGGCCCGCCCGCTACGGAGGTGGCCACGATGGGGCCCGCGGCAAAGAACCCGCGGCGCTGGGCTTCGAAGTGACGCAGCCGGCCAATGATGGTTACGCCCGGCAGAGACACCTGCACGTCTGACCCGCGACGACCGGCCTGCTCAAGGTCTGCCAGCCTCGGCCGGCCGACCAGTGATGGACGCTGCAGACTCCCTCCCGTCGCCATTCGCTCGAGAATCTGGATGGGCTGCGTCTGTTGCGCCGAGATCGATCCGACGTGCGGCAGGAGGGGCGTCAACGCCACCGCGATTGGGACAACAAGCAGAGACTTCAACGACGGACGCAGCATTGGACGGTCACCCTGCTGGTATCATGCGACCGTCACAATGGCTGGCGACGTCTCTAATCGCACAGGCGGGAGCACCCTGGTCCCCCTGGCGCTCCGCTGCCGGGCCTGTGGCGCCGCGCACTTTCACCCTGTCTTGTCATTGGGCCAGACACCCCTGGCCAACGCGTTATTGTCCGAATCAGACCTCTCGCACCCAGAGCCGGCGTATCCACTTGACGTGGTGCTGTGCCGCGCCTGCACGCTGGTGCAGATCACGCTGAGTGTGCCGCCCGATCGCCTGTTTGCCGACTACGCCTACTTTTCGTCATTCTCAGACGCGTGGGTCGCGCACGCAGAGCGACTGGCCCGGCGCCTGATGGAATCACGGGCGTTGACGAGCGAGAGCCTCGTGGTGGAGGTGGCCAGCAACGACGGCTACCTGCTGCAGCACTACCAGCGCGCCGGCATCCCCGTGCTCGGGATCGAGCCGGCAGAGAATATCGCGCGCATCGCCGAAGCACGCGGCATCAACTCGATCGTGCAGTTTTTTGGTCCCGACCTCGCGCGCGACCTGCGCGCCTCGGGGCTTCAGGCCCACGTCATCCATGCCAACAACGTGCTGGCGCATGTGCCGGATCTCACCGGCGTGGTGTGTGGGTTTCAGACCCTGCTGGCGCCCGGTGGCGTGGTGGTGGTGGAAGCGCCGTATGTGCGCGACCTGATCGACCACGGCGAGTTCGACACGATTTACCACGAGCACTTGTGTTACTTCTCGCTGACCGCGCTCGTCCGCCTGTTCCTGGCGCAGAGCCTGACGATCGTGGATGTGGAGCGGCTGCCGACACACGGCGGATCGCTGCGGATCTTCGCCGAACGGACCGAGGACGAGCCCGAGGTCGGCCCGAGTGTCGACCGTCTCCTTCAAGAAGAAGCGGTGTGGGGCATCGATCGGCCGGAGCGCTACGACACATTTGCCTCGGACGCGGAGCGGATTCGCCAGGATCTGGTGGACTTCGTGGCCGCAAGCCGGGCCGCCGGACGCCGTGTCGCGGCCTACGGTGCGGCCGCGAAAGGCGCGACGATGCTGAACTTCGCCGGCCTGACGTCTCGCGAGATCGACTTCGTCGTCGATCGCAATTCGCACAAACACGGACGGTTCATGCCGGGCGCTCACGTGCCGATCCTTCCGGTTGAGGCCTTGCTCGAACGGCAACCCGCTGACACCCTGCTGCTCACGTGGAATTTCGCCGATGAGATTCTGGAGCAACAGGCCGAGTACCGCCGCCGCGGTGGACGGTTTGTCGTGGCCGTACCGCGCCTGGAGGTGCGGTAGTGCAATTCATCGAGCAGCGGCTCGCCGGCCTGTATGTGGTGGAATCCGACGTGTTTGCCGATGCGCGTGGGTCGATGACCCGCGCGTGGATCCCGAAGGAATTCCAGGACCACGGGCTGTCGGTGGACATCGCGCAGGGCCTGATGGCGTTCAATCACCTGCGCGGCACCATTCGCGGCATGCACTATCAGGCCGCGCCGCTGTGGGAACACAAGACCACCCGCGTGACCAGGGGCGCGGTCTTTGACGTGGCCGTGGATTTGCGTCCGGACTCGCCGACGTACTGCGAATGGTTCGGCATCGAACTCTCGGCCGACAATCGGCGCATGCTCTACATGCCGCCGGGGTTTGCCCATGGCTACCAGACGCTGGCCGACGACACGGAGCTTTTCTACCTCGTCTCGAGCGGATATTCCCCTGCGCATGCACGAGGCGTCAGGTACAACGACCCCGCCTTCGGCATCGCCTGGCCTCTCGGAGCGCCGACCATGATCCACGAGCGCGACGCCGGGTACCAGGATTTCGTGCGCTGAAGGACCCCTGTGCGAGTGCTGGTCACCGGCGGATCTGGCTACATCGGACGGCACGCGGTGGCCGGCCTGCTGGCGCGCGGGCACGAGGTGCACGTCGTCTCGCGCGGGCCCGCACAGATGCCAGGAGCCACGGTGCAGCGCGGCGACCTGCTGGAGCCGGGCGTACCAGACGCGGTGATCGGACGGGTGCGGCCCGACGCCATCCTGCACCTCGCCTGGGAGGCCACGCCAGGCCTCTACTGGACGTCGCCCGACAACCCGCGCTGGGCGGACGCGACGATCACGCTGGCGCGGGCCGCGCGCGAGTGTGGCGCCGTCCGGTTCGTCGGCGTCGGGTCATGCGCCGAATACGACTGGACGGCCGGCCATTGCGACGAGGCGGGCACGGCGCTGCTGCCGACCACGCCGTACGGACGCGCGAAACTCGCGGCCGGCGAGGCCGTTCGGGCGTTGAGCCGGGAGGGATTCTCCACCGCCTGGGGCCGCGTGTTTTTCCTGTTCGGCGGCGACGAACATCCAGCACGGCTGGTGCCCTCGGTCGCCCTGGCCATTGGTCGAGGTGAACCGGCGCGATGTTCACACGGCGAGCAGCAGCGCGACTTCCTGCACGTGGAGGATGTGGCTGCCGCGTTGGTGGCGCTCGTGGAGTCGGACGTCACGGGCGCCGTCAACATCGCGTCGGGCGAGGCGCACCGCGTGCGGGACGTGGTGGAGGGACTGGCTACGCGCCTCGGCCACCCCGACCTGGTGCACCTGGGCGCGATCGACGCGCAGGGTCCGCTGGTGCTCACGGCTGAAGCGCAGAGGCTGCGGAGCGAGGTGGGCTGGCGTCCGCGGCTGTCGTTCGACGCCGCCCTCGATGCCGCGGCGGAGTATTGGCGATCGCTCTGACGTGAAGATCTCTACCGGCCGCGCAGCGCCACCTTGACCTCGGCGCGGGCCATCAAGCCCAGCCAGACGACCGGCGCGAAGAGACGTCCGAGGCCGGCGTACTTCCAGTAGAGCCTGAAGGCGCTGCGGTGGAAGGCGCGGATTGAGGGCACCACGTTCTGCGCCGATGAGAGGCCACCGGAGTGGCGCACGGTGCTGGTCGGCAGATAGTGGCTGCGCAGCCCCAGGGCGCGCGCCCGACGACAGTAGTCGGCGTCTTCCCAGTACATGAAAAATGACTCGTCGAGACCACCCAGCCGCTCGAACACGTCTCGGCGCGTCGCGAAACAGGAGCCGGCCACCCAATCGGCTTCGCGCCCCTCGTGCGTTGAGCCCGCGCCCTGCAGCAGGTTGCGGCGCGAGAACCAATTGTTGGGAAACCGGCGGGTCAGCCACGTCGACCGGCCCCCGAACACGGTGGTGAATCCGGGAAACCGTCGCGCAGACGGCTGCACGGTGCCATCCTCATTCATCACCTGTGGTCCCACCACGCCGCACTCGGGATGCGCCTCGAGCCACCCGCCGAGCGCGCGTGCGATCGGACCTTCCACCTGGGTATCGGGATTGAGCAGCAACAGCGCGGGCGCGGTCGTGACGGCCGCCGCCAGATTCACGCCCGCTGAAAATCCGAGATTGTCGGCACGTGCGATGACACGCACGCTGGGGTGCCGCGATGCGATGGCGTCGCGCCGCGCGGCATCGCTCTCCCAGTCCACCACCACCACTTCGTCGGACTCGTGGGTAAACGGCACGAGCGACGTCAAACACCGATCAAGCGCCTCGTAGGTGCGGTAGTTGATGATGAGGACGGCGACGCGCACGCACACATTATGTGCGCATCGTGCCGTCCGTCACGTGGCACACTGACGGGCGGATGGACGGGCAGCGGAGTGTCGCGCGCGTGATGTGGTTGGTGGGCGCCACCTCGGTGACGCTGCCCCTCCTGTCGATCTGGTCCCCGGCCGCAGTCCCCGTCTCATTCAAGGTACTCGTCACCGTGCTGCTGGCGATGGCAGCGGCCCATCCTGTCGCCGGGCTGATGACGTTGGCCGTGTTGGGGCCGGTGGTGCTGCCGCTGATCATCACGATAGGCCCGCCGCCGTTTGGCGCCAACGAAGCACTCGAAGCCATGGTGCTCGGCGTGTTGGCCGGTATCGCGTGGCGGTGGGTCGTGCTCGGTCCACCAGCCGGGGGACGACTGGCCCGGCCGTCCATGGTGCTGGGCGCCGTGGCGGCTGCGTCAGCCATCACGCTGCTGGGCGTGCACCAACTGATGACCGAGCCGCTCCCGGCGTTCCTCACCACGCTCTGGATCCACCTGTCGCGCAATTATTTCTACGAAGCGCGCGCGTTCCCGGCCTGGCACGAGGCGGCCGTCTGGCTCGAAGCGCTGCTGCTGGCCGTGATCATCGAACGGGTCGTGCATCGCGCCCCGCGATCGGGACCGATGCTGGCGTGGGCCGCGGCGCTCGGCCTGACGGTCGAAGCCTGTTTTTCTCTGCTGCGGGTGGTCGAAATTGCCAACCGCAACGCCGACCCCGTGGGCGCGTTCTGGCGGCACGCGTTGACCACGCGCATCAGTCCCCACTTTCCGGACATGAATGCCATTGGCTCCCTGTTTGCGCTGGGTGCCGCGGGCTGGCTGGTCGTGGCCATGGGGCCGAACATTTCGCGATACGCGCGTGCCCTGGCGATCGCCGGCGCCTCCGTCCTGGGCGCCGCCCTCTGGCTCACCGGTTCACGCGCGGCGGTGGGCGCCACGGTGATCGCGGTCGCCATCGGCTGGCTCGCCCTTCGACGCCCGTCGTGGCGGGTCGTCCTGGCCGCACTGCTCGTGACCGTGGCGGTCGGCGTCATGTTCCTCGCGGCCAATCCGAATCTGGCGCCACGGGCCACGGCGGGCGTGGCCCTGAAGGTGCGCGTTGGCATGGCCGACATTGGTGCACGCATGGTCCGTGACCATCCCTGGTTCGGCGTCGGGCTCACAGCGTTCAGCGCCCAGTCCACCGAATACGCTTCGCGCGACCTCGTGATGCTGTTTCCGCCGCTGATGTTCGGCGAAAACGCGCACAACCAGATCATCCAGGTCATGGGTGAACTGGGCGGCGTCGGACTCCTGGCGTTCCTCTTCTATTGGAGCCGCGTGCTGTTGCCCGCGTTCGGCAGTCTGCGAGCGGGCGGGGCGACTTTGTGGCTGTGGGCGCTCACCGCAGGACTCTGCGCGTTTCACCTCAGCGCGCTCATGGGTCATCCGTTCCTCACGCCCTACGTCGTCTTCATGGTCTTCCTCGTCGTCGGACTCGTGTCGGGCCTGACACCGGAGCGTCCGCCCACGACGCACTGGTGGCCGCGCGTGGTCGTGGCCGCGGTGGTCGTGGCCCTGACCGCGTCGCTGCCGACGCGCATTCGCGAGACCGCCGGCGCGCAGGGAGAC
>CAZAZR010000029.1:0-5033 GCA_964489685.1 uncultured Solibacteraceae bacterium | reverse complement strand
CCGCCCATCCCGACGATGCCCGCGCACTCATCGCGGTCGGCGCGTCACCGGTGGCCGGTGACGTGGATGGCGTCAGGTATCGCGTGGCCTCTGCCACATCGACCTGGTTTGTGCGCGCGCCGGCCAAACTGATCACGATGCGCCTTCGCGCGTCAGCCGAGTCGCAAGGCCCCTGCACGGTTCACATCAACATGGATGGCTGGCCGGCGGACCAAGTGGTGGTGGATGGGCAGTCGTGGCGTCAGGTGCGGTTTGTCATCGAGGCCATCCGGGAAGTTGGATCGCACCGGCTCGACGTGCACGCGTCGGGTGAGGGCTGCACCCTGCTGGTCGGCCAGATCCTGCGCCAGTGAGGCTCAGCCCTTCATGCCTCGTGTGAATTCCACGAAGTCGAATTTTTTCTCGGCGGTCTTGACGGCCCACCACCGGCGATCCATCACAGACCGCAGGGCGCCGGCCGAGACGCGTGTGTGGCGCTGCACGAGAGCCCGCTTGCGCCACACGTGCGGGGCGCCCATGACTGCGGCAGTCTTGCCACGCAGCCATGGCCACAGTTGGCCCCGCCGGGCGTAGGCAACGCCGCCCGCCAGATCGTAGAGCACGTGCGCGGGCAGCGAGCGCCACCACAGCGACGCCGGCGTGTTTTTGATCCACGCCCATTCCAGGTTCCGCTGGCCATAAAACACGGCCGCGTCGCTCACGCGCCCGAGCGCCGCGCTGCCGGCATGGCGCACCACCGCTTCGGCCGCGTACCAGACGCGGGCGCCCAGTAGCCGGGCGCGATATGAGAGGTCCACATCTTCGTAGACCATGAAGAAGTCCTCGTCGAAGCCACGGAGTTCTTCGAACAGTGTTCTGCGAATCAGAAAGGCCGCGCCACACGCGCCAAAGACCTCGCACGACTCGTCGGCCGCGCTCGCCCGGGATCCGTGGAAGCGCTTGAAGGCCCCTCCGCACTGCAAATACCCGTCCCCGGCCGAATCAATGACTTCTGGACGGTCCAGATACACCACTTTCGACGTCACCAGTCCGCGCGATGGGTCGGACGAGGCGGCGTCCACCAGCGCCTGCAACCATCCGGGCTCCACCTGCGTGTCGTTGTTCAGAAAAACGAGCGCGTCGGTACGCGCATCGGCAGCCCCGCGATTATTCCCCGCGGCGAAGCCCCTGTTGCTCGACAGCGCGTCGACCCTGACACCCGGCCATCGTTTCCGAAGGTGCGCCACACTTTTGTCGGTGGACGCGTTATCAACGATCACAATTTCCGTGGGAGGCAGACACTGCGCGTGCAGCGCCTCAAGGCAGCCATCGAGCCAGTCAAGACCGTTCCAGTTGAGGACGATGACTCGCGTGGTCATGGCGCAGACGTCCACTGGATCCGATACAGTCTCAACACCCGTTTATTATGCTGTTCAACGTCCTGGGGTTTCTCGTGGCTGGTTTCGTGGCATCGGCGTGCCTGGTGCCCGCCGCCCGCTGGCTGTCACTCACCACAGGACTCGTGGCTCGACCCCAGGCCGACCGATGGAGCCTGCGGCCTGTGGGAAAACTGGGCGGCATCGCGATGGCCCTGGCGCTGGGGCTCGTGCTGGCCGGTGGCGGCCTGGTGCCCGCATTGTGGCCGCTGGTGGTGACCAGCGCCGGCATCGTGGCACTCGGATTTCTCGACGACATCATCCCCATCGGACCTGCCACCAAACTCGTCGGCCAGATGCTGGCGACGGCAGTCCTCATCTTCCTGATGCCGCGGTTTTCGATCACGGGGTATGCCAACCTGGACCCCATGCTCGGCTTCCTGTGGGTGCTGGGCCTGACCAACGCCTTCAACCTGCTCGACAACATCGACGGACTGGCGGCCGGCATCGCAGCCATTACCGCGGCCTTCCTGACGGCAACCCTGCTGCTGGATGGCGCACCGGGCCTGGTGCCGCTCGGTCTGGCGCTGGCGGCCTTTGTCGGCGTCACCGTCGGCTTCCTGGTCTACAACTTCCACCCCGCGTCCATCTTCATGGGCGACAGCGGCAGCCACCTGCTCGGGTTCGTGATCGCGGGCGGCGCGCTCCTCGCGGTGCCGCATCTGAGTCCCTCCACGCTGGTCCCTGTCGTGGTGCGGCCGATCATCATCCTGCTGATTCCGATCTTCGACACGACCTTCGTCACGATCACGCGCGGCCTCGCCGGCCGCAGCATCTTCGCCGGTGGCCGCGACCACACCTCCCATCGGCTTGTCGCACTCGGCATCGGCGAACGACGTGCGGTGCTTGTGCTCTACGCGCTCGCCGTGCTGGGCGGCCTGCTCGGCCTGGGGTTCCAGAGCGAAGAGGCCCGGTACAGCTGGGGGCTGACCGCAATGTACGGTGGCCTGCTGGTTGGCATGGGCATCTACCTCGGCCACGTGGACGCGGCGCGCCAGCATGTGGAGCGGCCCACGTATCACCCGTTGCCGACGGAACTCACGAACCGCTATCGGATCCTCGAGGTGGGCATCGACGCGTTGCTCATCTGCATCGCCTATTTCCTGGCGTTCGGCATCCGCTTCCGGGAGCCGGAGTTCACGCACTTCCTGCCGCACTTCGCCGGGTCGCTCCCCTTGGTGCTCACGCTGCAACTGGCCGGGCTCACCCTGGCCGGCAAGTATCGGCTGGTCTGGCGCTCGTTTGGCTCCACCGAAGTGTGGACGCTCCTGCGCGGCATCGCCCTCGGCGTGGGCCTCACCGTGGTTGCGGTACTGTATCTCTACAACTTCCAGGGCTTCTCGCGCGCAGTCTTTCTCTTTGAAACCGCGCTGCTGCCCGTCTTCATCATTGGCGCCCGGGCGGCATTCAGCGCCGCCGACGACTACCTGCGCCGCAAACGTTCGATGGGCCGCATGGCGATTGTCATCGGGGCCGGCCACGGCGGCGCGCTCGCCATCCGCGAGCTCCTGCAGAACCCCGAACTGGGGTGCGTTCCGCTCGGCTTGCTCGACGATGATGAGGCGCGGCAGAAGACACGGGTGGATGGGTATCGTGTTCTGGGGCCCATCGCCCATCTGGGCCGGCTCCTTGAGACACACCAGCCCTCGGTCTCGGTCGTCATTGTGGCAATCCGCGATCTCACCGACGGGCAGTTCGCCGGCATCTGCGACGTCTGCGACGCTCACGGCGTGGACGTGCGCCGCCTGCGCTTCTCCATCGAAAACGTGGACTGGCGCGACCGCACTCCCGGCATTGTCAAATTCCAGAAACGCTGACCGCAAGGAGAGAGCCATGACGAGCCGCACCGCGTCAGCCTTGTTGCTCGGCATGCTGTTGTCGGCACCCTGGCTGCCTGCCCAGCAGCAACCGGTCTTCCGGGCCACCTCCACGCATGTCATGGTGGACGTGGTGGTCACCGACAAGGATGGCCGCGCCGTAAAAGGCCTGACCGCAAAGGACTTCATTGTTCGAGCGAGGGGCAAGGAACAGGCGATTACGGACGTCGAACACATCAGCATTCCGTTTGGACACCGCTCCGGATCGCTGAACCCTCCGCCCAGTGCGTCCCCGACGATGTTCACGAACGCGCCGCCGCCGAAAGACAGCAGGGTCTTCGTCTTCATGATCGGGCACATCTCGCCCGCACGGATTGTTCCGACCAAGCGGATGTTGAGTGCGTTCGTCAGTGCGCTGGCGCCCAACGATATCGTGGCGGTCAGCTACAACGGCAGGTCGGACCTCAGTCAGGATTTCACCAACGACCACAGTTTGATCGCACGCGCATTTTCGAATGTCAGCGCGGCTTCAGAGATCATTCCTTCAGCAGACCGGCCCAGCCGCTGGTTCCGGAACGTCTTGTTCGCGTTTAACTCAGACCGTCATCCCCGTCGCGCGATTGTTTATGTGAGTGAAGGCGCCCCATTCAGGAAAGCCGATCCTGACGACATGCAATTCACCGCGCTGCAGGACGAGATGAATCGGGCGGTGCGTTTCAACATTCCGATCTACACCATCGACCCGCGCGGACTCATGGCGCCGGACCTGGCGCTGGAGGGCACGCTGGAAGAGCAGACCCCTGAACGGAGGAAGGGGATCAACCAGGCGATCTTCGCGTCCAAACAGGGCCTGAAGGTGATCGCAGAAAACACGAACGGCCTGGCGTTCACCGACAACCTGAATGTGGAAGATGCGGCGCGGTCACTGCTGCGTGACAACAACAACTACTACCTGCTCGGCTTCTACCCTGAGCCGCCTTCGGCGGACGGCACGTTCGATGCGTTCGACGTGCAGGTCCGCGTCTCTGGCGCCACGGTTCGTTCACGACAAGGTTACACATCCGTGGATTCCGCGGCGGCGAAGGCGGCCTTGAATCGTATCGACGCGCTGACAGCGAGCTTGCCAGGAGGCGAGCTGAGCCTCCAGGGCACCATAACGCCGGTCTCCGTTGAACGAGGTCTGGTGACAACGCGACTCGGCGTGACGGTGCTGTACCCGGCGCTGAACCCCGCCCCGACCGACGGTGATCGCCTGAGTGTCCGCTGGGTGGCCGTGGACGCCGACGGGAAGGTTCAGGCCTCTGGCCAACGGATCGTCACGGTAGCGGGCAGTCAGTTTGTCGGAACGCCGTTCAGTGTCTCGATCGAGGAGAGTCTCGAACTGCCGCAAGGAAGACTCACCATTCGAGCGGCGGTGTCGAGCGCGGCCGCCGGGACTCAGGGCTGGCTGCACATTCCGATCGCCGCGTCGAAGTGAGCCGCCTGGCGGCAGATCTACGGGCTCGAAGGCACCTTCTCGTCGGGCTCAGGGCAGGCGGCCCACGCGCTGGTGATGGAACTGGTCGAGGGGCCGACGCTGGCCGACCGTCTCGGTCAGGGCCCGCTGCCAATCGACGAGACCGTGTCCATCGCGCGACCGACGCAATCGCCGAAGAGCAGATACCGGGCCGCTCGCGGCGAACGCCTCGCCCTGCGGTTTCCATCGCCTTGCGGCTCACGGGAGCGCGGCAAGCGCTGCTCATGGGCCTTCATGACCTTCATGGTGAACAAATCAGAACTGGAAGTAGATGAACTCCGCGCC
>CAZAZR010000028.1:0-33749 GCA_964489685.1 uncultured Solibacteraceae bacterium | reverse complement strand
TGAAGTGATGTGCGCGGGCGTGCCCGTGGTGGTCGCAGCGGAAGTCGGGTGCGTGCCGGACCTGGTCCATGACGGCTGCACGGGTGTGTTGATGCAGGCCGGGGACGTCGCATCGCTAGCCGCCGCCCTTCGCCGGATGCTGGACAGCGACGCCGATCGCCTCGAGATGGGGCGCCAGGCGCGCAATCTGATTGCCGGGTGGAGCTACGAGCAGTGCCGCCTCGGCATCCTCGCGGCAGCCCGAAGCGTGCAGGGCCCGGATCAGATGTCGCGACGCTGACTGCCGACTGTGTCGATCCTGCGCCACTCCGCCTGGGCCGCAGCGGCCGCCATCGTGCTGACGGCGGCTCGGTTCTTTTTTGCCGGCATCCTGGCCCGCAGGCTTTCGATCACGGATTTCGGCCAGTACGCCTACGGGCAATGGCTCACTGATTTTACGTTCATGGTGTGTTCGCTGGGCGCCATGGGCGCGATCAGTCGCTACGTGGCCGAGTTCCGGCACGACCCCGGTCTCTTGGCCGCGGTCGTTCGACGCTGGCGGCCATTTGCCTTTGGCCTGCCGTGGCTCGCGGCAACCGTTGTGCCGTGTGCCGCGTGGCTGCTGGCTGTGTCGCTTGACGGGCAGGGGCTCGTCGTCCTTTCACTACTGACGCTGGCGAGCGGGCTGTGGGCGATGCAGACCGCGGCACTGTCCGGAATGCAGCGGTTTGATCTGGTCTGTGGCGGAAGCGTGGTGGCCGCCGTCGTGCTCATCGGCGGTGGGCTGCTCGTGCCACTCGACACGAACGGACCCAGCCGCGTGTTCGGATTGATGGCACTGGCATCTGGCAGCGCGGCGGTCGTCGGCTATGGGGCGACTCGCCGGCTGCTCGAGGCCCCGAGATCCGTCATCAGTCCGGCACAATGGCAGGGGATCCGGGCCTACGCGATCAACATGTGGCTGGCCGCGTTGTTGTGGAACCTCGTCTGGTCGCGAGGAGAGATGCCGATCGTCAGGGCCTACCTGGGCGATGATGGTGTCGCGCACTACGCGACCGCGATGATCCTGTTTGGTGGCGCCATCCAGGGGGTCATGCTGGCCTCCGGGGGAGTGGCGCCGCAATTGACACGATTGTGGGGCGAGGGAGGCAGGGACCAGGCCGTCGCCCTGGCCCGTACAGTCATGGATGTTCAGTTACTCGTGTGCGGCGTCGCTGCGGTGCTGCTGATCGATTTGGGGCCTGAATTGATGCAACTGGCGTTTGGTGCAGGGTTTCGTGCCGACGCGGGCATCCTCGCCGTGCTGAGTGTTGGGTTGATCGCCATGACCGTTTCCTGCCAGAACCACTTGCTCCAGATTGCCACCGATGGCCGGTTCAGCCGCGATGCGACGCTTGGCGGCCTGCTCGCCCTGATGGGATCCGCGGCGGTGCTGGTGTCGACCGCCGGGTTGTTTGGCGCCGCGATCGCCCGCGCGGGTACGATGGTGCTGATGGCAGGTGTGTCGCTGTGGTGTGTGCGTCGGCGCTGGGGTGCCGCCGCGTACTCCTCCCGCAATGTGGCCGCGGTCCTGGCGGTTGTGACCCTCTCTCTCGCGGTCCAGCCACAGGTGGTGCATCTCACATGGATGGTGCGGGCCGGTCTCGCCATCCTGGCGACCGGGGTCTTGACCGTAACCGTGCGGGACGCTGGCGGGCGGATGCAGGCCACCGTGATCGTTCAGCGGATACGCCGCGGGCTGTGGCCGGTGACGGCCCTGGCGGCGGAGACGGATCAGCGGTGACGACCCCATCGCCAGACGCCCTGCCACCGCTCCAACTGGATGTCATCCCGCGCCGGTACTGGGTCAAGATCGCCTGCGCCTTCATCGTGCTGGGCGTCTGGGCGTTGTGGGCGGCCCCCACGGTCAATCCCGAGGACTGGTGGGTGCACGGCGCCTGGTGCCTGGTGGGTCTGGCCGTTGCCGCGCCCACCGCGTTCCGTGCGCTGCGAATGGACTTTGGCCAGGTGCTGACTGACCACCGCCTGATGTTCCTTTCATCATTTGCGCTGTACTTCCTCTTCGGCGCGGCCATGGTGACGTTCGGGAACGAAGTGGAGGTTGACTCGGTTGTGGGGCACTTTCCCATCGGGGCACCCGAGGCGCTCCGGGTCGATGGCATGAATGGCGTGGGATTCGGTCTCGCACTTCTGACCGCCGCGTTTTCGCGCGGACGCTGGCTGGGGGCCCAAGCAGAAAAAACAGCGGTGGTGGTCAGCCGGGTGCCCGCGACCTGGGTCATCACCAGTCTGCTGGTCGTCGGCGGGGGAGCCGCGTATTACCTGCTGACATTTGACCTCGGTTGGCGGACCGGAATTCCCGCCGGTCTGTTCCGCAACCTCGCGCAGTTGGTGCTTGTCGCGATCTTCCTCTCGGCGTCGCACCGCGGAGATCGGGAACGGCCGCTGCGCCTGTTCGGCGTACTGGTGGCGCTGGGGCTGGCATTCACGAACACGCTGATGTTCAGCAAATCCGGTGCGCTGCTGCCGCTGGCTTCCCTCGTGGCCGGCTTGGCCATGCGGTTTGGCTCTCGCCGGGTCCTGCCCATCGGGCTTGCCGTGTTGGTGGGGGGATTTATCATCCTTGGCAACCTCACGATCCAGTCGCGCATTACGACGTACAGCAGCTACACCCAGTCGATGGTTGAGCGGGTGGTGACCCTGTGGGATGCGTGGGCGTTCTCAGAAGACCTCCTGGAGGAGGACTCGTATTCCTATTGGGGGCGCCTCTGTTACGTCCCGACGGCGGCCGCAGGCCTCGCCTTCAGGGATGAAGGCAACGGCGGCGACGGCCTTCGGCTGATGTGGTGGGTGGCTGTGCCGCGTTTTCTCGCGCCCCGGAAGCCGGAGATCACGAAGACCGGATGGGAACTGTACGAAAAAATCACCGGCCACAACACATCCAACGACGGGCAGGGGATTTTTGCCAGCGGCTATTATCACGGCGGCTGGTTCGGACTGGTGCTCGCCAGTGTCGTCTGCGGCTGGATCGTGGCGCAGACGTCTGCGATCGCTCGGGTGATCTACCTCAGGCGCGCGCTCCTGATGCTTCCCATGTCCCTGCTGGGTCTGTTCATTGCGTTCCGGATAGACGGCGACTTTGTCTCGGACTATCTGGGGGCTTTTATGTTCATCCTGTACCCCATTCTGGCGGCGGCCGTGGTCGTGCCCCTGTTTGCCCCCACCGCCGGTGCGCGCGGTGTGAACCGTTGAAAATTCTGTTTGTCGGCGAGACCTGGCAGGGGTCGTTCGCGCGGTCCCTGCGGGAGACCCTCGAGCCGATGCCTGGAGTGGAGGTGGACGATGTCGGGGAGGACCATTTCTCGCCCCGCGCGCGGTCGCGGCTCGTGCGCGGCGTCACCCGACTCCTCGGCCCGTGGTATCGGCAGGAGCTTCATCACGCGATCGTCACGGCGGTCGCTGCGCGCCGGCCGGATGTCCTGATGGTCTACAAGGGGGCCCAGGTGTCAGCGGAAACGATCCTGCAGGCCAGGCGGGCACGAATATTGACCGTCAATGTGTTTCCGGACTATTCACCTCACGCGTATGGCGCCCGGTTGAAGGCCGCCATCGGCGAGTACGATCTGGTGGTGTCCACCAAGCCATTTCACCCTGCCGTCTGGGCCAGTACCTACGGGTATCGGAACCGCTGCGTGTTTGTGCCGCACGGCTACGATCCGAACGTGCACTACTGGCCCGAGCCTCCAGCCGCGCAGGACTTCGACGTGGTGCTGGCCGCCACCTGGCGGCCCGAGTATCACGCGCTGATGCAGCAATTGGCGGCGTCGCTCGCCGGACATGCCTTGCGGGTGGGCATTATTGGCAGCGGCTGGGCAGCACACCAGGCTGCACTGCCCTCCGACTGGATTGTCGCCCCGTCGTTGCACGGACGGAGTTATGGCGACTGGTTGCGCCGGGGCCGAATCGTGGTGGCCCCGGTCAACCGCGAGGTGGTGATTGACGGCGTGCGCCAGCCGGGCGACGAAGATACGACGCGCACCTACGAGCTGGCGGCCATGGGGTGCTTCTTCCTGCATCGCCGCACACCCTACGCGCAGTCCGCCTACGACGAACACGCCGAAGTCCCCATGTGGGAGACCCCGGAAGAACTGGCGGAACTGGTGCTCAGGTTTCTTCCACTGGCCGCCGAGCGGCGCCAGATGGCGGCGCGCGCGCATGCGCGAGCCGTACCGGCGTACTCGCTGGCGCACCGGGCGACGCAGATTCTTGATGAGGTCAACGACGCGATGCGCGCACGCACTGGTGGTGGCGGATGACGCCCGCTGACCGATGGGTGAAACCGTGACGCCTCGAGGTCGTCCGCGGCTGGCGGTGGTCGTGCCCAGCCTGACCGGCGAGGGGGGGGTGCCTGCGACCGCACGCTTCATTAAAGATGTGGCACTGCGTTCCGACACGTTCGACCTGCAGCTGGTGTCGTTGTGTGAATCCGCCAGGGACCCTCAGAGCCTTCGCCTCACGCATCCTCGCAGCTGGATGCACGGCCCGGCCGCGTCCACCGGTGTCTGGGAGGGCCTGCCATTTGTCCACGTGGGTGCGATGGCGGGGGAGTTCGAGTTTCAGCGATATCGGCCTCGGCCGGTGCTCACGCGCGCTCTGACCGGGTGCGATGTTGTGCAGGTCGTGTCGGGCTCACCGGCGTGGGCCAACGCCGTGCTGGGGCTGGGAATCCCTGTATCGCTGCACGTGGCGACCCGCGTGCGGCTCGAACGCCGTCAGCGCGACGCCAGCCCGCGCAGCCCCTCGGCCCTGTGGCGTCGAGCCATGACCCTGATCACCGACAGCCTCGACGACCGGGCCTTGCGCGGGGTGGACGCCATTCAGGTCATGAATCCGGGGCTGCTTGACTACGCGCGCACGTTGAATGCCCGCCGTGTGGTCGACACGCGTCATCTGCCACCCGGTGTGAACGCCGATTTCTATCATCCGCGCGAGACCCGCGGGCCGCAGAAGGACCCGTATATCTTGTGTGTCGCGCGACTGAGCGACCCCCGCAAGCGAGTGAGCGTCCTGCTCGAGGCCTATGCGCGGATGCCCGAGGCCCTTCGCGGCCAGACGAGCCTGGTGTTGGCGGGGTCTTCGGCGCCCCCGGACGCGTTCTGGCGGCGGGCCGACACGCTGGGGCTGCGGGATCGAGTCCGCTATGTCGAAAGGCCGGATCAGCAGGCCCTGTTACGCCTGTACCAGGACGCCAGTCTCTTTGTTCTCTCTTCGGACGAAGAGGGATTTGGTGTGGTCCTGCTTGAGGCGATGGCGTGCGGCGTCCCGGTGGTCTCGACGCGAAGCGGCGGTCCGGACGCCATCATCACCGACGGCCACGACGGCTACCTCGTGCCGGTCGGCGATGTCGCGGCGCTGTCGTCGCGGATGTCCCTGTTGCTGGACGAGCCCCAACGCAACGTCGCGATGGGCCGCGAGGCGCGCCTCACCGTTGAACGCCGCTACGACGAGCGAATCGCCGGCGAAGCGTTCGTCGACATCTGGGACCGGTTGGCCCACCAGGGAGCCGGCTGATGTGTGGCTTCATTGCGGCGTTCTCCGAGTCCATCGATCTTGAGCGACCGGTCCGGCGGGCGATGGACCAGTTGCATCGTCGGGGACCCGATGCCGAGGCGTTGTGGCAGGAGCCGGGCGTGTGCCTCGGCCATCGGCGTCTCGCCATCATTGATCTCGACGCCCGCGCGGGTCAGCCAATGCACTCGGCCTGCGGCCGTTACGTCCTCGTCTATAACGGCGAGATTTACAATTTTTCGGCGCTGCGCGACGGGCTGGGGCGGCAGGGCGTCGAATTTCGCACCACGTCGGACACCGAAGTGATCCTGACCTTGTTCGCGGCCGAGGGGCCGGCCATGTTGCCCAGGCTGCACGGCATGTTCACGCTCGTCATCTGGGACCGTGTGACCCGGCGAGCCTTTGTGGCGCGTGACCCGTACGGCATCAAGCCGTTGTATTGCGCGGTGACCGCAGACGGCGTGATCCTGGCGTCGCAGGTGAAGGCGCTGCTGGCCACAGGACGGGTCGCACGCGAGCCGAGTCCTCAGGGACAACTCGGTTTCTGGTTGCTCGGCAGCGTGCCCGAACCGCATACGTGGTTTCGCGACATTACCGCGATTCCGTCGGGCCATTACGGTTGGATCGAGGGCGGGCACCTGACTGGCACGGTGTGCTGGTCGGACATTGGCAGGCATTGGCGCAACGCGCCCCTGGTGCCGCTGCCGGACGCCGAGGTGCGGGCCCAGGTGCGCACCGCAGTTCGGGAATCCGTGGCCCGGCACATGGTTGCTGATGTGCCGGTCGGGGTGTTCCTGTCAGGCGGCATCGACTCGGGGGTGCTGGCCGCGATGATGTCGGAAGCCGGTCGCGGCAGGATTGAAGGCGTCACGATCGCCTACGACGAATTCGAGGGTAGCCATGAGGACGAGGCCCCGGTGGCCGCGAGGATCGCCGCGCAGTACGGCATCCGCCATCATGTGCGCCGCGTGACGCGCGAGGAGTTCATCGCCGACCTTCCGCGCATCATCGAGGCCATGGATCAGCCGAGCATCGACGGGATCAACACATGGTATGCGAGCAAGGCCGCCGCCGAATGCGGCCTGAAGGTGGTGGTGTCGGGCGTCGGGGGCGACGAGCTGTTTCAGGGGTACGAGAGCTTCACCACGTTGCCGCGACTGGTCCGCCGCTGGAGTGCATTGGCACGCATCCCTGGAATATCTGCCCTCGGGCGATTGGCGGGAGGGGTTCAGGCCCGGCGCAGCGGCAATGACCGATGGCGCCATGCCGCGCAGTGGGCGCGCAGCATCGGCGGCGCCTGGTGGTTGCGTCGCAGCCTGAATGCGCCTGAAGCCATTGCCGGGATCATGGGTGACCGGCGGGCGGCAGGGGCCCTCGAGGGATTCGATGCCGAGCGCCGGGTCCGCAGCATGTGTGGAGCGCTCGCGACGGACTCCAGGCTGGCGCTCGGCCAGATTGAATCCATGACGTACTTGCGCAACCAGCTGCTGCGCGACAGCGACTGGGCGAGCATGGATCACAGCGTCGAACTGCGCACACCACTCGTAGATGCGCATTTGCTGCAGTCGTTGCAGCCCGTGCTGGCTTCGTTCTCACGATTCCCGGCGAAGCGCCTTCTCGCCGAGTGTCCGAACGACTCCCTGCCTCCCGAGATCCTCCACCGAC
Organism: uncultured Solibacteraceae bacterium; assembly: GCA_964489685.1. GTDB lineage: Bacteria > Acidobacteriota > Vicinamibacteria > Vicinamibacterales > SCN-69-37 > SYFT01. The sequence goes on along the minus strand of CAZAZR010000028.1, from coordinate 26,537 downwards.
GCAAGACCGGTTTCGGGATCCCCATGGGCCGCTGGCTGGACTCGAGCGCGGATCGCACGGTGCTACCTGACAGTCGCGCGTGGGCCCGACGACTGGTCGCGGCATTCACACCGACCACAGAGCCCACCGACTCTCAGGCGCGGTGACGGTGGGTGTACACTCGTCACGCGTGGATAAACGCGTTCGTTCGACGAATCTGATCCTGGTCGCCTCCGCCGTGGTGCTGTTTCTCGCGGGTACAGCGTATCTGGCGCGCGGGGTCTATTTCGCGGCGTCATCGGCGGCGGACTATCGCCTCCGGTGGACCGAGCAGCAGTACGTCTTTCGCGGCAAAAATCCCTCCTCGGTCATGTCGCCAAATCGACTGCTCCAGTCGCATCAGCAGGCGCGCAATATCCCTCCTGATGATGACCTCGGCATTTCGATAGGGGGCTATCCGCCGTGGGCCTATTTCACGGGCGCGGCGTTCGCCTGGCCGTCCAGCCTGGTGATGGCGCGGTGGTACTTCGCCGCCATTAATCTCCTGCTCCTGGCGCTGTTGATGGTGTGGGCGGGGCGACTGGGCTGGGCCGTCGACAAGCGGGTAGGGCTGTTGTTCGCCGCTGCGCTGCTGGCGACGAGCAGCATCTGTACCACGCTCGGACTTGGGCAGTACGGCGTGGTTGTGCTGGCCGCGCTCGTCGGCGCCTGGCGGCTCGATGGCCGCGATCGGTGGTTTCTGGCTGGGTGCATCCTGGGTGTGGCGATGATCAAGGTCACACTCGCCGGCCCCTTCCTGCTCCCGTTTGTGTTTCGCCGGCGATGGAAGACGGTGGTGACGGCGCTGGCGTACATCGGCGTAGGCAGCCTGGTCATGTGGCCGATCATTGATGCCAGCCCTATCACGGTGCTCAACCAGATGCTCGGCACCTCGGAGTTCTATGTGGGCGACCGAAACCTCGTGGCCCTTTCCGTTGAAAGGGGCATGAGCGCCGGCGACGCCATCAAAATGACTGCGGTCGCGACGACCATCGCGGCAATGGTGCTGTTGTATGTGTGGCGCTCGGCGTCGATGCTGGTCTTGTTTGCGGTCGCCGGGATGGCCGCACGCATATGGACGTACCACAATCACTACGACAACCTGATCGTGGTCTTCCTGATGCTCGCGCTCGGCGTTCATGGGCTGCGTCACAAACGATGGTCGGCGTGGGCGGGGTTCGTCGTCGTCGGGCTGTCGCTCTGGTTCCCGGCGCGCCTGACCCAGGTCCAGGCGTATCACAATTTTCAGTGGGTCGCGTGGTGTGCCGGTCTGGCGCTGTTGCTGATTCTGGAATGGCCGGGTTCGAGATTGGCGCAACGGCCTCCAGAGGCGTAGACCGCGCATGACGCCGAAGCTGCGCGTGCTGGTGTTCAGCGGATGTTATCTTCCGGGATTTCGGGCCGGCGGTCCCATCAGTTCGCTCGTGAACCTGGTGAACGCGCTCGGGGCGGATGTCGATTTCCGGATCGTCACGCTCGATACGGATGTTGGAAGCGATACGCCCTATCCCACCGTGGCGTCCGGCGTCTGGCAAACGGTCGAAGGCGTTGAGGTGCTGTACCTGTCTCGGGCAGCCGTGTCGATCCGCAGGCTGATCACGGAAATCCACGACCAGGCACCGCAGATGATCTACCTCAACGGGTTCTTCGAGCCCGTGTTCACTATCCGCCTGATGGTGGCACGCCGGCTTGGACTGATCCGGCACATCCCGATGCTTCTCGCGCCCCGTGGCGATTGCTCCCCGGGTGCGCTGAGCCTGAAGCGGGTAAAAAAATCGGTCTACATCCGGCTGGCGCGAGTGGCCGGCCTCTACCGGAACCTCTCCTGGCAGGCCTCGAGCGAGTTGGAGCGCCAGGACATCATGCGGGTCATGACCGCCGTGACACCCGGACGCGTGTGTGTGGCGCCCATGCTGACGGCCGACCCGGCAGCGCTCCCGTCCCGGGAGGCCCGTCCCGCGGATGGCGTCCTCCGCCTGTGTTTCTTGTCACGGATCTCTCCGATCAAGAACCTGGATTTTGCCCTGCGTGTGCTGGCCACGGTGCAGGTGCCCGTGACGTTCACTATTTATGGTCCGGTCGAGGCGCCGGCCTACTGGGCCGAGTGCCAGGCGTTGATGGCCCGGCTGCCCGGACGTATTCAGGTCACCTATGCCGGCGAGGTGCCGTCCGTCGAGGTGCGCCGGACACTGGCGCGGCAGGAACTGTTGTTTCTGCCCAGTCGGGGTGAGAGCTTCGGGCATGTGATTCATGAAGCGCTCTCGGCTGGTGTGCCGGTGCTGACGAGCGATCAGACCCCGTGGACCGATCTCGAGGCGCACGGTGCCGGCTGGAGCCTGCCACTGCACTCCATGACGGCGTTCCAGCACATCATCGAGGCCGCCAGCCGGCTTTCGTCGCAGGAGCGCGCGGCCCAGTCGGGTCGCACGATGGCGTATGCCACGACGCGGGCCAACAGGCCGGCCGCCATTCGCCAGACATTCGAGTTGTTCACGCGGGTGGCAGGCGCATGACCCCGCGTGCCGCCTGGCTCGCTGCGGCATTCCTGGCTCTTGTGACCCCCGTGCTGATGTTCCCGGGGGCACTCGGGTACGACAACATGCTCGTGGCCGCCGCGGTGGGGATGGTGTCACTCATTGTCGCCATCGGCCTGGTTCACGACATGGGCCGGCTGGTCTGGCCCGTCGCGCTCCTCGCGCTGGCTAGTGTCAATGGGTGGTGGCGCGTGCCGGACAACGTGAACACGCTGAATCATTTTTGTGGGCTGGCGTTGGGTGTGTTGGCCATGGGAACCATCGCTGTCTGGTGCCGCAATCGTCAGACGCTTGCCGTCGCGACCAGCGCGTGCCTGCTCCTGGGAGGTCTCGCCCTGGGGGTGGGGATTCGCAGTGTGATGCCGATTCATGGCACCAAAGCCGAATTGACGAATCCGCTGACCGCTCCGGGGAACCCCGCGCCGCTTCCGCTCCAGGCACTGCACGCGCGACGGTCGGTCAATCCGAATGCGCTGGGGGCCATGGCGATGCTCATCCTGCCGATCGCGGCCGCGGTCGCGCTGACGCCGGCACACGGGCGCGGTTGGTCCCTGATGCTGCGAGTGCTGGGCGCACTGACGGCCATCTGGTCAGCTATCGTGGTGCTGCTGACGCAGTCACGGTCGGTGTGGCTGTCGGCCGCGTGCCTGCTGGTGCTGCTCACCCTGGGCTGGATCCGCCCGCGCCGACGGTGGTGGCTCCTGGCCACCTCGGGCGCGGTGCTGGCGGCGTCCGTGTGGGTCATGCGCGACCACCCACGAATGATCGACGCGGCCGCCACTGTGGGAGCCCGGGCTGACATCTGGCGGGATGGCATCAGCGCGTGGCGAACGTCGCCCTGGTTTGGAATCGGTTTCGATTATTTGAGGGACAGCGGGCTGGCCATGGTGCGCATCGCGCCAGACCGGATGGCTGGCGCGCCGCACGCCCACAACATCTTCCTGCAGACGGCCCTGGACGTCGGCCTCTTCGGGCTGATGGGATATTTGGCTATCATAGGGTTCGTCCTTCTCCGCGCGGTTGATCTCTTGACCGGCAGCGGCGTTGATGCGTTCGCGCGGTATGTCGGCGTGGGCGCGGCATTGTCTGTGGTCTCGGTCCACGTATACGGCCTGTTCGATGCCGTGCCGCTCGGAGCCAAGGTCGGGATGTTTCAGTGGTTGTCGTGCGGATTGGTTCTTGCTGCCTGGCGCATGCGAACGCCGCCTGAGGAAACATGAGTGTGCACGGTTCGTTGTTGATCACTGGCGGCACCGGGACGTTCGGCAACGCCGTTGCCGGCCGCCTGCTGGCTGAAGGCCTGAGCGAGATTCGGATCTTCTCGCGCGACGAAAAAAAGCAGGACGACATGCGCCGTCGCTGGGCGGATCGCCGCGTGCGCTTTTATCTGGGCGATGTGCGCGACGAGCAGGGCCTCAGAGACGCCATGGCCGGCGTGGACTACGTCTTCCACGCCGCGGCGCTCAAGCAGGTGCCGTCGTGCGAATTTTTTCCCGTCGAAGCGATGCGTACCAACGCCTTCGGGACCGAAAATGTGCTCAACGCCGCGATCGCCGCTCGAGTGAAGCGCGTCATTGTCCTCTCAACCGACAAGGCCGTGTATCCCATCAATGCCATGGGCATTTCCAAGGCGATGATGGAGAAGATCGCGGTGGCCAAGTCGCGCGTCGCCGGACGCGACACGGTCATCTGCTGCACGCGGTACGGCAATGTCATGGGCAGCCGCGGATCGGTGGTGCCGCTCTTCGTGCGACAGGCGCAGGCAGGGCAGCCCTTGCCTGTGACCGATCCCGCGATGACGCGATTCATGATGTCCATTGACGGGGCCGTGGACCTGGTGCTCTGGGCGTTCGAACACGGCAATCCTGGCGATACCTTCGTGCAGAAGGCGCCGGCGGCGACGATCGAGACGCTGGCGCACGCCGTCAACCGCGCGCTTGGTACACAAAGCCCCATCACGCTCATCGGCACCAGGCACGGCGAGAAGTTGTATGAAACGCTGTTGACCCGCGAAGAGATGGCGATTGCCGAAGACATGGGCGACTACTACCGCGTGGCGGCGGACAGCCGCGACCTCAACTACAGCCTCTACTTCGACACCGGCCGACGTGACGCCTCGGCGCACGACGACTACACCAGCCATAACACCACGCAGCTCTCGGTCGCCGAACTCGGCGACCTCCTCCTGTCGCTCAACACCATCACACGCGCCAGGGCCGGCGAGAAGATCGACGAGTAGCGGGGCTTCCGTGAAGGCTCTGGTCACAGGCGCGCACGGTTTTATCGGCCGCAACCTTGTCGTGAGGCTCCGGCGGGCCCAGGTCGACGTGTCGGAAGTGGATCGCGGCTCCACCCGTGATGACCTGCGCGCCGGCGTGCGCGGCGCCGACGTCGTGTTTCATCTGGCGGGCGTCAATCGCCCCGCGCCCCAGGCCGATGCCGACGCCGAGTTTGCCGCCGGGAACGTCGGCTCGATCGACGCCCTGATGTCCGCCATTGACGAGACGGGCGCCAGGCCGCTCATCGTCCTGTCATCGTCCACCCAGGCTGCCGCAGACAATCCCTATGGCCGTTCAAAGCAGGCGGCCGAAGCCGCGCTCGTAGCGCTTGCTGGTGATCGCGGGCTGGCAGCCGTCATCTACCGGCTGCCAGGCGTCTTCGGCAAGTGGGGCCGGCCCGACTACAACTCCGTCGTTTCGACGTTCTGCCACAGGATTGCGCGGGGGCAGGCGATTGAGGTGTCCGATCCGGCCCGCGTCATCGAACTGGTACACGTGGACGATGTGGTCGGACACTTTCAGAGGCACATGTCCGCGCTGGTGCCAACGGGGCTCAGCCGCGCGGACGTGCGACCGTCCTTCACCATTTCCCTGGGCGCCTTGGCGGCCCGGATCCAGGGATTCAAGACCGCTCGAACCACGCTCGAAGTGGCCGACGCGGCCGATCCGCTGACGCGAAGGCTGCTGGCAACCTACCTGACGTATGTGCCGCTCGCAGACCTTGTCTATCCGCTGCAGCAGAAGACCGATGCTCGCGGGGCCCTGGCCGAACTGTTGAAGTCTCCGACGTTCGGCCAGATGTTTGTCTCGCGGACCCACCCTGGCGTCACCCGGGGCAATCACTACCATGACCTCAAGGTTGAGAAATTCTGCGTGCTCGAGGGCGACGCGGTCATTCGTTTTCGGCCCATTCTTGGTGACTCGGTCACCGAGCATCGCGTGTCGGGCCGTGATTTTGCCGTCGTCGACATCCCGCCAGGAGTGACGCACAGTATTGAGAACGTGGGGACGTCCGAGTTGATTACGTTGTTCTGGGCGTCGGAAGTCTTTGACCCCGATCGTCCGGATACCTACGCGAACGAGGTGCTGGGTGGCTAAGTTCAAGGTGATGACGATCGTGGGCACGCGGCCCGAGATCATCCGGCTGTCGCGGGTGATGGTGCGGCTGGATCGCGACACCGATCATGTCCTGGTCCACACGGGCCAGAACTTCGACTACGAGCTCAATCAGGTATTTTTTGACGATCTCGATCTGCGCCCTCCCGATCATTTTCTGAACGCCGCCGGGGCGACCGCCGCAGAGACGATCGGACAGGTGATCATCGCCGTGGACAAGGTGCTCGAACACGTGCGCCCCGAGGCCGTCCTCATCCTCGGCGACACCAATTCGTGCCTCGCGGCGATTCCAGCCAAACGTCGGAAGATTCCCGTGTTCCATATGGAGGCCGGCAATCGGTGTTTCGACATGCGTGTCCCGGAAGAAATCAACCGGCGCATCGTGGACCACATCTCGGACATCAACCTGTCGTACAGCGCCATCGCGCGCGAGTATCTGCTGCGCGAGGGTGTGCCCCCCGACCGCGTGATCGTGACGGGCAGTCCCATGTACGAAGTCATCCACCATGTGATGCCGAAGGTCGATCGCTCGACGATTCTGGAATCGCTCGGGCTCACGCCGCACGGCTACTTTGTGGTGAGCTGCCATCGAGAAGAGAACGTGGATTCGCCGACGAATCTGTCTGGCCTCGTCGACATCCTGAACAACCTGGCGACGACAACCGGCAAACGGGTCATCGTGACGACGCATCCGCGAACGCGCCGGCGGCTTGATGCGGTGGCGTTGGACCCACGCGTCGAACTGCACAAACCGTTCGGGTTGACCGACTACCTGGCGTTGCAGCTCGGGGCCGATGTGACGCTGTCTGATAGCGGCACGATCACCGAGGAGGCGTCCATCCTCAATCTCCGCGCGCTCAATATTCGCGACGCGCATGAACGACCCGAGGGGATGGAAGAGGGGGCCGTCATCATGACGGGGCTTCGCTGGTCGCGCGTGGAACAGGGCCTGGCCCTGCTGGCGGGACAGCCGCGTGGGTCGGACCGTGTACTGCGGATGGTGCGTGACTACGACGTGCCCAACGTCTCGGACAAAGTGGTCCGCATTCTGCTGAGCTACACCGACTACGTGCGCCGGGTGGTGTGGCACGAATCGCCCGCTGCCGGCACCTGATGGCGCGCGTGCTGGTGCTCACGCTGGTGGCTCCCCCGGATGGCGTTTCCACCGCGGTCATTGTGGGAGAGCTGGCGGCCGACCTCAAGAGGGCCGGACACGACGTGACGGTGCTGAGCACCATGCCCCACTACAACCGGGACGTCCAGGCCGAGGCCAGGCAGCCGCTGCGACCGATGTGGGGGGGGCTGCTGGCACGAAGTGAAATCGCCGGCGTGCCGGTGATTCACGTGATCATGCCGCGCAAGAACGCCCGCCCGTGGCTTCGGGTTCTGGCATGGGCGCAGTTTCATGTCCTGAGCCTCATCGCGTCGATGGTACTGGTGCGGAAGGTGGATGTCATCGTCGCGCCGTCACCGCCGCTGACCATCGGCGTGTGCGCGTGGTTGCTCGGACTCGTCTATCGTGCGCCGTACATTTACATCGTCCAGGAACTGTACCCGGACATCGCGATTCGACTGGGCGTGATCAGCAATCCGACGCTGATCCGTGCCCTGTGTGCCCTCGAGCATTTTGTCTACGCGCGCGCCCGCGTCATCACGGCCATCGCCGAGCGCATGCGCCAGCGCATCATCGAGAAGTCTGTGCCGCCAGGCAAGGTCCGGCTGATTCCGAATTTTGTCGATGTTGATGACATGCGGCCGTTGCCCAAAGACAATGCATTCGGCCGCGCCCACGGGTTGCATCGGGCGTTCGTGGTGACGTACGCGGGAAACATGGGACCGGCGCAGGATTTGGAAACCGTGCTTGACGCGGCGGCCCTGCTGCGAAACGAGACCGGCCTCATCTTCCTGTTTGTCGGCGATGGCGGCCACCGGACGCAGCTTGAAGCCAGGGCGCGCCAGATGGGGCTGGCTCACGTGCGGTTTCTGGCCCACCAGGACTATGCCGTTGTTCCGGAGATCTACGCGGCGTCAGATCTCTGCCTCGTGGCGCTCGCAGCCCGGACGGGATCTGATGCCGTCCCATCGAAGGTCTACCGCATCATGGCGTGCGCGCGACCGGTGCTGGTCTCGGCTGATGTGGATTCCGATCTGGCCGTCCTGGTGTCCGAGACACGCGCGGGTGTGGTTGTGCCTCCCGCAGCACCCGGCGCCATGGCGGACGCCATTCGCCGCACGATGCGTGATCCCGCGGCCTGTACGGCGATGGGGCTGGCCGGAAGGGCGCACGTCCTGGACCACTATGGCCGTCGTGCGGTCAGCGCGCGGTATGACGCGCTGGTGCGCGAAGTGACGGGAGCCACACCCGCCCTGTCGGAGCCGCATCGGTGAGAGTGCTGGTCACAGGCGCGAGCGGGTTTGTCGGGTCGGTGCTCCTGCAGCGCCTGGCGACGATCCCGCAGTGGCAGGTGCGCGCCGTGTCCCGCACTCCGCCGTTGTCGCCGGCGCCCGGTGTCGAATGGCTCGCGGGTCCGGCGCTTGGGCCCGACGCCGATTGGCGCCCGCTCCTTGTGGGCGTGGATGTGATCGTGCATCTGGCCGCACGGGTGCATGTGATGGAGACGACGGGCCGGTCGTCGCCGCAGGAGTTCAGTCGTGTCAACGTCGAGGGCACGCGGCGGCTCGCCGCGCAGGCGGCCGAAGTCGGCGTGCGCCGCTTTGTGTTCCTGAGTTCAGTCAAGGTCAACGGAGAGCAGGGGCGTTTTACTGAGGAGAGTCCGTCTGCGCCGGTTGATCCGTACGGCGAGAGCAAGTGCGAGGCCGAACGGGCCCTGCATGGCCTGGCGCGATCGGCGCCACTCGAGATGGTGGTTCTTCGGCCGCCGCTGGTATACGGTCCCGGTGTCAAGGCGAACTTCCGCTCGTTGCTGAAGGCCGTGCGACGCGGCGTTCCCCTGCCGTTCGGGGCGATTGGGAATCGCAGGAGTCTGGTGAACGTGGATAATCTCGTGGATTTGATTGTGGTGTGCGTCGATCATCCCGCCGCCGCGTCTGAGACGTTCCTGGTCAGTGATGGTGAAGACCTTTCCACACCGGCACTGGTACAGCGATTGGCGGCCGCCGCTGGGTGTCGCGCGCGCCTGGTGGCCGTGTCCCCTTGGTGCCTGCGCGTGGCTGGCCGGCTCAGCGGACGGTCGTCGGCCGTCGAACGCCTGACCGGGTCTCTGCAGGTCGATATTTCCAAGGCGCGGCGCGTGCTTGGCTGGACGCCTCCGTTTTCGGTGGACGAGGGCTTGCGCAAGGCGGCGCGACGGACATGACGCCGGTACTGGCATGGGCGGTGCTGCTGCTCACTGCGGGCGCCGTGGCGTGGTGGCTGACCGGTCGAGTACGCCAGTACGCGCTCGACCGGCAAATGCTGGACGTGCCCAACGCGCGCAGTTCGCATTCGGTCGCCATGCCGCGCGGGGGCGGGGGGGCGATCGTGGTGGTCACCACTGTGGTCTTTTCGTGGTTGTGGTGGACCGGCAGTCCAGGCGCCCTGCCGGCGGCTGTGGTTGCGGGCAGCCTCATCGTTGCAGCCGTCGGGTTCGTCGATGACCATCGCCATGTGCCGCCAGCGATTCGTCTGGCCGGCCATTTCCTGGCGGCGGGTCTGGCCGCTCAGGCCCTGGGCGCTCTGGCGTGGGGTGTGCCCCCTGGTGTTCTGGTGGTGGTGGCCATGGTCTGGCTCATCAACCTGACCAACTTCATGGATGGCATCGACGGGATCGCCGGGGCTCAGACAGTGACCGTCGGCGTCGTCGGCGCCGTGATGTCTGCAGTAGTGCTTCCTGGGACGGCCGTGTGGCTGGCGCCGGCCGTGCTCGCATCGGCCACAGCTGGCTTTCTGGTGTGGAACTGGCCGCCCGCGCGCATCTTCATGGGAGATGTCGGCAGCGGGTATGTCGGATTCATGACGGCCGTGTTGTCGTGGCGCGCGTTTTCGGTCGCCCCCGAGCTCGGGTGGAGTTGGCTCATCCTTTCAGGTGTCTTCATCGCCGATGCCACGATTACGTTGCTCCGGCGGTTCCTGCGCCGTGAGCGGGTGGTGGAGGCGCATCGCAGTCATGCGTACCAGCACCTCGCGCTGGCGTGGAACGCGCATCAGCCGGTGACGCTGCTGGTCATTGGTATCAATCTGTGCTGGCTTGCGCCAGTGGCCGCCATGGTGGCCACTGGGACGCTGGCGGCAATACCCGGAGTGCTCCTCGCATACGTGCCGCTCGTGGTTCTGGCGGTCTTGCTCGGAGCGGGTCTGCCCTCCGGCTGGCGCCGCTGAAGGGGTGGCGGCCAGTGACCCATGTTAGGCTGATGGCCCGATCCGTTGTCTGGGAGATTTGTCTGTTATGACCGAACCGAATCGCGACGTCCCCGAGGGCACGAAGATCGATGTGGTAGCCCTGCTCAAGACCCACGGCCGAATATCCATTTTGGTTGCCGCCGGTGTTGCGGTGCTGGTGGGCGTCGCGGGTTTTGTCTATATGCGTTGGATCCAGCCGGTGACGCGGCAAGCGGCCATTGAGTTTCGGCCCACCTTCATCGCGGCCGACCGTATGGAATACCCGAATGGCTTGCCTTTTTCGCCCTCCGACGTGACCGCGGCGTCAGTGATCGACCATGTCTGGGCCACGGCCGGGGTCAAGCCGTACTGCGCCGCGGAACCGTTTCGTGCAGGATTTTTTGTTGAACAGCGGTCCGATGAGTCCATGTGGCTTGACATGGAGTATCGGGCGCTGCTGGGCCAGCCACGACTCGATCCGGTCGAGCGGCGGCAACTGCAGGATGAACATGCCGCTAAACGTCGGGCGCTTCCGCTTCAGTACCGGCTGGTCTTCAGCATGCCGTCTGAATGCGGCTCAATTCCCAATACCGTGGTGTCGCAGGCCATGTCGATTGTGCTGCCCACCTGGGCCACCGAGAGTGAGACCAAGCGTGGCGTGCTGAAATACCAACTGACGGTGCTTGGTCCCACCACCCTCGACGTCACCTCCGAGGGTCCCGGAGGGTGGGTGCTCGGGGCCGATCTCCTGCGAACCGCGCTGGAGCGAATCATCCTGAACGTTAAAGAAGTCGCCAAGATTCCCGGCGCGGTCCAGGTGCGGCTGAGTACGGCGCCAGTTGCGGCCGGAACAGGGACTGGTGGAGTCGCCGATACCGACCGGCTCACGTTCTGGGAACTGCGCGGCAAGCTCGACGATCTCCTGCGTGCCCAGCTCGAACCCCTGGTAATGACTTCGGGCAAGTCGCTGGCCAGGGAATCGTTCGTGTGGATCAATGAAACGGTGGCGTCTGCCGAGCGTGAACAAAAAACGGCAGAGAACCGGGCGAAGAAATATCAGGAAGGCTTGCAGCAGTTCTCCGGCACGGCCATACCCATCGATGCGAGGGTCGCCGCCGCGCCGTCGGGGCCAAACAGCGCCGGAGCGCAGACCCTGATGCCCCAGTTCGATCAGTCCTTTATCGATCGCATCATTCAGATGTCCGGGATCAATGCGGGGTTCCGACAGGGGCTGACCGAACAGATGGTCACCGCGAATCTCGAGGCCGTCCGCGCGCAGAATCGCGCCGACTACTACCGGCGGCTCCTCCAGTCACTTCGGGAGTCGGGCGGCATTTCCACGAGCCCGGAAGAACTGTCCAGGCGCCTGGAGGAGATTAAGACTGAAGGCAAGAAGCTGACCAAGCAGTTCGGCGACTTGTACGACGAATTCTCCCGCGTGGCCCTGCGCCCGGCGGCGGGATTGTACCAGTCTGAAAAACCGGTGACGTTCGAAGAAAACAAGTCGTTCAGCCGACGGTCCCTCATGCAGGTCGTGGCTGGCGGCTTCATGGCCGTGCTGGTGCTGATGTTCGGGTTCCTCGTCATTCGCGAGCGCCTGATACTGGAGCGCAGCTGAACGTTGCCGTCGTTGTCCCGTGCCACAACGAGGCGGGGTCGATCGAGGCACTCCTCGTCGCTCTCGCATCCCAAACGGTCCTGCCGAATGAGATCGTCGTGGTCGATGACGGCTCGACCGACGGATCGGCCGACGTAGTCCGACGGTGGTCTTCGACCAACGCCCACCCGCCCGTTCGGGTGGTCGCCGGATCGGGCCGCGGGCCCGGGCCGGCCATGAACACCGGGATCCTCGCCACTTCTGCCGACGTCATCGTCCGCTTGGACGGCCACAGCGTGCCGGTTGCTGACTACGTCGAGCGGTCGATTGCGGGCCTCGCTGATGCCGCCGTTGGTGTGGTGGGCGGCGGGTGGCAGGTGCGCCCTGGAGCGCCCACGGCTGTCGCGCGAGCAATTGCTGCCGTCGTCTCGCATCCGCTGGGCTCGGGTGGAGCCCTGTATCGACATCAGGATTCGCCTGGCAAGATCACCGTTCGGGTGGAGACCGTCCCATTTGGCACCTTTCGACGGGAGCTCTGGGAACGGCTTGGCGGGTTCGATGAATCGCTCTCGGCCAATCAGGATTTTGACTTCAACTATCGCGCCCGGAGGGCCGGTTTCGATGTCATCTTCGATCGCCGCATTTCAGCCACGTACGTCGCACGCCCCACGCTGGCAGTGCTCGGCCGCCAGTACTTCCGCTACGGTTACTGGAAGCGCCAGATGCTCCGCAAGGACGCGCGGGCTTTGCATTGGCGGCAGGTCCCGCCAATGCTGCTGTTGCCCTGGCTGACGGCCACCAGCGCGATGGCTCTCATCAGGCCGTCGCTGCTGAGTGGTCTCCTCGCGGGCCTGTACCCAGCCCTGCTTCTCGTGGGCGCCAGTTTGGTGGCGACCCGGGGAGCCAGCGCCCCGGCGGCGGTTGCCGCGCTGGCAACCGTCCACGTGAGCTGGAGCGCGGGATTCTGGCGCGGGGTGTTGGGCGGCGGTCCGCCGCGACGCTGACGCCGCGTTTGGGCGATAATCCCTTCGTCAGACGCCATGCGCAATCGATACCTCTTCCTCGCCGACCTCATGGCCATCGTCGTGGCTGTGTGGGGCGCGTTTGGCCTGCGGTTTGGCTGGCTGTTTCTGGAGTCCCGGTCCGAGTTTGTGCCGTTCCTGCTCGCGGCCGTTGTCGTCAAGCTGGCCACGTTTTACGGCTTCGGTCTCTATCGCCGGTACTGGCGTTACGCCGGGTTCTGGGACCTGGTGGCCATCGTCCTGGCCAACTGTGTCGCATCGGCCATCCTATCCACGATCATGGTGGCGCTCCGGCTGATGGAAGTCATTGACGCCTGGTCGCGCTGGGTGCCGCCCCTCGACTGGCTGTTTGCCGTCGCGATGACGGTCGGCCTTCGGGCGTCGGTCAGGGCCATTGCCGAAACGCTGGCCATGCGCCCACGCGGGGGCGTGGCGCCGACACGCAAGGTGCTGATTGTCGGGGCGGGTGATGCCGGTGCGCTCGTGGCACGCGAGATGCAGAAGAACCCGCAACTCGGCCTCCTGCCCATGGGGTTTCTCGACGACGCCAGAAACAAGGCGAATCACCAGATTCATGGCCTTCCGGTGCTGGGTGAAATCAGCGCCCTCGCGACGATCGCCGCGGAGCAGCGCGTGGATGAAGTGGTCATCGCCATTCCCACCGCGGGTGGACACATCGTGCGAGCCGTCGCCGAACGGTGTCAGGCGCTGGGCATTCCGTCGCGCGTCGTGCCAGGGTTCTACGAGTTGCTGGATGGGAACGTCAGTGTCAGCCGACTTCGAAACGTGGAGATCTCCGACCTTCTGCGCCGGCCGCAGGTGCCGCCGCAGTTGGCAGGACCGGCGTATCTCCAGGGCGCGAGCGTTGTGGTCACGGGCGCTGGCGGGTCCATCGGTTCTGAATTGTGCCGGCAGGTGGCGCACGCCAAGCCGGCGCGGCTGTTGTTGCTGGGCCACGGCGAGAACAGCATTTTTGCGATCGCCGGTGAATTGCGCATGCGCTTTCCCGCGGTGACCGTGGAGGTGGCCATCGCCGATGTCCGGGACCGCGAGCGGATGATGAAGATCTTCCGGCGGTGCGAGCCCACCGTCGTCTTCCATGCGGCGGCCCACAAACATGTGCCGTTGATGGAAGACAACGCAGCCGAGGCAGTCACCAACAACATCTTTGGCACAAGGAATGTCGTCGATGCCGCCATGGCCGCGGGTGTGCAGCGCTTCGTGATGGTGTCCACCGACAAGGCGGTGGCGCCGAGCAACATCATGGGGGCGTCCAAACGGGTGGCCGAGCTTGTCGTTCAGCGCGCGGCGAGGGCGCAGGGCGGGGCCTACGTCGTCGTCAGATTCGGGAATGTCCTTGGCAGCCGCGGCAGTGTTGTCCCGATCTTCCAGGCGCAGATCGAACGCGGCGGGCCCGTGACCGTGACCCATCCGGACGTGCGCCGTTATTTCATGACCATCTCCGAGGCCGTGCACCTCATCCTGCAGGCCGGGGGCATTGGTCAGGGGGGCGAGCTGTTTGTGCTCGACATGGGAGAGCCCGTGCTGCTGCGAGAGATGGCGGCTGACATGATCCGGTTATCCGGCTTCGAAGAGAGCGAGGTGCCGATTGTGTTCACCGGCCTTCGGCCCGGTGAGAAGCTCAACGAGGAATTGTGGGAGCCTGGCGCGGTCATCGAACCCACGGCGCGTGGTGACGTCAGGCGCGTGGTCGAGCCGACCGTCGTGACTGCCCACAATCTCGACGATATGGTGAACCGGCTGGGCGACGCAGCCGCGGCCGACGATCACGACCGCATTCTGCGTCTCTTTCACCAGTGCCTGCCGTCTGCGACCCTCACGGCCAAACCTCGGCCTGCGGTCGCCCGCGCGCCGGCCGTTGTCGTGCAATTGCCTCGCGCCTGATAAGCCTCGGGTCGAATGTTCCTCCTCAGCAAAGTCCTGCCACTGTTCGTGCTTCCGCTCGGCATCTGTTTGATATTGATCGTCTGGGGACTGGCCAGGCGGCGTCGCGTGCCCGTCATTGTCGCGGTCGTCCTGCTGCTCGTGAGTAGCAACCCCCTCGTCGGGCACTGGCTCATCAGGGCGACCGAAGGCTGGGCCGTGCGGCCGTCGGTGGCGCTGAGCCCGGTGTCCGACGCCATTGTCGTCTTGAGCGCCGGCCGCGATCTCGCGCCGGGCCCAGAGCGGGTCAGTCAGTGGGGTGACTCGAACCGGTTCTTCGCTGGCGTGGAGTTGTTCCAGGCTGGCAAGGCGCCGTTGCTGGTCTTCACCGGCGCGGCGGTGTTCGGGGCGCCAGACCTCCCGCGCGAAGGCGACGCGCTCGCCACGCAGGCCAGGGCGCTCGGAGTCCCCGTGGAGCGCATCGCGATCACCGGCCTCGTTGCCAATACCGCCGACGAAGCCAGGGAAGTGGCCGGGCTGCTGAGGGCACGCCAGATTGCCACGCCGCGGGTCCTGCTGGTGACTTCGGCATTCCACATGCGCCGTGCGCGGCAGGTCTTCGAACAACAAGGGCTCGCCGTGGCGTCATTTCCCGTGAGCTTTGCTGTTGATTCCTCCAATGACCTGATGCTCATGAGGTTCATCCCCAGTGTCGACGCCCTGAGCCAGACCCACACGGCAGTTCGAGAGTTGTACGGCCGCGCTTTCTACGCAATGAGAGGCCCCGCTGCGCCCCGATGACCCCGGCACCCTGAGCTAACATCACCCTACCCATGGCTCGTGCCCCACGCCCCTCTGAACGTGCGTTTCTGCTTGGCCTGAGCGACACGGCGACGGCGACGATGGCCGTGGTCCTGGCGACGTGGACGTGGTCATTGACAGCCGGGTTCGGCTATTCCGCAGCTTTTGTCCGTGATCAAGCCTGGTGGTTTCTCGCGGTCCCTCTCTGGGTGGTTGCGCTCTCACCCACACGTCACTCGACGATCGCCTTTGATGTGCGCGCTACTTCATCCGGTGTCCTGCAGGCCAGCGGCGTGTTGTTCGTGGCGTACCTTGCGGCGTTCTTTTACGCCGGTTCCGAGGCGTTGCCACGACTGGTGGCGCTGTATCTCGTATGGAATGCCGCCTGGCTGACCCTGGGCGGGCGTCTGCTCCTGCTCTGGACGCTGACGCGCGACCCGTTCACACGGACCCTGCTCATTGTCGGCGATGGTGCCGCTGCCGACGCGGCGCTGGCGCTCGCGAAGGAGCCCGCACTTCGTGACGCGACCATGCTCGCGCCCCTGCGACGCGCGGATGACCATCGGCTTGTTGCCGGCGAAGGCATCGATGAATTCGCGCTGCGGTTAGGGGTCAGCGAAGTCATCGTGTCCGCTGATCGCGCCGTGTCGGCGGAGACCATTGACCAACTCCTGCGATGCCAGGAGGCGGGGATCAACGTCGTTACGTTCGCGCGGGTGTACGAACAGACCCTGTGGCGCGTGCCGGTGCGCCATCTCGGCCATGATTGGATGCTCACGCAACTGTTCGTCGGCACCGGGTCTGGCGACCCCTCGCCAGTGGCCAAGCGCCTGCTCGACGTCTCGGCTGGGCTCGTGTTGGCCGTCGCGGGCGCCGTGCCGGCCGCCCTCGCCGCCCTCGCTGTCTTCCTGGAATCGGGGCGGCCGGTGTTGTATTCGCAGCTACGTCAAGGCCGCCAGGGGCGGCCTTTCTGGCTCACGAAGTTCCGGACGATGGGGACCGATGCCGAATCGGCGGGACCGCAGTGGAGTTCCCGGAGCGACCCGCGCATCACCCGGGTTGGGCGGGTGCTCCGTCGCACCCATCTGGATGAATTGCCAAACCTCTGGGCGGTGTTGCGCGGCGACATGAGCCTGGTCGGCCCGCGTCCCGAGCGCCGTGAGTTCATCGAGGTGCTGGAACAGCAGGCGCCTCTCTACCGGGCGCGACTCATCGTGGCTCCGGGCCTGACCGGGTGGGCCCAGGTCAACACCGGCTATGGGGATTCGGTTGAGGGGTCGATCACCAAGCTGGAGTATGACCTGTACTACGTGCGCCACCGCACGATGTGGTTCGACATCAGCATTCTGGCCCGCACGGTGGGCCGGATGCTTCGGGGCATGGGGCGATGACCGTCCATCCGCGGCTTCCTTTTTCAGGCGCGCAATTGGCCGGCGCCTTGATGGCGATCGTGGTGGCCACAGCGGCGGTGCCACCCGGCGCTGCGTGGCTCCTCAATTCGAGACGCGTGACACAGACACAAACACGAGCCCAATCAGCGGCTGATTACCTGCGCGCGCACACTGCCGGATTTGCCCAGGCCCACATCGCGATTACGTGCGGCCCCGGACGGTTGCCGCTACTAGTGCCAACAACGCCGAGCGCTCGCGCGGCCGCCCGCGCACGTTCGTCCCATGGAGACTGGATTCTTGGCGCAGTATCGGCGCCGGAATTTTTCGGCGCGGGTATGCCGACCGACGCCTGGGGGCGCTGCTTCATGTTCAACGTCGGAGCGTGGACGACCGAGCGGCCAATCTGGCTCTTGTCGGCCGGCCCGAACGGCCTGATTGAAACGCCGATTGATGCCCTCGCGATTGGCGGTGACGACATCGGTGTACGAGTGCGCTGACGCGTGGGGTGTCGTGCTACGCTCACCGGGTGTCGCTCCATGGTCAGCCCCAGCTGCGCCCCGACCACGATGATGACGACGGGGAATGTCCGGCTCTCACCGCTGGTCGCGCTGAACTTCGTACTGCGACATCGCATGGTGCTGGTGGTGATGACCGCCGCCGGTCTGGCCGTTGGCATCGTCCAAGCGCTGCTGCTCTCGCCCTGGTACAAGGCCTCAGTGACGTTTGTGATGAGCCAGGGCGCTGGCCGGGCTGCCGCCGGAGTGGTCGCCGAGGTCGAACAGCCGTATCAGGGCAGTCCCGTGACCTACTACTCGACGGTGCTGTCGTCCACGGTGGTGATGAACGCGGTCCTCAAGGACACGCTGAGTGACGGTGTCACCGTGCTGGAGCGCTTGAGTACCCCAGATGCCCCAGCCGGGGAACGCGAGGCCCTGGCGCGAGAGCGGTTGGCTGAAGCCGGCCCGAAGCTTGACTCGAGACGCGATCCTGGGAAGACGAGATGCCCGTGCTGACCATCTCGGCCGGCTGGACGGATTCGGGGATGGCGGCGGACCTGGCGAATTTGTTCCAGAAGGCGCTGGAGGATTTCGACCAGAAGATTCGCAGCGCGGCCGCCACCGAGCGCCGGAAGTTCATCGAAACGCAGGTGACCGAGAAAGCCGCGCAGTTGAAAAGCACCGAGACAAGTTGCGAACGTTCACCGAGCACAACCGGCTGCTGATCTCGACCGGCGCGCAGCCCGAGGGCGGCTCGATGGCGATTCCGCCACAACTGACGCTCGGTCGCGACCAGCTGCAGCGCGAAATCGACCTCCAGCGGGATCTCTATGTGTCGCTCAAGACGTCGGGGTTTGTCAAGGAACCAGGGCCTCACAGGCTGCTGCAGGGGATGCGGCTGCTCGACTTGCTGAGGACCGCAGGCGGATTTGAGGATCCCGATCGCCGCCGAGATGCGTATCTCCCGCGTGGCGAAGTCTGGCGCATCGTCGGCCGGGGGGACCGCGTGGAACGGGAACTCCTGCGGTTCGATCTCGGTGCGGCGCTCAGCGGCGATGAGGCACAAAACCTGCCACTGCAGAGTGGAGACGAGGTGGTGGTCTACGCCGCTCGCGACTTTGTCGAGAACCGCACGGTGGAGATCGATGGGGCTGTCAACAGGCCCGGCGTCTACGAACTGGCGTCGAACATGACGCTGGGCGATTTGCTCGTCAAGGGCGGGGGCCTCAAGGACCTTGCCGAGCCGAAGATGGGAGACCTGTTTCGTGTGGGCGCCACGAGTGACGGCGAGTTGCGACTGGAGCCGATTCCGGTGGCGCTGTCGGAGACCTCGTTGGTGCTGCGCAACCGCGACCGCCTGGCCGACGTCATACGCATGGCGGGCGGTGTGCTTCCGGGCGCGTTCCTGGAAGGTGCAGCCCTGTATCGGAGGGACAGTCCCGAGGCGGCGACCTCGACTCGAATCGTGCTCGACTTTGCGCGAGCTCTGCAGTCCCCCAATTCGCCAGACAACCTGCTGCTCGAGAATGGGGATCGCCTGCAGGTGACGCGGCGGTCCAACACCGTGACGGTCGTTGACGAGGTGCAGCGTCCGATCACCATCGCCTTCGCCAAGGGCAAGGGCGTCAAGTACTACCTGCAGGCTGCGGGCGGCGTGACGGCGGCGGCCGACGCCGATGCCGTGGCGGTGGTGTTGCCCAGCGGCCGGTATGCCCCCGGCCGATTCCTGCGTGGCCCGGAGATCGTCCCGGGCAGCACCATCGTGGTGCCGTCAAAGGGCGGGGTGCTTCCGCAGCCGGTCCCCGCGCCGCCTCCGGTGGTCGCCCCCCCGCCACCGGAGCTGCCGCGTCCGGAGGCCGCGACCCCGCCGGCGTCCGAGACGCAGAGCGTCTTCGGGGTGGTTGGTCCCCTGACCGGGATGTGTCCGGCGCTCGCGTTTGACATCGGCACCACCCGCATCACCGCGACCGAGGCCACGGTATTTGCCGGCACGCCTTGTGCGGACCTGAAGGCGGGCGATCAACTCGTGGTCACCGCGGTGCGGCAAACCGATCGCATGCTCGTGGCCATCGAGATTCGACGCCGCTGAAGATGAAAGGCCTCGGCCGCCCGGCCAGACCGATACTGAAGGCCCTCTGGCGCGTCACCCGCGCCACGGGGGTGCTGACGTTGCTGTTCGTACTCTGGCTTGCGGCCGGAGGCCCTGTCGGGATCGATCGATGGCTGGATGTGACAGAGCCGCCAGTGCCCGCCGCCGCCATCGTGGTGCTGGGTGGCGGCACCGGTCCAGGCGGCCTGCCGTTGCAGCAGGGCTGGGAGCGACTCTACACGGCGCAGCGCCTCTTCGCACGTGGGTTCGCGCCTGCGGTGGTCTTCAGCGGGGCCGGCACCTTGAATGTGAGCGAGTCTGAAATTTATGCGAACGCGGCCGCGTGGTTGGGTATCCCGCGGTCGGCCATGGTGCTGGAAGCGACGGCCGGTTCCACCAGGGACCACGGCCACGCGCTGCGCGGAATGGCGCTCCCGACCGGGATCGTCATCGCCCCTGACACTCCGTTGATCGTGGTGACGTCAACGTTTCACTCACGGCGCGCCTTGATGGCATTTGCGCGCGCGGGTTTTACCCGCGTTCGCGTCGTCAGTCAGGTCACCGAGAGCCTGTCCGATCCTGAGCGGGAACCGGCGGGGGATCCATCGGCCGCCCCCGAGGGGCCCGTCAGGCCAGACACCCTGACGAACACGGTGCCGGGGTACCAGCCATCTGACAAGCGGTACGGCGACCTCTTGTTCCGGATGGCATACCGGACGTTTGATTTCTTCATCAATCTCCGGGAGGTTGGCGCCATCCTGCTGTCGTGAGGGAGTGGTCGCGCCGGGTGCTACCGGCGCGCGACGACCGCGTAGTCCATGAACGTGAAGAGGCGCGCGTTCAATTTGTCCGCGTGCGAATTCACGATATCCACCAGGTCCGTGACCGTGGGGTTCAGTTCGATCCCTTCGCGCGGGGGCGGCAGCGGGACGAGTTGCAGGCGGTCCGTCTCGGCCACCGGCGCGCGATATTCCACCGTGACGGTGGTGAAGCCGCTGGACTGCACCAGGTAGTGCAATGTGTCCGGATGCAGGGGCCACCGATGGGTGATGTCTCTGAGGTAGCTCTCGAAAAACGCCACCCAGCACGCGGGGTTCAATGTCTCAAGCACCATGGGCGCCGACGGCTTCAGTTTGTGAAACGCAAGTTCAATGAGTCGTGTCAGATACGTGGGCTCCAGGTGCTCGACCACCTGGATGGCGATGAGGCCGTCGAGCGACGCATCGGGCAGGCCGGCGAGGTGTGCGATCGCATCCGCCTGCTCGGCCGAGAGGCCCCGCTCGCGGCAGACCTGCACCATGCTCTGATTCGTATCGATGCCCCTGGCGCCGATCCCCGCGCCGCGGAAGAGGTCCAGGAGTTCCCCGCGGCCACAGCCCACATCAAGCACGTTGGACGCGCCGGCAAACACGGGCAGGTAGTCGATGAGCCGTTCGCGAATCGCGTCCTGCGATCCCCTGAACCGGTCCTCGAATCCGACGTACTTGAACGAGTCCAGGTTGCTGAGCGCGGCGTCGGCAGGGCTGGCACTGGACGCCGGCGCCGCTGACACCTGGAGGCCCTTGGTGATCAGGTGTTCAACCTCGCGCTTGAGGAGTACCGCCGACTGTTGCGCGAGCGTGACTCTCTGGGCGAGTTCGTCGTATCCGCGCTGCAGGGCCGGGTGGCGGGACTCGAAGCGTTCCTCGCGGGCCAGGAGCGCCTCCCAGTGTTTCAACCAGTCGTCGGCGAGCGCCCCGATGGCCGCGTTGACCACCCGGGCCTGCCCACCGATGGCACGGTCCTTGGTGTCGACATACAGCGTGAGGCTTTGCAGCAGCGACAGCAGGGCCGCCTGGAAGCGCATCGCCGCGTCGGTCTGCTGGCGAAGGAGTTCAATGGTGGTTGTGATCGCCCGCTCGGATTCACGGTGTGCCGCCACGTTCCTGTTGACGTGATCCACGAGCGCCGCGTTAAAGGCCTTCTGCGT
Organism: uncultured Solibacteraceae bacterium; assembly: GCA_964489685.1. Lineage (GTDB taxonomy): Bacteria > Acidobacteriota > Vicinamibacteria > Vicinamibacterales > SCN-69-37 > SYFT01. Next base: position 5,022 of record CAZAZR010000028.1, on the reverse strand, counting down.
GACGAGCGGCGGACCAATCAGCTGCCAGATAAACCCACGCAGGCGCCCCTTCCACGAGTGGTCGATCGCAGGTTCGCCCTGGGGAAGAATGTCCCACGACAGATTGAGCGGTGTGATCTGCGCCTCGTCATAGGCCGGCGGCGCATGGGGAAAGTCGGGCTGTTGCGGCAGGGCCTGATCAACCCTGGTGAGTCGATCGTTGTACTCGCGGTGGGCGTCCGCGCGTTCCTGCTCGAGCCGGGCCAGCAGCGTTTCAAGGCGTTCGGCTTCCACAGTCATCTCGAGGTGATAAGCCCGTCAATCGGGCTGCTGGCCGACGCGTACATCTTCCTCGGGATTCGCCCCGACAGATACGCCAGCCTGCCCGCGATGACCGCGTGTTTCATGGCGGCGGCCATCTGAGCGGGGTGAGTTGCGCCCGCAATGGCGGTATTCATCAGGACGCCGTCGGCGCCCAGTTCCATGGCCACCGCTGCGTCTGACGCCGTGCCGACGCCCGCATCAACGATGACAGGGACGCGCGACTGTGCCTTGATGATGCGCAGGTTGTTCGGATTCTGAATGCCCAGGCCAGAGCCAATGGGCGCGCCCAGGGGCATCACGGCCGCCGCGCCGGCATCTTCGAGTTTTCGGCACACGATGGGGTCGTCGTTGGTGTAGGGCAGCACGACGAATCCTTCTTTCACCAACACGCGTGTGGCCTCCAGCAACGCCTCGGTGTCGGGGAACAGCGTGCGTTCGTCGCCGATGACCTCGAGCTTGACCCACTCCGACAGGCCGGCTTCCCGTCCGAGTCTCGCCGTGCGAATCGCGTCGTCGGCGGTGTAACACCCGGCCGTGTTGGGCAAGAGAAAAATGGTGGCGCGGTCGATCCAATGCAGCAGCGCACCTTCACCTCTGGCTGTCAGGTCCACACGGCGGACCGCCACGGTGACCATCTCAACACCAGCCGCCCGATGTGACGCCTGCATGACCTCGTGCGAGGGGTACTTCCCGGTGCCGACGACCAGACGTGAGGAGAAACACCGGCCGGCGATGGTGAGCGGCGTGTCGTCAGGCAGGGGTGTCACGATGGGATCTCCTGGAGCGTGCGCCGGTGGGCAACGCGATCGAAGTCCGCGTAGGCCCGATCGCGCGGGTGCATGGTGCGATGGGGATGCGCGGGCCACTGGATGCCGAATGCCGGGTCGTCCCACCGCACACCGCGGCTGTGTGACGGCGTGTAGGGCGCTGACACGCTGTAGAGCACTTCGGTGTCATCGGCAAGCGTCTGGAACCCGTGGGCCACACCTTCCGGAATACACAGGGCCCGACGGTCCTCCGCGTCCAGCGTGATGCCAAACCAGCGGCAATACGAGGGTGAGTCGGGGCGCAGGTCCACCACCACGTCAAACGCGGCACCCTTCACGCATCGCACCACTTTTGTCTCGGCGCAGGGCGCGAGCTGGTAGTGCAGTCCGCGGAGTGTGCCGCTGGCCGCGTTGTACGACAGGTTGATCTGTTCGATATGCGGATTGAGGCCGTGCTGGCTGAAGCCGTCGCGTGAGAAGCCCACCGCAAAGAACCCCCGCTCATCCAACAAAGGGGTCAATGCGATCACCTGCACCCCAGAGATCGGCGTGGAAGTCAGGACCATGGCACTGATCAGTGTAACGGCGAATGGGCCCGATCAGCCGCCACCCACGAACGAAACGATTTCCACCTCATCACCGGCACACACCTGGGTCGCACCGAATCGGGCGCGTTTGACGACGAGCCGGTTCAGCTCAACGGCCACGATCCGCGCATCCAGCGTCAGGGCGTGCAGCAACTGTTCGACCGACTGCGGCTGCGGCCAGTCCCGTCGTTCGCCGTTGAGCGTGATCGCGCCAGACGTGGTCACCCGGTGACCTTGGCGAGGGTGAGTTGCACGCTGCCGACCGCGAGTCCGGCCTGGAACTTCAGCGGCAGCTTGCGTCGTCAGAAATCCAGACGGTGAACGTGCTGGCGTCAGCCGCTTTCCCGGCAGCATCGGTGACCGACATGGAGATTTTCCAGGCTGGCAGCGAGCCCACGCCGCTCCTGACGAGTTCTCGTGCCGCCACCGTGATGCGCATGGTGTAGGCCTTGCCGCTGTCAGTGATCGGAATGGGTACGGCCAGCCCGACTTTGAGTGGCAGGGCCCGAAGGATATAGATCGCCCCAAGGGGGTCCTGCGTGGCCACGGGCACCTTCAGCGACGATGTGGCGACTGTGGCAGTCTTGAGTTCGTACTGCACCGCGCCGTTGCCCCGGAATGTGGTCGTCTTCTGTCGCTTGCGTCCGCCCTCATCGCTGTAGAGCGTGGCCACCGACGGCAGGAGCGAACGGGTGTCGAGCATCGACTCGGCCTTGTAGTAGAGCGAGTACAGCTTGCCAATGACCGACGAGGGTTTGGCTTCGGCGATCAGGTAGTACGCGTTGCGGCCCGGTCCCGCGGGCCGGCGCTCCTTGACCGAAAACGTCGCGGTGCCGGCCGAGACAAAACTCGTCCACGAGATGTCGAACGTGAGGGTTTCTCCCACTTTGAACGGCACCGTACGGTCGGCGCCTGCCGTCTGGAGTTCGGGCCGCGCCACCATCACTGTGAGCAGCGCGGCCACAACGAGCAGCGCACGGGAGCGAATCGGGAATCGGGAATCTGACATCGTCGGTTTCCTTCAGAACAAACCTCGGTCCAGCATGTCACGGACCAGGCGTCGGGCGTGGCCCTCCGGCTCAGGCCGAAGGTGGGCGGGAAGATCCGCAGCAGGCGCCGCGAGGTCCAGTGCCCGCGCGATGGCCCGTTCGTAATCGGCCACCATGCGCGGTACCGAATGATTGGACTCCCAGTGCGCCCGAGCGGCCGTCCCGAGGCGGCGGCGCAACTCAGGGTCAGAGGCCAGGCGGCGTAGCGCCAGCCTCAGCGAATGGCCTTCGTCGAGAATATCGACGCCCACCGCCACGGCGCGCGATTCAGGATGCGGCGCGAGATCCGACGTCGGGGCATGGCAGAGCCATGTGCGCGGATCGAGCGTGACCACGTCAAGGTGATGCACGGCGTCGATGATGACCGTGGGCAGGCCGAGCGACAACATCCGAAGCCAGGGGCCGGACACCTCCCGCGCCGTCGGCCACCGGAGGTTCAGGCCCACGTCGCACGCCGCCGCCGCGTGATCGAAGTCGGCGTCGTCGAGGCGCCCGGCCAGATGGGTGACGTCACGAATGCCGAAGGCACGCAACAGGTCGTCGAGGGGGAGAAGGGGAGACACTTGTCCGGCCAGTAACAGCCGGGCGTCGGGCGCCCACTGGCGCGCGCCGGCAAACTCCCGGATGATCTCGGCCACGCGTTTCTCGGGGGCAGCAGTCCCCAGCACGCCGAAAACCAGCGCGTCGGGCGGGATGCCGGTGCGCGCGCGAAACGCGCGGCGCGCCGCGGCCTTGTCGAAGTCCGCGACGCCGTGTCCGAGGGCGATGTGGTCAATCGCCCGGCCGGGGTGTTCCTGACGCAGCACCTTCATAGCGCCTACCGAGTGCGTGGCGACCAGGCGCGCCGCGTCAATAACCGCCCGGCGCATGGGCCACTGGTAATAGTAGGCGCCGTCGAACCCGTGCACCGCCAGTTCCGCCGCGTCGCGAGACAACTGAGGGTGGTTGTACGCGAACTCGTCCCGGTAGTCACTGGCGCGATGCCGCCGCAGGAGGGCGCCGGCGCGCGCGTGGTGCAGCCGGGCATCGTGCAGAACCACGAGCCCAGGGAATTGGAAGAGGTACGGCCAGATGAACTCGTGGGCCCACGAGTTACCAACCTGATAGACGGGCAGGTCGTAGGCCTGCCTCGCATGGCGCCAGACAAAATCGTGCGCACCGAGCACGCGAACCTCGCCCGCGTCCGGGCCGCGGTCACGGCCCCGGGACACTTCCACAAGCGTTTCATCCACGAACACGTCCACGCCATGCCCGGCCGCCGCCAGCGCCGGGACGACGTCGGCCGAGCAGGTGGCCACGCCGCTGGGCTGCGGCGGCCAGGGCGTAAAAAAGGCCAGGCGGGACATGAGGGCTAGATGATCTCAGTTAATGGGCCAATGGGCCAATGTCATTGCCTCATTGGCTCATTCCAAGTTAGCATCTCACCTTGATCATGCGAGGTACAAGCTCGCGTGGGTGGCTCGGCCACTGAAGGAGATTCTGGACCCGTGGACGGTTTTTTACCCATCCTCATCATGATCGGCCTGGGCGCCGGGTTTGCCGGCGGTTCCGTGCTGCTCTCGCAGTTCGTGGGCCCCTCCAAGCCGACCCCTGAGAAGAGCGCGCCGTACGAGTGCGGCATGCCCCCCGTGGGAGACGCGCGCGAGCGGCAGTCGGTCAAGTTCTATCTGGTCGCGATGATCTTTCTGCTGTTCGACATTGAAGTGGCGTTCCTGTACCCCTGGGCGATGGCGTTTCGGGAGTTGGGGGCGGTGGCATACTTCCAGATCGTGGCGTTTTTCGCGCTGCTGGTGACCGGCTACATTTACGTGTGGCGCAAAGGCATCTTTGACTGGAGTTCCGAGGTGGATCGATGACGGTCGAAGAACCACAGGGCTCCATCCTCACCACGTCGGTCGAGAAAATGGTTCAGTGGGCGCGGCGGTCGGCCATCTGGCCGGTGACGTTCGGCCTGGCGTGTTGCGCAATTGAGATGATGGCCATGGCGGCGGGCCGGTACGACGTGGCGCGGTTCGGCGCCGAGGTCTTCCGTGGATCGCCCCGCCAGTCCGACTTGATGATCGCGGCCGGGCGCCTGTCGCGCAAGATGGCGCCGGTCCTGCGGAGGATCTACGACCAGATGCCCGAGCCCAAGTGGGTGATTTCGATGGGCGCCTGTGCCAGTTGCGGCGGCGTGTTCGACAACTACGCCATCGTGCAGGGCGTGGATCAGATTGTGCCGGTCGACGTGTTTGTGCCCGGGTGCCCGCCGCGTCCCGAAGCCCTGATTTACGGCATCGTGCAGCTGCAGCGCAAGATCGATCAGCAGCGGATGAG
>CAZAZR010000027.1:0-34264 GCA_964489685.1 uncultured Solibacteraceae bacterium | reverse complement strand
GCCTGCTCGAGCAGGCAGACGATGGCACCGTGTTCTTGGATGAGATAGGGGAAATGAGCCCGGCCCTTCAGGCCAAACTGCTGCGGTTTCTGGAAGAGAAGACGTTTCGACGGGTGGGTGGTACCGCCGATGTGCATGTGGATGTGCGCGTGGTGGCGGCCACTCACCGCAACCTTGAGGAATCCGTGCGCGCCGGCAAATTCCGGCAGGACCTCTACTTTCGCCTCAATGTGCTGCGCATCGAGATTCCACCGCTTCGCGATCGGGGCAACGACATCGCGTTGCTCGCGCAGCACTTTGTCGAGACCTTCGCACGCGAGTTCAAGCGCTCGGTGCCGGGGATGACCGCCGCCACCGAGCAGTTGCTCAAGGCGTACGCGTGGCCGGGCAACGTGCGCGAGCTCAGGAACCTCGTGGAGCGCGCGGTGCTGATGACCGAAGACGGCGTACTGGACCCGGCAGACTTCGAGACGATTCGGGGCTCCGCCGGTGCGTCTGACGAGGCCGAGACGGGAGGGTTCGCCCTGCCTGCCGCCGGCGTGAATCTCGAGGAGGTTGAACGAAGCCTGGTCGTGCAGGCCCTCGAACGGGCGGGTGGCAACCAGACCCGGGCGGCCAAGCTCCTTGGCCTCCATCGCGACCAGATCCGCTATCGGATCGAGAAATTTTCACTGAAATAGCGAACGAACCGACAGGTTCAGGACTTCGGCCCGGTTCTTGCTTTGCTCAAGCGGAGAAGTAGACGTCGGTCTGGAGGCTTGATATGGGTGAACGTATCCGCAGGTTGGGTCCAATGGTCTGGATGGCCAGCGCATTTGTGGTGTGGCTGGCTGCTTTCGGGACCATGCGCGCGAACATGCCCGAGAGCAGCGCGCCCCCGGCTGCTGCGGAAAAATCCGCGATGGTAGTGAATCCTGCGCAGGCGGCGGTCGCGGCAGGGGCCACGTATGTGGGCCAGGCGACGTGCCTGACGTGCCACGAAGCGGCCATGGCCAAGTACGCCGAGACCCCGCATCATCGCGCCGCGGACCCGCGGTCGCCCGCCGCCCAACAGGGTTGTGAAACCTGCCATGGACCCGGCAGCAAACACATCGAAGACCCGGTGAGCGTCAAACCGCTCTCATTCAAGACGATGTCGGCCGACCAGGCCAACGCGACGTGTACGACGTGTCATACACGCGGCGAACACGCCCTGTGGGATGGCAGTCAGCATGAGTCACGAGGCGTGGCCTGCACGACGTGCCACAGCGTGCACACGCCGCTTTCGGCCAAGGGCGCCCTGAAGAAAGCGAGCCAGATGGACGTCTGTGCCTCCTGCCATCGCGACAAGGTCTCCAAGGTCGATCGGTCCGGCCACATGCCGGTGCGCGAAGGCAAACTCGAATGTTCGACGTGCCACAATATCCACGGTTCGACGAACGTGAAGCTGCTCCGCAAGGGCGACTCTGTCGCGGATACGTGTGTCTCATGTCACGCCGACAAACGCGGCCCCTTCCTGTGGGAACACGCGCCGTCGCGCGAGGGCTGCACAACCTGCCACGATGCCCATGGTTCAGCCAACGACCGGATGCTGGTCTCCAAGCCGCCGGCGCTCTGCCAGCGATGCCATGTGGCCACGCGCCATCCCAGCACGATCTATGACGCCGGACTCGTGGCCACCAGCGTCCGCGTGTATGCGAGGTCCTGTGTGACGTGCCACTCCACCATCCACGGGTCGAATCATCCCGCGGGCAATATGTTCGTGCGTTAGGAGAGGGCCATCATGCGCAAACTCACTCGTCTTCTGATTCTTGCGGTCGCCCTGTTCCCCGCGTCCGCGTTCGCACAAACCGCGTCGACTCCCGAGACCTCGCTCACCCGTGGATGGGCGGACTTCGGCGTGCGGGGTTCCAGCATCACCGGCGATGGCGCCCGATACGAGCGCTACCGCGACCTGGGCGACGGCCTGTTCCTTGAAGGGTTCAAGCTGCGCTCGGAGAGCAAGGGCTGGTTCTTCGACTTTGACGCCAGCCACGTGGGCCGTTCCGACCAGCGTTACATCGGCAGGTTCGTGCGCCCAGGCCGGCTCAACGCCTCGGCGACATGGGACCAGATTCCGATGTTACTGAGCCGTACGACCCGTACGCCCTACACGCTGGTTGGTGCGAATGAGTTCCGTATAGACGATGCCATTCAGCTGCAGTTGCAGAGCTTGTCGACTGCGGCAAGGCCGGCGGCCCTGCTGGCCCTGGTGAACGGCTCGCCGGCGTTCGACCTCAAGTCGAAACGGCACAGCGGCGAAGGCGGGTTCGAGTTTCTGCCGGTGCCCGAGGCGTCGCTGCGGGTCAACTTCAAGCACACCACGCGCGAGGGCGGACAGCCGTTTGGCGGTTCGTTCGGCCATGGGCAGGTCGTGGAGTTCGCGGCGCCCATCGACCATTCGCTGACCGACTTCGACGGCTCGGCGGAATACGAGCGCGGCCGGATGTTGCTCCGGGCCGGGTACAGCGGATCGTGGTTCACGAACAACGTCACCTCGGTACTGTTCGACAATCCGTTGCGGGCGACGGACATTTCAGGCACGGCGTCCGCCGGTCGCCTGTCGTTGCCGGTGAGCAGCATCCGGCTGGGCGTCAACGGCATGATCTCGATCAAGATGCCGAAGAAGTCGCGGCTCACGGCGTATGCCGCGATGAGTACGCTCAAGGATGACAACGGCCAGGTGTTGCCGCTGACGAGTAACTCGGCGGTGCTCGCAGCCGCCGGGGCACCCGACCGTGCGACGCTCAATGCGGAAGCCAAGACGACCGCGGCGAACATCAACTTCGTCTCGCGCCCGTCGTCGCTTGTGAGTGTCAACCTGCGGTACCGGTACTTCGACTACGACAACCAGACACCGGAGTACGAGGCGGTGCGGCGTGTCGGGTACGACGGCACCCTGTCGACGCCGGCGTCGCCGCTCCACTCGGAGCCGTTCGGCCTGCTGCGGCACACGCTTGATGCCGACATCAAGTTCACGCCGAAGGGGCCGGTGGCGTTGACGTTTGGCGCCACGCGGCATCAGGAGGACAGGACGCATCGCATCTTCGAATCCACCGTGGACAACTCGATGCGGATCAAGGTTGATACGCTCAGCACAGGCCTGGTCAGCGTCCGTGCGATGTATGAATACGCGCAGCGGCGGGGCGAGGGCTTCGACGTGAAGATCCTGACGGATGTGACTGAACAGCCCGGCATGCGGCACTTCGACCTCGCCGAACGCGACCGCAATCGGTTCACGATGGTCGGATCGTTCATGCCCGTCACGAACTGGGCGCTGAACCTGTCGACGGCCATCGGCCGTGACGACTATCTGAACAGCGAATTCGGCCTGCGCGACAACAACCACAACGTGTATTCGGCCGGATTCGAAGGCAGCCCGACCGAGCGGTTCAATGTGGGCGCGTCCTACTCGTATGAGGACTACAACAGTCTGCAGCGGTCACGCCAGGCGAACCCGGGCCCGCAGACGCTGGACCCGTCGCGCAACTGGGCGACCGACGCCGGCGACAAGGTGCATTCGGTGCTCTTCAATGCGGACGTCCTGAAGATCGCCGAGAAGCTGGACCTGTTCTTCCGCTACGACTACAACCGCACGCGGGCGACGTACGAGTACATCACCGGCCCGGTGCCGAACCGCACGCTGCCCGAAGAGGCCATCGTGCCGTCGACGCTGCCGACGCCGGTGGCGTTGCCGGAGATCAAGAGCGACCTGACGCGGGCCTCGGTGGACGCGGTCTTCGAGATCAACCGTCACATCTCGCTGGGCGTGACCTACTGGTACGACAAGTACGATGTGCAGGACTTCACGCTGGACGCCGCCGCGCAGTCGTCACTCGTGGCCGGCAACAACGTGCTGCTCTACTACACGTACGCCCCGTACAAGGCGCACACCACCTGGGGCCGGCTCATTGTGAAGTGGTAGGGTAGTCGACTCGCTCCAGAAACAGCCCCGCTGCCGGCGCCGTCAGTGTCGCCGTCAGCGGGGATTCTTTCTGGAGCAGGCGTCCCACGTCGCCGGGCGTCAAGCCGCCTTTGCCCACCTCGACGAGCACGCCGACAATCCGCCGAACCATCTTCCAGAGAAAGTGTGACCCGGTCACGTGGACCACGATCAAGTGGTGCTGCTCGGTCAGCGTCAATTCCTGCAACAGGACCTGCGTGGACTTCTCGTCCGGGTCATCGTCAGTGAAGCTCCGGAAGTCGGAGAAGCCGACCAGATGGGTTGCGGCAGCGCGCATGCGGACCAGGTCGAGGGGCTCGCGCACCCACCAGACATACGGCTTTTCGAAGGCCGACCGGCGGCGCGAGAGTTGATACCTGTAGCGTCGCGCCACGGCGCTGTGACGCGCGTGGAAGCGTGGCGGCATCCGTTCGGCCGAGAGCACATTGATGTCGTGAGGCAGCCCGTCATTGATGCGCGCGACCAGAGTGTCGGGCGGGAGCGCGTTGGGCAGGTCCACGTGGACAACCTGGCCGAGCGCGTGAACGCCGGCGTCGGTGCGGCCCGAGCCGTAGGTCTCGAAGTGCCGGCCCCGCGTGGCCTCCTCGAGCGCCCGATGGAGTTCGCCCTGGACCGTGCGGGCGTTGTGTTGAATTTGCCAGCCGGAGTACCGGGTGCCGGCATATTCCATGATGAGTTTGTAGCGAGGCACCTGAGTACAATACCCCCATGTTCCTGAAACGTTTCTTTGAGCCGAAGGTGGCGCAGACCAGTTACATGATCGGCTGCCCGGGTGCCGGTGCGGCAATTGTCATCGATCCGAATCGCGATATCGATCAGTACATCAAGGCAGCAGAGGTCGAGGGCGTGAAGGTCACGCACGTGACCGAGACCCACATCCATGCCGACTTCGTGTCGGGCAGCCGGGAACTGGCGGCGCGGACCGGGGCCACCCTGTATCTGTCGGACGAAGGCGATGCGAACTGGAAGTACGCCTTTGCGGCCGAGTCGGGCGCGACCCTGGTGAAGGATGGCGATCGCATCACCGTGGGGAGCGTGCTCATCGACGTGGTGCACACGCCCGGTCACACCCCCGAGCACATTTCGTTTCTGGTGACGGATGCGGCGGGCGCGTCAGAGCCCATTGCCGTTGCGTCGGGCGACTTCATTTTCGTGGGCGACGTCGGGCGCCCAGACCTGCTCGAGAAGGCCGCGAACATCAAGGGCACGATGGAGGTGGGCGCTCGCGCGCTGTACGCCAGCCTGCAGAAGTTTGCGCCGCAGCCCGACTGGCTGCAGGTGTGGCCCGGACACGGCGCGGGGTCGTCATGCGGCAAAGGCATCAGCGCCATTCCTCACAGCACGCTGGGGTACGAGCGGCGCTTCAATTGGGCGTTCCAGGCGAAGACCGAAGGCGAGTTTGTCGCGGCGGTGCTGGCCGGCCAGCCGGAGCCGCCCAAGTACTTCGCCGAGATGAAACGCGTGAACAAGGAGGGGCCGAGAATTCTGCACGGGTTCAGACGACCCGAGTTTCTGCAGGTCGAAGCGCTCGACGCGAAGCTTGGCGCGAAGGCGATCGTGATCGACACCCGGTCGGCGGCGGCCTATGCAGCTGGCCATGTGCCAGGGACGATCAACATTCCGCTCAACGCCAGCTTCACCACCTGGGCCGGCTGGCTCGTGCCGTACGACCAGGACTTCTTTCTGATTGTTGACGAGCCGGCATCCGGAATCGACATGGCGGTGCGCGATTTGGCGATGATTGGCCTCGACCGCATCGCCGGCTACTTTGATGCCGGCGTGATCGACGCATGGGCCGCCGGTGAGCGTCCGCTGGGCACAGTGCCGCAGGTGACCGTGCAGGACCTGCAGGCATCACTCGAACACAATGCCGTGACCCTGCTGGACGTGCGCAATCAAAATGAGTGGGACGGCGGGCGCATCGCGGGCGCGCAGCACATCAACCTCGGGTACCTCGCCGATCACCTTGCTGACATTCCCCGCGACAAACCCCTCGTCGTCCAATGCGCGGCCGGCGCGAGGTCGTCCATTGGCGCGAGTGTGCTGAAGGCGCACGGGTTCGACAACGTCATCAACTTGATTGGCGGCATGGGCGCGTGGCGCAAAGCCGGGCTGCCGGTGGAATCGGCAATCTGATGGGCAAGTCACGTACGACACCCGAGGCCGCCGCTGCATCGTTTGGCGTCGGCAAGCTGACCCGGCACCTCTTTGTATGTATTGGTCCCGATTGTGTGGATGCCGAACAGGGGCAGAAGACGTGGGTCTACGTCAAAGGCCGGATGAAGGAACTGGGCTTGTCCGGGCCTGATGGGCCCGCGTACCGGACCCGCGTGGGGTGTTTTCGCATCTGCACCGGCGGCCCCATCGCGGTGGTGTATCCGGACGGCACGTGGTACCGGGGCGTCACGCCAAAAAATGCCGAGCGGATTATCCAGGAGCACATCATTGGCGGCCGCGAGGTGGCGGATTTGTGTTTCGCGAGAAATCCCTTGCCCGTACCGACGGGGTCCCTGTGATACGCTTCATTGCTGTGCGCCCGTAGCTCAATTGGATAGAGCACCGGGCTTCGAACCCGTAGGTTGGGGGTTCAAGTCCCTCCGGGCGCACCATGGCGCGATGTGTTGTTGGCGCACCAGGATTGACGGATCGAAATTGCGTCCGTAGCTCAGTTGGATAGAGCGTTGGCCTCCGAAGCCAAAGGTCGCAGGTTCGAATCCTGCCGGACGCACCATCCTTCGCCAGGCGCTCGCTGCGCTCGCGGCTACGGCTGGCTGCGCCGCGACACGCAAGAGAAAGACCCCACTTTTTGTGGGCCCGTAGCTCAATTGGCAGAGCAGCAGACTCTTAATCTGTTGGTTGGTGGTTCGATTCCACCCGGGCTCACCATCCTTCGCTTCGCTTCAGGTTGGTTCGCCACGGGTGTCATCAGCCACACGGCTCCCGCCTTCGGCCTCGCCGTTGTGGTCGATTCCACCCGGGCTCACCACGTTTTCCCAGGAAAACGTGAACACCGACGGTATTGCACGACAAAAACACACGTTCAGACGCGCGTCAAGATTCGGTTCAACGTGTACAATGCTGAACAGTCAGCTCAAGATGTCTGTGGGTTTTCACCGCTGGCGTCGCCCAGCTGGAGCCCCGCAGAGAATCGCCCGATATGGCCAAAATCCTGATCATCGAAGACACCCCCGCCGATATGAAGGTGGCGACATTGATGCTGCAGTCGGCGGGCCATACCGTGATCAGCGCGACGAATGCAGAGGTTGGCCTGAGGCTGGCGCGCGACGAACAACCCAGCCTGATCGTGATGGATATCCAGCTCCCAGGCATAGACGGCCTCGAAGCCACGAAGCTGCTCAAGCGGGACGCCGCGACGCGCGCCATTCCGATCGTCGCCCTCACCGGGCTGGCGACGACGCTCGACGAGGACCGCATTCGATCCGCAGGCTGTGATGGCTACATCACCAAGCCGCTGACCTACCACGACTTCCTGGTGGCTATCTCGAATTATCTCAGCCCCCCCTCGTGACCGAGCCGCTGTGAGCGGCAAAGGGAAAGAAAACGAAGAGGCGGTCGAGGAGTACCCTCGCATTTCACGCCCACATCAGGGTGCGCTTGGCGGCCGCGCGACGAACGGTAAGGCAGCAGCGTCACAGTCGACCTGGGCATCTCCGAATCGATGGTGCTCGACTTCGATCACATTACTGGACACGACGCCCGTCGTCGGCAGATTCCAGCGCCACGTTCAGCGCGTCCATAAATTCATTCAACTTGATTGGCTTGGTGAGATACCGGAAGAATCCTGTCTTCAACCCCATTTCGATGTCGCGTGGCATCGCATTGGCGCTCAATGCAATGACGGGGATGTGCGCGGTTGCCGGGTCGTCGCGCAGGATTCTCATGACTTCGATACCGCTGATGTCAGGTAGATTGATGTCCATCAGGATCACCTCCGGCTGGGAGGCGCGCGCAATCTCGATGCCGACAGTCCCGGTTGCCGCGGTCAGCAGGCGTATATCGGGACGGCGTGCGATGAGTTGCTCAACCAGCTTCAGGTTGGCCGGGTTGTCCTCGACACAGAGCAGGGTGCGTAGCCGCGCGCCGTACGCTGCGTGCGGTGGGGCATCGGCGGCAGCCTCGCTTGCTTCAGCGATCGCTTGCGGTGCATCAGCCGAGAGCAGCTCGATCCAGAACACGCTTCCTGCCCCGACCGTGCTGTCCACGCCGATCGCGCCCCCCATCAGTTCGACCAGGCGCTTGGTGACCACGAGACCGATGCCCGTGCCTTCCTCTGTTCCGGCCTCTTGCCCGAGGCGATTGAACGGCTGAAACAGCTGCGTGAGCTTAACGGGGTCCAATCCTGCGCCGGTGTCCCGAATGTTGACGCGAATGCGTTCCGGGGCGCTCACGGCGTAGTCCACGACGACCGTGCCCCGCACCTTGTTGTATTTGATCGCGTTGGCAAGCAGGTTGATGAGGACCTGCTTCAATCGGGTTCGATCGGAACTGACGAAGCAGGGGGTATCGAACTGCGGAAAGACCATGCCAATGCCGCGCTGATGCGCCTGCGGTTCCATCATGGCCTGGCATTCGAGCATCACCTCCTCCAGTGACACCGGTTCACCAGACAGCGAGACCTGCCCAGACTCGATCACCGCGAGATTCAGGATTTCATTGATCAGGTTCAGCAGATGCCATCCCGCATCGAGAATCTGGGCAATGCTTTCCTTCTGAGAAGGCGTCGGCGACTGGGAGTCGGACTGCATCAGCTGAGCGAAACCGAGGATCGCATTGAGCGGGCTGCGCAGCTCATGGCTCATGCTGGAAAGGAAAGTCGATTTCGCGAGGTTGGCGTTTTCCGCGATGGACTTGGCGCTCTCCAGTTCGACGTTCTTTTCCTGCAGCATGTGTTCGATGTGCTTGCGCTCCGTGACATCGCGTGCGGCGGCGAACACACCCTTCAGCGTCCTGTCTCGGTCGTAGAAGGTGGTCGCATTGTAGGACACCACCGTGGTCTTGCCGTCCCTGGCGCACGCGGTGAGTTCGTAGTTGGTGACCTTCTTTTCGTTCAGGACCAGCTTGATGGCCGCCTCGGCCCGCTCCGGATCGGTGAAGTAGTTCTTGAATGGCGCGCCGATGAGCTCGTCGCGCGTGCAGTCGGTGAGCGCTTCCATCTGCTTGTTGACGTCGGTGATGATGCCCGACGGGTCGGTCGTCATGAGGGCGTCAATGTTGGATTCGATAAGCGAGCGCGTATAGAACTGCTGGTCGCGCAGGCGCTGATCGAGTTTCTTCTGCTCTTCTTCGACCTGCTTGCGCACGGTATTGTCGGTGCCAATCAGCAGATACCCGATGATGGCGTTCTCCACATCGCGCAGCGCCGTGACCGACACCACCGCCGGGAACCGGCTCCCGTCCTTGCGGATGTAGGTGAGCTCGTAGATGTCTTCGATCCCGCGCGAGGCCTTGAAGACCAGGGCCTCGAAGCCGGGCGTGATCGGCGTGCCGAGCTCGACGCTGAGCGCCTTCGCGCGCGCAACCACTTCCTGCGGATCGGAAATGTCCGCCGGGGTGATCGTGTTCATCACCTCGGTGGCCGCGTAGCCCAGCATCCGCTCGGCCCCGACGTTGAAGATCTGAATGACGCCCTTCGCGTCTGTTGCAATACTCGAGAAATTGGCGCTGTTGAAGATCGCGCGCTGCAGGGCGCCGGCTTTGAGCAGCGCTTCTTCTGCCTGCTTGCGCGCGGTATTGTCAGTGCCAATCAGCAGATACCCGATGATGTCGTTCTCCACATCGCGCAGCGCCGTGACCGACACCACCGCCGGGAACCGGCTCCCATCCTTGCGGATGTAGGTGAGCTCGTAAATGTCTTCGATCCCGCGCGAGGCCTTGAAGACCAGGGCCTCAAACCCCGGGGCAATCGGGGTGCTGAATTCCACACTCAACGCGGTGGCACGCAAGATCACTTCCTGGGGATCGGAAATGTCCGCCGGCGTGATCGTGTTCATCACCGCGGCGGCTGTGTAGCCCAGCATGCGCTCGGCACCGACGTTGAAGATCTGAATGACGCCCTTCGCGTCGGTCGCAATACTCGAGAAATTGGCGCTGTTGAAGATCGCGCGCTGCAGGGCGCCTGCCTGGAGCAGCGCCTCGTTGCGCCGAATCTCGTCGCCGATAGAAGCAGTGCCGACGACGTCATCGCCGGGGGACTTGGGATCGTAGATGTTCTCGGACATGTCCTATGCCTCCGTCCACAGGCGCCGCGCCATTGGGGTCCTCGACCGCGTGCAGACGACACGTAGAGCGATCGCGTGGAACAATGGTGCTTGGCCAGGGGATCGGTGAACACAACCCAGAAGCCCGGGTGACTGGTGGGATCGGCAACATACCCAAGTGCGTGCGCTTCTGTCAAATCCGCCCCGACCCGACTGTCACCGCTCGTTAGAAATGTCGCGTCCTCGCTCGATAGCAATGCCTTCCTTGGCTCGGGGAAACCGCTCGTGTCGGTGAGTAGACGCAAGCGCAGCCCTCGTCAAGCATGCCTTCCGCGATCGCCCAGTTGAGCAGGTGTCGCAGCCGGGCCAGCAGACCCTCTGATCCGGTCGGCATCGAACTAGGCTCCCAAAACGCTGACCTGATCCTGTGGGATCGCGTTCTCACCAGGACTCTTAATCTGTTGGTTCTCGGTTCGATTCCACCCGGGCTCATATCCTTATCCCTCGGAGAAACTCAATTTTGCTTCTGGGGTCGTGCTCCGGATCTAAGGATTACGCCCACCCTCACGCCCACCTGAATCAAAATCCCCTTACTTTCGACTGCGCTTACCCTCCGGTGTCCGGGCTGGTTTGCCTACATGCCCACTGGCTCTGGCCTGCGAAAAGAATCACCCGGGCGCACCACTTCTCTTTGTTCTTTCTAGAAAATTGCGCGAGTCGCAACGTCGCACGACCGGCGTCAGACCCTCATGATCCCCGATTGATCCCGTTCTGGTTGCGCCGCTCGAAAACTGGGCCAGTCCGCCGCTCGAAAAATACACCACCTGAAGGACGTTCATTCTACCCAACTCCGTGCTGATCCGTCTTCTCTTCGGGCTCGTGTTCTCAGCGGCCGGGCGGCGCGATCCGCCGCTGCTCGACGTTGGTCCCTGTGAGACTTGGCCGACACCGTGCACGAGAGCGCAGTTGAGCACGAGCCCGTAGTCTCTGTGGTGTAGCTGAGCCATAACGCGGCCTGGGTCTCAAGGCCGCGGCCGTTCACGTTGAGCAACCCCACCGACGCGATCAGTCAGATACGGCGCAGTCGCCACGCGCGCCGAGCGATGAGGCCGAGCGGAATGACGATGGAGAGCAGGATGAGTACGGGGACCAGCGAGCCAAACACCGCGGCGACCGGCGTGAACCACTGCGACTTGAACCACTCAACCGCCACCGTCGTGTTTGCCTCGGCCGCGCGAACCATGCTGCCCACCGCATAGTCGCGCGCTACCGCCACCGCACCTGCGGCCGCCTTCCATCCGACTGCGACCGCGCCGATGGCCCACCAGCCTGCCGCGATGCTGCCGAAGGCCAGTACGCCAAAGGCCAAGCCCGCCACGCTGAGACTGAGCACGCCAACCGTGGCGCCACCGATCGCAATGGGTGCCACAGCCAATCCGCCAATTGCGAGGAGGGGGCTGATCGCCAGGTCACCAATCGCAATCCATCCTCGTGCACCGCGCGTGCGGTACGAACCAACATCAAGTCCGCCGGTCGCAAACGCGAACAGGGGAAGTCCGAACAGCTGCGACGACGACGAGTAACGTCGTGGACCGGCGGTGACCCCACGGCTTGCAAGATGCTGCGCATACTGGGCGTCGGTCGTGCCCGTCTCGATGCGAATGCGATCGATCTCGCGCTGAAGGCCATCGTTCACAAGGCCGAGCCGTACCAACAGGATGCCGGTCCACACACAGGTCAGCGTGATCAGCACCCACGGTGAGTCCGCGAAGTACTTCAGGCTGCCGAAGATCCCCACGATCAAACCGACGACCATGACGAAGGCGAACGTGACGCCCTGCCGGAACTGCTGGCCGATGACTCGTTGCTCAGCGGCAGACCGCGCAGTCACACGCAACAACTTCGACGCGAGCCACGCCGTGGCCAGTCCTGCGGCGGGACCGACGACAACCGCGCCGCCAAGACCGAGCGCGCCATTTGTCGACAACGCCGCGCCCGTGGCAGCGGCAGCCGTACCCACGGTCGCCGCTGCGCTCGTCGTCGGCGCCGCCACCGCGATGGCCGCGAGCACACCAGCGGTGAAGGCGCCGCTCGGGCGCGTGCGCGAGAGCGTGGATTCCACCATCGACGCCACCTCACCGCGCAACATCGCCCGGCCTCGCGAGAGCCGCTGCTTGACGGTGTCCTGGCTCAGGTTGAGCAGCTCGGCCACGCCAGCCACAGACTGGTCTTCGCGGTAGAAGAGGACGATCGGCTCACGGTAGGACTCGGGCAACGCGCCGATGGCCCGCCACAGCAGCGCCTCTTCTTCGCGTGTGACGGCCTGGGCGAGCGGGTCGTCCGCGAGCGCTGCGGGCTCGCCAATCGCGTCAAGCGACGCCGGTGCGCCGCCGCGCCGCGCGTCACGGCGCCGCACGTTCGCCACAAGCGTGCGCGCAATGCCGCAGAGCCAGCCGCGAAGTTTGTCGGGTTCGCGCAGGTCACCGATCTGGCGCCAGGCGGTGACAAACGTCTCCTGCGCCAGGTCCTGGGAGGCCGCGAGGTTGCCAAGGCCTGAGTACGCCACCGAACACACGAGCGACTGATAGCGCTCGACGATCAGGCCGAAGGCGTCGGGATTGCCGGATCGAGCGGCCTGCCAGAGTCGGTCGTCAGACGAGGTGGCGACGGGGTGGGAGGAGAGGGTCATGGTAGTCATCACCCTCAAGTGGTCACGACCGTCCAAAAGGTGACGGGAGCGTCCGCAAAAAAAGCGCGACAATCGAGTGTGCGCCAAATTGCTGCGGCCGTGGTCGCCATTCTCTCGGTGGCCCTGGTGACCGGTGGAGAGAAGAATCAGCTGGTCCCACAACTGCGTGTTGAGGGCCGGCAGTTCGTAGACGAGGCGGGAGCACGCTACATCCCCCGTTGGGTGTCGGGCCTGACCCTGCTCTCGCGCACCCCCGCACAACAGACGGCGTTTCTTGATTGGGCCGCTCGAACAGGATTCAACGGCGTGCGTGTGTTTGCCGGCGCGCTGATGTGGGCGCCACAGACGCCGGCACACGCGCGGGCGGAGTTGCCCGCGTTGCTCGATCGCGCGGCAGCACGCGGACTGGTGGTGGAGGTCACCGCCCTGACCGATACCGCATCCGGATACGACGCCCGGGCGCATCTGCAGGACATTGCGGACATTCTCGCCGGTCGCCGCGGCGTCGTGTTGGAATTGGCGAACGAAGTGGGCAACTCAACGCAGGCGAAGGAGCTGACGCCCGATCGCCTCCGATCGTGGGGTGAGGACATCGCCACACCGCGCCGGTTGGTGTGGGCGGTCGGTGCGGCTGAGTCCGACGTCCCCTCGAGTAACACCTATCCGACGCGCGGCGGCACGTACATCACCGCGCATCTCGATCGCGGCGGCGAGATGTGGCCGCAAGTGTCGGGTGTGCGATCGCTCTTCGAGATTGTCGTGGCGCAAGGTGTGCCGGTGATCAACAACGAGCCAATAGGGGCAGACGAGCGCCCCGGCAGTGAAACGGGCCGGCAACGCTGGAGCGAGCCCGCCGCATTTTTTGCACTGGGTGTACTTGACCGCGCGTTCCAACTGGGTGGCGTTCACCATTCGCAGGCGGGACTGATGGCCGAGCTGCCGGGCCCCGTCCAGCAGAGGTGTGCCGACGCCTATGTGGCGGGGCACCGCGCCATAGAGACCGTGTTTGGCCGGGCGTCAACGACGTTTCATGACACTGGTCAACCCGCCTCAGCGTATTCCTTCACCGCCGGTGACCGGGGCGTTGTCGTCCTCATTGGAGTCAAGGGTGACCCCGCCCTTCGGCTGGGCGGCGGATGGCGGCGTGTGCGGGTCGTGGCGTCGAAGCGTGCGGCTGACGGGACCAGAATTGACGTCGTGGAGCTGATGAAAGTGGAACGTAGCGCGGCCTGGGTCTCAAGGCCGCGACCGCGCGCTTGAGACCCGGCGCGCGCTACGAAAGACGCCGGCCGGTGATGCGGAAGTTGCGCATCATCCCCATGTCTTCGTGCTCGAGAATGTGGCAGTGATACAGGTAGAGGCCGGGGTACTGGGAGAACGTCACCTGCAGGCGCACGGTCTGGCCCGGCAGCACGAGCACCGTGTCCGTCGGCGCGCCATCGCTGAAGCCTTCGCTGAGCGGATTGGTCTCTGCGCCCGACCGTGACAGCACACGGAACTGCCGCCCGTGCAGATGGATGGGATGCGCCATCGCCATGCCCATCGGGTTGGCCTCGTTGACCAGTTCCCACACCTGCGTGGCGCCGGCCGCCACCGTTTCGTCCGCAGCGGCGGTCTCCATCTCGAACGTACGTCCGGCGAGCAGCCAGTTCATCTGACGAAACACGAGAGGCACGCGACGTACCGGCGCGTCGGTCCTGATCGCCCAGAGTGGCACGGGCGCCGAGAGGCGGTCGGGCAGTCGAAAGTGTGCGCCCACGGTGCCTGAGACCTTCATCGACATCAAGGTGATAGCCGCGCCCTGCGGCAGCCGAGACGTCTCGGCCATCATCCCGACGCGGCCGGCGGCGTCGGCGGGATAGGTGAGACTGCGCAGCTCTACGGTGGAACCTGCCGCGTGTGCCGACAGGTCCAGCAACACGTCGGCGCGTTGCCCGGGCGCAAGCGTGAGCGTCCGCGTCGTGCGTGCCCGTTCCAGCAACCCGCCGTCGCCTCCGATGATCGTGACCGGCGTGCCATCGCTCCACGCGAGTTTGTAGATGCGGGCGTTGGACCCGTTGAGGATGCGGACGCGGTAGGTTCGGCGGTCCACGCCCGTCACCGGCAGCGGTCGCCCGTTGACCAGCACCGTGTCGCCCAGCCAGCCGTTCATGGTCTGCATCATTGCCGCCATGCCCATGCCGCCGGCGGCGTACTCGAACTGATTGCGTGCATCGATGCGGCGATCCTGAAGCACGCACAGCAACTCGCCGCTTCCCGACGGCAGTCCCAAGGCCTCTTCTTCGGCGTCAGACACCAACAGGAGGCCGGCCAGCCCCTGATACACCTGGGCGCCGGTGCGCATGTGGGGGTGCGGGTGATACCAGTAGGTGCCGGCCCGGTTGATGACCTCGAAGTCGTACACGTAGTCGCGCCCGCCCTCCACCGCCAGTCGCGGATGGCCGTCGGCCACGTCGGGCACGTCGAGTCCATGCCAGTGGACGATCGATGGTTCGTTCAGACGATTCCGGAACCGGATGCGCACCCGCTGGCCCCGGCGAAGGCGAATTACGGGGCCGAGGTACGAACCCTCATTGGTTTCAAGCGAGTTCGCTGGACCCCTGAGGACTCGGCCGGTGAACCGCCACACGCGCGTCGCTGCCCCAGGCAGGAGATTGACCTCGCCCGGCGCCGCCGTCAGCTCGAGCTCAACGTCCGGTGAACTGGTCTGGAAGCCGGAAAGAGGCTTCAGGGCAGGCGCCAACGACGCCAGCCCCATCAGGCGCAACAGATTTCGACGATGCATCCAGGTCAGGGTTGCAGGTTCGGTGCCACGCGGACGGCACCGTGCGCAAGCCGCTTAATGGCGTCTGCGGTCTGTTCGTGCGACGGGCCTGCGGAAAATCGCTCAGTCCGATGGCTTTCGAGTAGCACCAGGCCACCTTCGGGGTCGTCAATCCAGGCCGCCACGACCGCAAATCTGGCAAACGCCAACGCATGTGCCACCGCGGCGTCGCAGGAAACAAACAGGAGCTGGTCGGCGCAGGACGAGGTCCGCACCGCAAATCGATTGGCTTTGCGGCCAGACGAATGCCGGACGATGACATCGCCTTTGGCCGGGTGGGCTCCCATGGTCACCGCAAACCGTACTTGGTACGGTTGACTGCGGATGTTTCAAACAGCACAGATGCGCCAACCGGCGTCCGGTCGGCGGCGTCTTGCTCGGCAGGACCGCATGCGTGAAATCGCCCAGGCCGTGCCACGATTCCTGACCACTGACGTGCGAGACATCGATCAGGAATTCGAAGCTCGTCTCAAAGACTCGTCCACGCTGGCGTTTCGTGTGGCGTTCAGCGTGCTCCGGCATCATCAGGATGCCGAGGACGTGGCGCAGGAGGCCTTTGCGCGCGCCTACCGGGGGTTCGCGCAGTTGCGTGACCGCGAGGCGTTCCGGGCCTGGCTGGTGCGCATGGCATGGCGGCTGGCACTGGACCACCGTCGCGGCGACCGGCGGCGCATGATCCGCGAGCAGGTACCGGTCGAGCCGAACGACGAGCCCTCGAGCGAGCAACAGGTTATTGCCGCCGAGCGGGCCCGGCGATTGTGGGAAGCGATCGACCGACTGCCGGACGTCCTTCGGCTGACGGTGGTGCTCGCTTCGATTCAGGAACATTCGATGAAGGAAGTGGCGGCGCTGACGGGGGCACCCGAGGGCACTGTCAAGTCGCGAGTGTTCGACGCCAAAAAATTGCTGAAGGAGATGCTGACATGACTGAACGCTCTGACGAGCTGGCGGAACTTGGCGCGGCTTTGGACGTGACGCCGCCGGCGTCCTTCGCGGGCGGCGTGCGCGCGCGAGTGGCCCGGTCACGAGCCCGCACTCGACAGATGTGGTGGGGCCTTGCGGCCGCGGCGAGTGTGACGCTGGCGGTGGTCATGATGTGGCGGCCATCGGCGGACGTGCCCACCGGCGAGACGTTTGCATCGGCTCCTGCTGTGTCGGTGCCGGTACCCGCCACGATCGCGGACGCCGAAGCGAGTAGCGGCACTCTCGGGCGCGTGGCCTCGGTGCGCCGCGTGGTCACCAGAAGCGACGCAGTGCCCCAGCCCACGACGCAGACTCAGCCGCGACTCGAGGTCATCACGAATCAGGCCTCGGTATTGCGGGGGCTATGGGCAGATGTCAACGGACAGAAACTGACGTTGGTGCTGGTGGACGCCGTCGCCGCACCTGGCTCGGGGATGACGCCGATCGTGGTGGAGCCGATTGTGGTGGCGCCAATTGTGGTCATTGAACTTGGAAGCAATTGGGGTCGTGGTGGTGCGACCCCGATCATTCGCCGCGTGGATGCGGCAGGGGAGACGAAATGAGTGCGATGACGAGGAACCTGGGTGCGGCGGTGTTGATGGTCGGGCTGGCGCTGGGCGCGGCGAGTCCGGTACGTGCGCAGCAGGGCCGCGGTGGTGCGGCAGAGGCGGCGTCGGTGCCTCTCAAGGTGACGGTGGCGATTTCCCGCTTCGAGGGTGAAAAGAAGACCGCGAGTCTGCCATTCGTCTTGTGGGTCAACACGGGCGGCCAGGCCAATATCCAGATGGGGAGCGACGTGCCCGTGCCTCAGCCTGTGCTCACGGGCAACGGGAACTCGATGTCCTACTCCCGCCGGTCCCTGGGCACGAACATCAGTTGTGAGGCTGAGGCGCTGGCGGACGGTTTGTACAGGGTCACGCTCACTGTCCAGGACACCCAGCTTTTCAGGATGCCCGGTGGGGAGTCAGCGCAGCTGGGGCCCGGCTTCCAGAATTTCAGAGCGCAGAACTCGCCGATCCTCCGAGACGGCCAGACCGTGCAGTTCTCCGTGGCCACCGACAAAACCAGTGGCGAAGTGATCAAACTCGACGTGACATTGAACGTCGTCAAGTAATTGCGCCAGCCTGGCCTGATGCTAAGATCCCCGCGGGGAGACTTATCATGCGTGCTGTTCTCAGCCTGACTTCGTTGCTCACTGTCGCGACCGGAACCGCGATCTTCGCTGACAACTGGCCCCATTGGCGCGGCCCCTCCCACAATGGTGTGAGCACTGAAACCGGGTTGCCGGTCACATGGGGCGCATCGTGCGTGGCCGAGGAGCCGGCATCCGGTACTGCCGGAACCGGAGTCTCCATGGGTGCCAGCGCGGCCCCGCAGGGCCGTGGTGGTGGGCGGGAGGGCCGGCCGCTGACGCCGTTCGTATGCGCCAACCTCAAGACAGAGAACGTGTCCTGGAAATTGTCGCTGCCCGCCTACAGCGGTTCCACCCCGATCATCTGGGGCGATACGATCTTCCTGAACGTCGCCACCGGCGCCAACAATGGAGTTCTTGAGCTGTGGGCGATCGACCGACGCACGCAGACGGTGTCCTGGAAGCGACCGCTTGCGGATTCGAATCACATGGAGCGCAAGCAGAACATGTCGTCGCCCTCGCCGGTGACTGATGGACGACACGTGTGGGTGATGACCGGAGTCGGCACGCTTCGCGCCTTTGACTTCGCCGGCAAGGAAGTCTGGTCGCGCAACGTCCAGACCGACTATGGCCGCTTCGGCTTGAACTGGGGCTACGCGTCGTCGCCGTTACTCAAAGACAACGCGCTCTACGTGCAGGTGCTGCATGGGATGAAGACGGACGACCCGTCGTATCTGTTGAAGATTGACGCGGCGACCGGAAAGACCATGTGGCATGTGGAGCGGTTGACCGAGGCCGTGTCAGAATCGCCTGACTCCTACACGACACCAGCCTGGGCCGAGGTGAGTGGCCGCCCGGAACTGATCATCACCGGCGGCGATGTGGTGTCGGGTCACAACCCGGCCACGGGCGCTGAGTATTGGCGGGCTGACGTGCTCAATCCGCAGCGCGGCCGCAACTACCGCATCGTTGCGTCTCCCACGATCGTCGGTGATCTTGTCATTGCCCCGACGCGCAACAACCCGATGGTGGCGATCAAGCCGGGAGGCACAGGCGATGTGGCTGGCACTCACGTGGCGTGGACGTTTGCGCAGGGGCCCGACGTGCCCACACCGGTCAGCGACGGCACATTGCTCTATATCGTGCGCGACGGTGGTGTGGCGTTCGCGTTGGATGCCAGGACCGGCGCAACAGTGTATGGGCCCGAGCGACTGCCGTCGGGCACGTACAGCGCGTCGCCGATTCTGGCTGACGGCAAGATCTATGTGACTACTGAAGAGGAAGGGATCACCACGGTCTATCGCGCCGGTCCCAGGTTCGAGGTGTTGGCGTCCAACCGCCTGGCCGACGACTGCTCGCCATACTGCCTCAGCACGGTGGCGATCTCTGAAGGTCAAATTTTCATGCGCACCGCCTCGTTCCTCTGGGCGATCGGTGAGCGTCGGAAATAAGGGCGCCTGTGCGTGACGTCCTTGGTCGCGCCGTCGCGCTGACACTGACCCTGGCCGGCGTCGCCAACTGCGCCAAAGAGCCGGCGCCGCGCGGGAGCAACCTCCTGGCGATGGCCGTGGCCTGGAAAGAGACATCAGCCGAGTACGAGGCGCTGTATCTCCAGGGTTTCAACGTGGCCCGAATGCACGTCGACCGGGCGGTCAGGGACGGGCGCCGGTCCCTTGCGATCATTTCGGATCTTGACGACACGGTGCTGGACACGCGCGACTATTGGCGCGAAGTGCTGGCCGCCGACGCACAGTTGTTCGAAGACACCCGGTGGGATGCGTGGGTCGCGAAGAACAAAGTGCGCGCCAGTCCAGGGGCGTTGGAGTTCCTGAATTTCTGCCGCGACTCCGGTGTCGAGGTGTTCTACATCACGAGCCGGGATCAAGGACCCCAGACGATGGAGCTGGCCCTGGGGAACCTGAAGGCCGCCGGCCTGCCGTTTGCGGATGCCGAACACCTGACGGTGTTGATCGACAGTTCAGATAAGGAACCGCGTCAGCGCCAGATTTCGCAGTCACACGACGTGGTGGCCTACCTCGGCGACAACCTCAACGACTTTCGCCGGTCTTACTACGTGACCGACGCCCAGAGCCGGCGGCAGCGGCTGGATGCGGATCGCAGTGAGTTCGGCCGACGCTTTATCCTGTTTCCGAATCCCACCGACGGCCACTGGATTCGGGCGATTCTGGGAGATTCCGAGCCCCCGCCCACTGGTGAGAATCTCGCCCGCCTGCACGAACTCATAGGCCGGCGATGACCGGTGGGTGTAGAATCCGCGTGGCTGGCCGACTCGGCCTCCTTGGAGGAGTGGCGACAATGCGGAAAATGACAGGCGGTTTTGGCGCGTTACTGTTGATCGTGTCCGTCGGATGCAGTCCGAAGTTCTATGTGCCGAACACCCAGAACGTTCCAATGATCTCGGAGAAGGGTCAGGCCAGCGTGTCGCTCGCCGCCAACGGAAATCAGGGTGAATTCCAGGCCGCGTATGGCATCAGCAGCGCCGTGGCGCTGCAGGTGAATGCCGGGATCGTGCGACCCAGGGAAGAAGACAACGGCGACGGCGGGTCAGGTCAGCTGTTTGAGGGCGGGCTTGGCTACTACCGCAACGTTTCCCCGACTGTCCTGTTTGATATCTACGCGCTGGCCGGCTTCGGAAAGATGAAGAACGACTTTCCGTCCACGCTCGCGGCGAGTCCCAACACGACCGGCAAGATTGAGGCAGACATCCTCCGGTTTGGTGTGCAACCCAGCCTGAGCGTGCATCGTCGGCATTTTTCACTTTCAGGTTCTGCCCGGATCTCAAGCCTGAGGTACAGCAACATCCAGGGCAACCTGATTTTCGGTGGCGTGAATCAGGTGACCTACCTGACCGACAACAAAACCAGCGTCCTCATCGAGCCCGGAGTGACGTTGCGGCTGGGTTCGGAGAAGTTCAAGCTTCAGGTTCAGGTGGCCCGAAGCATCAATCTCACGACGTCCGACTTCAAACAGGACGAGTCGCTCGCGACCGTCGGGATCCACTACCGTTTTCGCTGAGGGGGCTCGTTCGCCTTCGAACACCCGAATTCGTCTACGCTTCGGCCATGACGAAGATCGCGGTATGTGTGGGCGGGGTGATGAGTGTCGCAATAGCCGCAGCGTGCGCGGTGAGCGCGCAGCGCGGGGGAGTGGCCGAGCGCATCGCGGCTCATATCGGGACGTCGACCCCTGAATGGGTGGCGGTGCGGCGCGACCTGCACCAGCACCCCGAATTGTCGGGGCAGGAGGTTCGCACGGCGAAGGTCGTGGCCGACCACTTGCGGCGGTTGGGACTTGATGTCCGGACCGGCGTCGGCGGCCACGGCGTTGTCGGCATCCTGACCGGTGGCCGTCCTGGCCCATTCGTCGCGTACCGGGCCGACATGGACGCGGTGCGCTCCACCGCTCCTGATCCCGTCGCGTTCCCATCTGTCGTGCCAGGGGTTCGTCACATCTGCGGCCACGATATGCACGTGACGATCGGCCTCGGGCTGGCGTCGGCGCTCGCGAGTGTGAAGCACGATCTGCCAGGCCGCGTCATGTTCATCTTCCAGCCGTCCGAGGAACGCGCGACGGGCGCGCGCGCGATGCTCGACGCCGGGCTGTTCAGCGCCGGCAAACCTGACGCAATCTTCGGTCTCCACTCGGCGCCCTTCGATGCGGGGCTGTTGTCATCGACGCCGGGCCTCATGATGCACCCCAACGGCGTCGCGCCCGGGGTCACGAACCACGATGCCTTGTTTGCGTCGGCCAGGGCCGACGCGGTGGCGGCGATCGGCGCGGCGGCCTTTTTCGACCTGCATGAGCCGCCGCCGGGATTCAGCGAAGACTTTGGCGCGTTCCAGGCCGAAGTGCCCGGTGTCTTCTTCTTCCTCGGCATGGGCAATTCCGCAAAAGGCCTCGCCGCCATGCCGCACTCGCCGACCTTCGTCGTCGATGAGTCGGCAATTCCCTTTGGCGTCAAGGCGATGGCCGCGGTCGTGGTTGGTCGGCTCATGGCGAAGCCCCTGCCCGCGCAACCTCGGTGACAGGCGTGTCGTCACCGTGCCGTCGCCCTGGCGAGGTTGGCCCGAAACTGCTCATCGCCCGGCTGCGCATCGACCGCGCGACGAAACGCGTCAATGGCCTCGGCCTGCCGTCCCTGGGAGATGAGTGCAATGCCGAGTCCCGTCCAGCCGTCACCGTCACGAGGCTGGGCCTTGAGATATTCCCGGTAGTGCGGCACCGCGCGGTCGAATGCCTGCTGGCCCGCGAACAGGTTCGCGAGCAACGCGTGCACGTCCGCGTCGCCCTGCGACCCCGTGAGCAGGGCCGTCAGCGCCGTGATGGCCTCGGCGGGTCTGCCGGTCGCCTCAAGGGCGCGTGCCGTGAGGATTCTCGCCGAGCGAACCGCCGCCACTTCCGGTTCAGCGACCACAAACGCTCGGAGCGCGGTGACCGACTCGTTGAATCGGCCGGCTTTGAAGAGCTCCTGACCCAGGTAGTACAACGCCGCCGGATATCCCGGCGACGCCACCTGCAGATGGGTGATGGCCTCGTCCTTTCGTCCTGCCGCCGCGAGCTCCACGCCCACCAGGTAGTGTGCGTTTGGTGACGGCCACCGATCGAGCACGGTCTGCGCCATCGTCAACGCCGACGCATACTCGCGATTGCGCGCCACGGTTCGGAGCGCCAGCGCGACTGATATGCCCACCAGCAACACGACCGCAGCGGACTGCGGCAATCGGGGCCAGCGGCGTATCAGCCATGCCACTCCGGTCACGGCGAGGACGAGCAGTGCAGCCAGGGCCAGGTACATGCGGCGCTCAGCGCCCACCTCCGTGGCAATCGGAATGAAGCTCGATGTGGGCCCGAGCGTCAGAAAGGCGGCCGCACCGAGCACGCCGATACGGGGTCGGTGGCGCAACGCCAGGAGTGTCAACACGAACAGTGCCGTGATGAATGCCACGTAGGGCCACACGTCCGCGAGCGCCAGGGCGCGGGGCCATCCGTAGTACAGCACCAGCGATTGCGGCCATACGGTCAACCACAGGTATTGCGTGAGCATCTGCGGCTGGTTCAGGAAGTAGTCGAGTGCTGACACGTGCGCCGAGGAAAACCCCGCAGAGAACGATTGTCCGTTCACGGCGACCAGCGTGCCGAGCAGCACCCACGTCGTCGCCAGGCCTGCGTAGACCCGCCAGCGCGACCGCCACGCTGCAGCGAATGAGTCGAAGGCAAACGCGCGATCGTAGAGCGCAATGACGATCGGCGCCGTGGCGATGGTCTCCTTGCAACCAACGCCGATCACGACCGCCGCCAGCGTCACCCCGGCCCAGTGGCGCGACGCGCCGCGCTCGAGCGACCGTGCCGCGCCGTAGACCGCCAGGAGATAACACGCGGCCATCAGGGATTCACTGCGCTGCGTGGTGTAGTTCACCACTTCGCTGTTGAGTGGGTGCAGCGTCCAGATCAATGCGACGGCCAATGCGGTGTTGACCGGCCGCCAAGGAAAGGCCCCTGAAGCGGATGAGTGCTCGAGCGTGCGTCTCACGATGCCGAAGAGGAGTAGCGCGCACGCCAGATGCAGAGCGAGGTTGGTGGCGTGAAACGCACGGATGTCTGGGCCGGACGCCGCGTAGTTCAGGGCCAGCGAGAGACTGACGATGGGGCGGCCGGAGAGCGGCCCGTGCATTTCGGGCAGCAGCACCGCCCGCAGGTTGCCGAGGTCGGTGATCTGAGGATTGCGCACGATCGTGGCGAAATCGTCGAAGAGGGGCGGCGTCGAGAGAGCGTTGGCGTAGGTCAGGACGCCCGCGACGATGACAACGGTGGCCGCGAGGTAGGGCCGCGCCGGTGCGAGTGTGTGGACGCTCGCGGGCTGGCGGCGAGGGCCGCTCCGACGGGATGAAGTCACGGTGAAAGTATCCCATTGCCCTGGGTTCGTCGAAGGGTGCTATCGTGACTCGTCCGTACCTCTGGGAGATCGCCATGGTTCGCTCAACATCCGCATTCAAAGTGCTGCTGGCCACGGGCCTCGGCGTGTTCAGCCTTGTCAGCGTCGCGGCCAATCCGTTTGCTCAGGCGCCGGCCGCGCTGACCGCTGACTCGTTGTTCGGCCAGTTGCGCTGGCGCAACATCGGGCCGGCGAACATGGCCGGGCGCGTGTCAGACATCGAGGCGGTGGAGGCCAATCCGGCCATCGTCTATGTCGGATCGGCGTCAGGTGGTGTGTGGAAGTCTGTGAATGCGGGCACGACGTGGGAGCCGATCTTCACGAACTATCCGGTGGCCTCGATTGGCGACATCGCGATCTACCAGAAGGATCCAAACATCGTCTGGGTGGGGACGGGTGAAGACTGCGTGCGTAACAGCGTGGCGTGGGGCGACGGCGTCTACAAGTCCACCGACGCCGGCAAGACGTTTGTGAACGTCGGGCTGCCCGAGTCACATCACATCGGCCGCGTGCTGACGCATCCGACCAATTCTGATATTGCGTACGTTGCGGCGCAGGGGCATCTGTGGGAGCACAACCCTGACCGAGGCCTCTACAAGACCATCGATGGTGGAAAGACCTGGCGGCGGCTGGCGACGGGTCTGCCCACCGACGGCAAGACCGGCGCCTCCGACATTCAGATGGATCCGTCGAACCCGAATATTCTGTACGCGGGGATGTGGGAACGCATCCGGCGGCCTTTCATCTTCGAAAGCGGCGGCCCGAATGGCGGCATCTACAAATCCACCAACGGCGGCGACACCTGGACGAAGCTGACGACGGGGCTGCCGGCCGGCAACACCGGCAAGGTGACGATCACCATTCACCGCAAGAACCCGAAGATCCTCTCGGCGATTGTCGAAGCAGCGGCCACGCGCGACTTGAAGGTGCCAGGCTCGGGTATCTACCGCTCGGAGGATGCCGGACTCACCTGGACATACGTCAACACCAGCAACGATCGGCCGTTCTATTACAGTCACGTGCAGCTCGATCCAAACGTTCCAAACCGCCTGTATTACCTGGTGGTGCCGGCGCAGGTCTCCGAGGACGGTGGCCGCACGTTCTCGCGCAACCTGCCGGGCATCGAGGGCGATTTCCATGCCATGTGGATCGACCCCGCCAACAGCGACCGGTTCTACATCGGGAACGACAAGGGCGCGTCGGTGACCTACGACGGTGGCCGCACGTTCATCATGTTCGACAACATGGACATCGGCCAGTTCTACGCCATCACGGTGGACAACCGGGACCCGTATCACGTCTACGGCGGCCTGCAGGACAGCGGCAACTGGGGCGGCGTGACCAACAGCCGCGACTACAACGGCATCCTCGGCGAGCACTGGTTCAAGTTCCACTCGGGTGATGGCTTCCACACCACGGTCGATCCCGACGACTGGACGATCGTGTATACCGAGACTCAGAACGGCAGCGTGCGGCGGCTGGACGCGGACTTCCGTCAGACGGGCAGCAGTGTATCGCCGAGGCAGCAGACGATTCTCAACTTTGATGCCGTTGCCGCGGCCGAAGGCAAGGCGCCGACATTCCGCTACAACTGGAGTTCACCGCTGATCCTGTCACCGCATGACTCCAGGATCGTCTACCTCGGCAGCAATCGGTTGATGCGCAGTACCGACCGCGGCGAAAGCTGGAGCATCATCAGTCCTGACCTCTCTACGAACGATCCCGACTACACCACGCCCGCGCCGGCTGGGTTCATGGGCGAACGCGGCGGGGCCGAGACGCATGCGACGCTGATCTCGGTGGTGGAGTCACCGCTGCGCCCCGGCGTCATCTGGGCGGGCACCGACGACGGCAACGTGCAGGTGACGCGCGATGGCGGCGCCACCTGGACGAACGTCCGCAACAACATTCCCGTCAGTCAGGTACCGACGCGCACATGGGTCAGCCGAGTGGAGCCGTCGCATTTTGACGCCGGTACCGCCTATGTGTCGTTTGACGGCCACCGCAACAGCAACTTCAAGCCGTACGTGTTCAAGACCACCGACTTTGGCGCCACGTGGACGTCGATTTCGTCGAACCTCCCCCAGCGCGATCCGGTCTACGTCGTCAAGGAAGACCTGAAGAATCCGTCCCTGTTGTTTGTCGGTACGGAGTTCGGTGTTTACGCGTCCATCAACGGCGGTGCGGCGTGGCACAAGATGATGACCGACATGCCGACCGTGGCGGTGCATGACCTGGTCATTCATCCGAGGGACAACGACCTGATTGCGGCCACCCATGGACGGAGCCTGTGGATTCTGGATGACATCACGCCGTTGCAGCAGTTGACGCCCGCGGTGTTGGCGGCAGACGCCCACGCGTTCAGCAATCGTGTGGCCACCGTGTGGAAGGCGGTCAGCCGCGGTGCGACGCGGGGCCATCTGCTGTTTCAGGGGCGCAACCCGCTGACCATTGCGCAGCGGCCGCCGGCCAATTCACCAAGCGAGCTCGTAAACTCGGCGACGGTTTCGTTTTTTGTGGGCAAGGTTCCGGCCGGCCCGGCGAAGATTGAGATCGTCAGCGCCGACGGTGCACGCACGTTCACGGCCGACATTCCGGTCATGCAGGGCATCAATCGGTACTTCTGGCCGTTGAGTTTCGCGGCGGCTGGCGGTGGCGGCGGCCGCGCAGGCGGTCGAGGTGCCGCAGCCGCTGCGGCTGATCCAGACGCGCCCCCGCCCGTGCCACAAGGTGGTGGCCGAGGCGGCGGAGGCGCGGCCGCCGCAGGGCCCGGCACCTATCGGGTGAAGCTCACGATCGGCGACAAGGTCATCAACACGACGATGGTGGTGCGCGCCGACCCCGAGGCGGCGCGGGTCCGGTAACTGGGGTCGTGGGGTCCTGGGGTCGAAGGCCTGCTCGGCGCGGCCACGATTGCCGCCGTGGGCTGCGGCATCTATCGCTTGTTGTTCTAAAGCGTTCTCGACTTGTGTGTAGTCCGTAGGGCATCTCTTTAGGGGCGCCAATGTGGCGCGGCTGAAGCCACGCCCTACGCAACGTGCACTACACGTTTGTCGAAAACGCTCTCGGGGCCGCAGTCCCGGGCACCTATTTCACGAACTCGCGGCGTGCCCGCACATCGAGGCCGTCGCGTTTCACCTTGACCTGAATGCCGTGTCGGCCACTGTCGGAGGGCTCCGTTTCAAATGTCAGCAGGTACTGTCCCGATAGTTCATGCGCGATGCGGTCAAAAACCGCGTCGGCGCCTGCCCATCGGCGCATGAACGCGCCTCCGCTGGCGACGGCCAGGCCCTCGAGACCGCCGAAGATCTGGCTGCTGTCTGGTGCAGCGGGCCGGCGGTTCTCGGCAGTCATCGTTGGCGCATCGGCCGACACGACGTAAAACGTCACGCCCTGAAGCGCCGCTCGTCGGGCCGAATCCAGTGTGCTCGCGCCGTCGTACATGCGGTCGGCAAGAAACACCACAGTCCTGCGCCCTTTGACCGTGCTCATCACGGAAATCACCTGATGCAGCGCCGAGCGCGACGAAAGTTCGTCATCACCCATCGGCATGCGCGGGTTGTAGGTGCCGAGCAGACCTCGGAGCGCGCGCGCCACCTGCCCGGCCGACTGGCCAATCGCGACCCTGAGCCTGTCTTCGGGCAGGACCAGCAGCCCCAGTTCATGTGACTGCGGAAGGCGCTCGACGAACGTGGCGGCGGCATCCAGTATTCCGCGCGAGGTTTCAATCCGGAGATTCTGGCGGTCCACTGCCACGAGCACGGTGCTCGTCTGTTCGGCTGACGATGCGGATTCGTAGCGCACGGATGCAATGCGGCGTGGCGCGCCGTCCACACGAACGTCGAAGTCCTCAGCGGTCAGGTCTGTGACCACCCGGCCGCTTCGGTCGACCACGCGCGCATCGACCACCACGACATCAGTGGTGGCGCGAAAGATCGGCTGTTGTGCCGCCGCCTGCCACGCCAGCAGCGCCGCGCCGCAGAGCACGAGTGGTTTCATCATGAGTGGACCTTACCACCGCTGCTCGGTGGCGGACGACACGATTGGCGGGCGCGCCCGGGTGCTTGTGCCGCATGATACGCACCATGCGTGTCCCTCTGCCGGAACCACGGCTCTCGGTCGTGCTGGTCACCGACACGTTCGCCACCATCCGGCTGGTGATCGAACGACTGCGCGCACAGACCGTGCGCGACCAAATCGAACTGGTGCTGGTCGCTCCTGCGACAGACGCGGTGCGAGAGGCGGAGGCCTTGCGCGGTGAGTTTGCCGGGGTGACGATTCTGGAGTGCCCGCTGACCGGTCTGGGCGCTGCGCGCGCTCTCGGCATCCGACAGTCCACCGCGCCATTCATTTTCATCGGTGAGACCCATACCTTTGCCAACGCCCAGTGTGCCGAGGCGCTCATGGACGCGTTGTCGGAAGGGTGGGCCACAGCGACGCCCTGTTTTCAGAATGCCAACCCCGATAGCCTCCTGAGCTGGGCGGCGTTCCTCTCCGACTACGGCCGCTGGATCGACGGCGTGCCGGCAGGTGAAATTCATCGCGCGCCCGCCCACAATACGGCCTACAGACGCGAGGTGTTGGCGTCGTTTGGGGAAGGACTCGCGGCGGCCCTGACGCGCGAGGACACGCTGTGGGCAGGCCTGCGGTCCAGGGGCGCCCGCAGTTGCCTCGTGCCGCGCGCGTGTCTGGCGCATGCCAATGTGTCGCAGTTGCGGCACTGGGTTCGCGAGCGGTTCTGCGTGGGGCTGCACGTAGCCACCGGGCGTGTGCTGCGCTGGCCATGGTGGAAGCGGCTGCTGTACGCGACCGGTGCGCCATTGATTCCGTTCGTCCTGACCACGCGCGCCTTCGTCGCCTACCGACGCGCATCCGGTGTGGCCCGCCTGCCTGCGTTGGCCATTCCGGTCGTGTTCATCGGCAATGTCATCTGGGCGCTCGGCGAGGCGTCCGGATACCTCGGAAAGTCCGGACGCCTGTCGGACCGCTGGATGTTCGAGTACGAACTGCGGAAGGGTTTGTACACCCGGCACGGGCTGGCGTAAAACTGCGCGATGATTTTGGCCCACTCACATGCAGATCCAGCGCCAGGCGGGCTGGTTCTTCGCCGAGACCGAACTGCCGGACCTTGGCGCGATGCCGGCCGTCGACTGGTCGCGGGCCGTCACCGCGAGATTCCGAGCACGTCGAGGGCCACACTACCAGGAGAGCACGCTCTCATTCTCCTGCGTGAGCGTCTCAATCTTGTCGATCACATGGTGTGGTTCGAGCTGCAGTTGGCCATTGGGTCACCGTCCCTCCTGCGATGGGAGCATTATACGCAGGCGGGCATAGAGCGCGGAACGCTTCACTGCGCTCGCGAAGACCTCGTGACCGACCGCATTCCAGTGCGCATCGCGCTCGAACTCAAACCGTTGCCCGTGCTCCCGAAAATGGCGGCGGAACTCCTCGTGCATGTCCACAACTTCGAACCTGCGTGCGTGTGCCTCGGTCATGAAGTACTGGCGCATCTGGTGGGCATACGGACTCTCTTCGGCCGCGTCGCCCGACACGTAGATGGCGGGCCGGATGCCGTCCACCGCCAAGAGAATGTCAGACGATTGAAGACCGGCCATGTCCGGCAGCAGTCGCAGAAACGCGTCCACCGCGCGTTTCGCATCGGCCACCCGTGCGGGATTGGCCGTAGCTGAGGAGCCAGAGGTCACAGCCGTTCGGGGCCCGCCCATCACGGCCTCGACATAACTATCGCCGACGATGGCAAGCAGAGGTGTGGTGGCCGCAGACTCGTAGTCCTGATTGTTGATGAATCCGCAGTTGTTGCTCCGGACTATGTTGGCCTGTGTGAAGTTCCAGGATCGCGAGAACGTCGAGGTCCTGTTCGGGGTGAAGCGGTGGATCGGGTTCGAGTCGTCAACGGGCACGGATCGCAATCCGCGATCCACGGGCAGGAAGCGCAGGACGATCTCCAGGAGCAACAGCGGGGCCAGCAAACCGAACCCTATTGAGGCGATCACCAACCCGAATCGCCTGACTTGTCCTTTTTCGAACACGTATGCCCCTGTCAGTGGTCGCGAACGCCGTGGCCCTCAGCTGTGGAGTCGTGTGCCGTCGAGTCTAACCCAGCGAAACGTCGGGACAGCCGTGAACCCTTTGGGTGCGTGTTACCGTCAAAGGCTGGGAGGTATCAGACATGCGAGTAAGAGTATTGGCAGCGGCGTTGGTGGTGGCGGGCATGGTGGGAATCTCGGCCCAGACGCCGGCGCCAGGACCGGTGTACGACGTTTCGTTTGTGGCCGGGCCGGCAGGGGAGGAGGCGACCTACACGGGCACGTCGACCTTCAGCATGGACGCCAAGGGCATGGTCACGGGCACGATGGCCATCGTCAGTCCGACGACGGTGAAGGCGAAGTTGGCTGGCCGGGTCGAGAACGGGACCTGGACGTTCGAGTATCCCTACGAAATGACGGACCAGGGCTGCATGGGGGTCTTGAAAGGCACGGGGAAGGTGCCGACGGACAAGAAGGTCATTTCTGGAGCGGTCACCATCGGCGGCGACTGTGCGCCGGAACCGATGAACGGCACGTTCACTTTTACCCTGCAGGTGAAGAAGTAGCAGGGGCGATCGGCCGGACGGCCGCGCCGTCCGGCAAGTCTCGCAGCACCTGGAACGGGCCGAGGACGATGGAGGCGCCTTCATCGACGCCGGTCACTTCAATCGTGAGGCCGCCGATGATGCCCGTGATCACCGGCGTGAACACCGCACGTCGGTCCTTCACCACAAACACTCCGCTTTTCCCCGCGCGTTGCACGACCGCCTGGAGCGGAATGGCCAGCACGTTGCGTCGTTCGGCGACCAGGATCTCGGTGTCGCATGTCAGTCCCGGGCGCAGCAATGTCACGTCGCCGTCCAGCCTGACCTTCACGCGAAACTCGCGTGCCGACGCCTGCGTGCCGATCTGCGGCAGCGCACTGGCGCCCACCTCCGACACGCGACCCGAGTATGCACGTCCTGCGAGGGCGTCGAGTGTGACCGTGGCGGTGTTGCCAGGCGAGAGGCGCAGGACATCCGCTTCGGCCACTTTGACCTCGGCGTTGATCGCGCTCAGATCCGAAATGGTCATGAGGATGGAGCCGGGCTGGTTCTGCACGCCCATCACCACCATTTCGCCCTCTTCGACATCCAGTCGCGTGATCACTCCGGCGATGGGCGCCGTGATTTCGGTCTTGGCCAGTTGATCGCGCACGCGGGCGCCGTCTGCGCGGCCCTGAGCCACACGCTGGGTGGACGCGCGGCGTGCCTGATCGGCGGTGGCGAGCGCGGCAGTGGCGGCGTTGACTTGTGCCGCAGCCGTGACGGCGGCCGCCGCAGCGGCGTCGAGTTCCGACTGCGCAACCAACCCTGATTTGAACAAGTCCCTGGCGCGCTCGAGGGCGCGGTCCGCTTCCACTCGGCGCGACGTGGCGACCGCGACGTCGGCCTGCGCCGCACTCACCTGGGTGGTGGCGCCCTGGGCGTCCGCCTCGAGGGCCAGGAGCGCCGCCGACGAGGAGGCGACGGCGCTTTGCGCCTGCACGGGATCGATGCGGGCCAGCACCTGGCCTGCCGACACCTGGTCCCCTTCGCGCACGCGCAGACTCACGAGCCGACCCATCACCGACGAACCGAGATCGGCATAACGCGTCGCCACGATCTCTCCAGAGGCTGTGACATACGCGCGGAGGGTCTCCACACGCGCAACGGTGATCACGTCGACATCAATCGACGAGGACTGACGGCCCGCCCACCAGCGCCACCCGACGACCACCGCCGCCACGATCAAAGCCGCCACGACAAAACGACGAGACATACGCACGTATACTCACATAGTGGCACGGACTGGGGCGCGCAGTTGGTTTTCCGTGCACGAATCCTTTCGCCAGGCCGCCCTGACGCTCAATGCCAATCGCCTTCGGGCGGCGCTTGGTGCGCTCGCGATCGCGGTCGCCGTGGCCACCCAGATTCTGGTCGTCGGCGCGCTTGACGGGGTGAAGGCGTTCGCCGAGACGTCCACCGCGCGCGCCTTCGGCACCGACACGTTCCTGCTGGCCCAGGTGGCCTCACCGGGTCGCATCTCTCGACGGGAACTCCAGGAGCAGTTGACGCGCAATCAGCCGCTGCGGCGCCCGGATTGGCGTTTTCTGGAACGGTATTCAGGCCAGTTAGTCTTGTACGCGCCCAGTGTGCAGACCGTGGCGGAAGTGACCTCTGGCGAACGTTCCTTCGAGACCGCTGCGGTGTCAGGCACCACGTCGGTGCTGGCCGAACTGCGCGACCTGGCGGTGGTCCGCGGCCGGTTCTTGTCGGCAGACGAGGATCGGACTGGCGCGGCGGTCACGGTCATTGGTGCTGACGTGGCGGATGCCCTGTTCCCGACTGGAGACCCCATCGGTCAGGCCATTCGCATCGCCGGCCGCCGCTTCACAGTGATCGGCCTTCAGGCGCGGCTCGGCAGTTCGAGTGGCACCTCGCTCGACCGGTCGGTGTGGATTCCGCTGCACGCATGGGAGCGCGCGTTCGGCGCTCCGCGTTCGCTGCCGATCTTCGCGAAGGCCGCGCCGGGCGTGAGCGCCTCTGCCGCCGAAGATCGGGCGCGTGCGTCGATGCGGGCCAGGCGCCAGCTGCCGCCCGGTGCGCCCGATACCTTTGACGTCCTGACGCCGGATGCCGCACGAGGGTTTCTTGCGAACCTCTCCCAGCGCATTGGTGTGGCCGCCGGTCCCATTTCGCTGATGGCCCTGCTGGCCGCCATCGTGGTCATCACGAACACCGTGCTCGTGTCGGTCACGCAGCGCACGCGCGAGATCGGGGTGCGGCGGGCACTGGGCGCACCACGCGCGCAGATCATGCGAGAGGTGGTCGCGGAATCGGCGCTGACGTCGATCATCGGAGGCGTGGCGGGCATCCTCGTGGCGGTCACGCTGCTCGCGGTCCTGGCGCAGGCGCTGGAAATGCCGCTGGCGACCGGGGCGTCGACGATCGGCTGGAGCCTGCTCGCGTCGGCGGTGAGTGGGCTTGTGGCGGGGTGGTACCCCGCCAGGCGTGCGACCCGGATCGTTGTCGTGGATGCGCTCAGGACGGAATGAGATGAGGGATGCGCGCACGGCCGCACGATGGCAATCAGCTCTCGGAGAAGCGGCGACGCTGGCGGCAGAGTCCATCCGCGTGCAGACGGCGCGTTCTGTGCTGGCGATCGTCGGACTCGTCATCGGCATCGTGACCGTGGTGCTCGTGTCGTCCACGCTCGTGGGCTTGCGCAACTCGGTGGCCCAGCTCTTCCGCGAGCTCGGGACCGACAACATCTTTGCCTTTCACCGCAACGGCGATCCGTACTCGCCCGCGTCGGACGCCGATGCGTCGCGCCGCACCCTGCGGCCGGATGACGCGGCGGTCATCGCGCGACTCGCGCCGTCGGTGCGCGACGTCGGTGTCCAGGTGATCGTGCCCGCCGCGACCACGACGCGGGCCATCACCGCGCGCGCCGGCGGCAATGAGTCAGACACCGTGCTCATCGAAGGCTCCTCGCCGAACCTGTTTGAGGTGACGGATACGCCGTTTGGAGCCGGGCGGCCGTTTACCGAGTCGGAGAATCGGGTGGTGGCGCCCGTGGCCGTCCTGGGCGCGAATGTCGCGCAGGCCCTGTTTGGCAAGGCGAACCCGGTCGGACAATCGTTCCTGCTTGGGGGCGATCGCTACTTTGTCGTGGGTGTCCTTGCGCCAAGACAGGGGACGTTTTTTGGCGAGAACCGCAACGACAACGTCGTGTCGATTCCGGTGGACACCGCGGCCCGCCGTTTTCCAGACGCCGAGCAGACGATCCTCTATGTCCGCGCGCACCCGGGTCGGCGGGAGACCGCGCGGTCGGAGACCGAGATGATCCTGCGGCTCATTCGCGGCGTTCCGCCGGGCCAGCCGAGTGACTTCAACCTGTCGAGCGCGGACCAGATCATCGCGCAATTTGATCGCATCGGCGCACAAATATTTCTGGCGACGTTGGCGTTGGCCGGCGTGTCGCTCCTGATTGGCGGCATCGGCATCGCCAACGTGATGGTCATCAGCGTGACCGAACGCACGCGGGAAATCGGACTCCGGCTGGCGATCGGTGCCCGACGTCGCGACGTGCGCCTGCAGTTCCTAATCGAGTCGGCCATGCTGGCCGCCGCCGGTGGTATCGCCGGTGTGATCATCGCGCTGGCGCTGGGGGCGATCGCGGCCCAACTGGCGCCGGCGTTTCCCGCCCTGCCGCCGGTCTGGGCCGTCCTCTCGGGTGTGGTCAGCGCGGTCGTGGTCGGCGTGGTCGCCGGCTACTGGCCCGCACGCCGCGCATCACTGCTCGATCCCGTCGAAGCGCTCAGGCACGAGTAGCGAGCCGGGGTTCTGGGGTCCTGGGGTTCGCGGAGCCTGCTTCGCAGGAACGTTCCTTCATAACGAAGCCCTGGGCCGAACGACGCAGCACCATGAACCCC
>CAZAZR010000026.1:0-35507 GCA_964489685.1 uncultured Solibacteraceae bacterium | reverse complement strand
TGGAGCTGGCGAAGGGATTTGAACCCCCGACCAGCTGATTACAAATCAGCTGCTCTACCGGACTGAGCTACGCCAGCCAGACGAAACGCCGATGGTAGCACGGTCCATGCCAAGGCGGCAACCGCCTAAGTACGGCCCCGACGCTGCCGAGCCGCCTCAAACAGGGCCACCCCGGTGGCCACCGACACGTTCAGGCTCTCCACCAGCCCACCCATCGGAATTCGGACCAGCCGATCACAGGTTTCCCGCACCAAACGCCGCAGCCCCTCACCCTCGGCTCCGACCACAAACGCCGTGGGCATCGTGTAGTCGAGCGCGTCATAGGAGTCGCTCGCCTCGCCGTCAAGGCCCACCGTCCAGACCCCCAGTGATTTCAGGGTCTCCAGGGACCTGGCAATATTCACCACGGTCGCGATCTTGACGTGGTTCACGGCGCCTGCAGACGCCCTGGCCGTCGCGCCGTCCAGGGGGGCCGCATGGCGCGCCTGTCGGATGACGCCGTGACAGCCGGCGCCATCCACCGACCGCAGAATCGCGCCAACGTTCTGGGGGTCCTCAATGCTGTCGAGGATCACCAACAGCGGAGGCCCCTCGGCCTGCTGCACCAATTCCTCGAGGGTGTAGGCCGCCAGCGCCTGCAGATCTGCCGCCACGCCCTGATGCACGCCACCGCGGGCCATCTTCTCGATCGCTTGACGGTCCACCGTCTCGACGGGGATCCGAAGTTCGTGTGCCCTGGCAATCAGCGTATCGACCCGGGCCCCCGCCCCGCGCACGTGCACCAGTCGGGACACGCGCCGAGCCTTCAGCGCTTCTCCCACTGCGTGGATTCCGTAGATCAAGGGCATCAGGACAGACTATCAGTACTGGGGAAGTTGGGAACTGGCAGTGCCTCAGTTCCTAATTTCCCAAGTTTCTAGCCCGCGCCGCACAGCCGGGCACACCGGGTAGTAGTCCAGCCACGCGGTCGATCGCCGGCAACGCCAAATCGAGCTCCGGTCCCGACTCCCAGCCGGTCATGGCGACACGGATGGGGTGAAACAAGGCACGTCCTTTCACCCCCGTGACCTCCCGAGTCCTGGCGGCTGCCGCCCGGAACGACTCCTTCGTCAGCGGCCCCGCACCCGCAATGGCCTCCGCAAACGCACCGACGACCTTCGCTCCGTCGGGTTCGGCTTCCACCAATCGTGCCGCGGCGGCTGCGTCCCACGCAAAGACGAACGACACGCGCGACGGCACTTCCTCCAGCCGGTCAACCGCACCCACCGCCATGGGCAGCACCGCTTCGATCGCGTCGATCGACTCGATCGCGGCCTGGTCGCCGGACGACGCGAACCCGGCCGAGACAAACCAGGGGGCCACGAGCGCCGCGAGGCGTCCAGGGGCCGACTGTTTCATGTAGTGGCGGTTGATCCACGCGAGCTTCTCGGTATCGAACACGGCCGCGCTGTGACTGACGCGCGCGAGGCTGAACCGCCGGGCCATCTCGTCGGCCGCGATCAACTCCTCGCCGTCGCCGGGTGACCACCCCAGGAGCGCGAGGTAATTGACCAACGCTTCGGGCAGGTAGCCGCGCGCGCGGAACTCCGCCACGCTCGTGGCACCATGTCGCTTGGAGAGCGGCGCGTGGTCTGGCCCGAGGACCAGCGATAAGTGCGCGAACGTCGGAGGCGTCCACCCGAGAGCCTCGTAGATCAACATCTGCCGCGGCGTATTCGAGATGTGGTCCTCGCCGCGAATGACATGCGTGATGGCCATCTCGGCGTCGTCCACCACCACCGCGAAGTTGTAGGCGGGCCCGCCGTCGGACCGCACAATGACAGGGTCGCCGATGACGCTTGTGTGAAACGTGACGTCGCCTCGCACGACGTCGGCAAACGTGACGTCGCGATCGACAGGTACCGCGAAGCGGAGCGCCGCAGCTTCGCCGCTCCCCCGGCGGCGCGCGACGTCCTGGGGATCGAGCGTCCGGCAACGGCCTGAGTACCGCGGGGGCAATCCAGCGGCGAGCGCGGCTGTCCGTTCCTGCTCCAACTGGTCGGCACTGCAGAAGCAGTAGTACGCGCGCCCTGTGGCGATGAGGCGATCGGCCGCCAGACGGTACCGATCCATCCGCTCCGACTGCCGGTACGGCGGATACGGCCCGCCCACGTCCGGGCCCTCATCCCACGTCAGTCCGAGCCAGCGCAGGTCATCCTTGATGCCGTCTTCAGACGCGCGGGTGGATCGTTCAACGTCCGTATCCTCGACGCGCAGCACGAATGTGCCGCCCTGCCCGCGCGCCAGCAACCAATTGAACAGCGCCGTGCGTGCGTTCCCCACATGCAGCAGGCCGGTGGGGCTCGGTGCAAAACGCACGCGCATGGGTGCGAGCGTCAGGACCGGCCTCCCTTCAGAAGTACCACGGCATGTGACGCGATCGCGTCTCCAGTGCCCACGGCGTCCACGCCTTCATTGGTCTTGCCCTTCACGCTCACGGCCTCCATCGAAATACCCAGCACGGCCGCGAGACTGGCACGAATGGCGGGCACATGCGGCAACAGCTTCGGCCGCTCGAGCACGACGGTCACGTCCACATTCACCACCTGCCACCCGTGTTCGCGCACGACCACAACGGCACGCTCCAGCAGGTCAAGTCCCGCCGCGTCTTTCCATCGCGTATCGGTGTTGGGAAACAGCTGACCGATGTCACCCACACTGGCGGCGCCCAGGAGGGCATCGGTCAGCGCGTGACACACCACATCACCGTCGGAATGCGCCAGCGGCCCACGTTCGAACGGCACGACGACGCCGGCCAGCACCAGCGTGCGGCCCTCGACGAGGCGATGGAGGTCGTACCCAGTGCCCACGCGCGCATGCGGCGTCCACGCGCTCTGCGCCTGCTGCACGTCGCGCGGCGTCGTGACTTTGACGTTGCTCACGTCGCCTTCCACCACCCGAACCTCGCCTCCCGTCCATTCCACCAGCTGCGCCTCATCGGTCGCCTCCGCGTGCCCCTCGCTCGCGGCAATCGCGGCGACCAGGACGGCGCGTCGAAATCCCTGGGGCGTCTGCGCCAGCCACACCTCAGCGCGCGGCTCCGTTCTGACAACCCGCCGATGCGCGTCGGCCACCGCCACGCGTTTCACGGTGTCGGCCACCGGCATCGCCGGCACGGCCGCACCACACTGGGCGGCGGCCACCAGCACGCGACCGATCACGTCGCGTGAAACGAAGGGCCGCGCCGCGTCATGGACAAGCACAATCGTTGCCGCATCCGACACGGCGGCCAACCCGGCGCGCACCGAGTCCTGCCGCCGCTCGCCGCCGGCCACCACGCGACACGCCGCACGCGTCGGCCCGACCAGCGTCGGCCCATCCTCCACCCAGTCTGCAGGCAGGACGACCACCAGTTCATCAACAGCCGGATGAGCATCACAGGCCGCCACGCTGCGCTGCAGCATCGTGCGGCCCCCCAGGTCCACCAGTTGCTTCGGCACCGCGCCACCTGCGCGTACGCCGCGGCCGGCCGCCACCAGAATCACCGAAACAGACACCCGGTGATTCTAGTGCGGTTCGCGTTCGCAGAACGTGCGCACACGCTCGCTCGTCACCGCGAGCGCGGCCTCGGCCGTCGATCGATCGATCGCCGCGGGGGCAAAGATCACGACGAGCGCCCGGCTCGTGGTTTCGGTCACCATCGTGCGCGCAGAATCGGACGTCGGATTGCCGAATGGCCCCAGCGCATCGGCCAGCACCAGGCGGCCCGACACATGCACCTGGTCTTTTCGAATGCCGGCGTACCCTTCGTCCGATCGTCCCAGTCTCAGCACCACCGGCCCCTCGATGCGACCGGCATCGTAGAGGCCGAACGGCAACTGCGACTCAAGCGAACACCAGTTGATGACATCCACCAGACTGTTCACCCGCGGCAGCGAATCACCCTTCCTGACGCGCCTCAATAACGCCTCAGACGATGGGCGATTTTTGGTGGGATCGAGGCCCACGCGTTTGTACATGGTGCGGACGGCCGCAGTGACCTCCGCCATGTCGCCTGAGCGCCGCATGCGTTCAGCCGCATGTGCCAGCGCATCATCCAGGCGACTATCGAGTGCCACCACACGGACCGAGGGCAAAGCGGCGCTGACGGGCCGCAC
This sequence comes from uncultured Solibacteraceae bacterium, assembly GCA_964489685.1. Lineage (GTDB taxonomy): Bacteria > Acidobacteriota > Vicinamibacteria > Vicinamibacterales > SCN-69-37 > SYFT01. The sequence continues at coordinate 31,371 of CAZAZR010000026.1, read as the reverse complement.
GATTCCCGCCACCGAGGGGTCTACGTCAACCGCGTGGGTCATGGCCTGGCGCAGGGGAATCACGCCTCGGCGGCGGGCCTGGGGCGTTTCACGGTGTCGTCGCGGTCCACCGCGACCGCGCCCGGTCCATCAAGGTGGCGGCCGAAAATCATGCGCCCGGCCGTGGTCTGCAGGACGCTGGTCACCACGATATCGAGAGTGCGGCCGATGCGACTCCGAGCGTTATCCACCACCACCATCGTGCCGTCGTCGAGGTAGGCCACGCCCTGGTTGAATTCCTTGCCTTCCTTGATGATGAACACGGACATCATCTCGCCCGGAAGCACGACGGGCTTGAGCGCGTGGGACAGGTCGTTGATGTTCAACACTTCGACGCCCCGCAGTTGCGCCACCTTGTTGAGATTGAAGTCCTGGGTCACGATCTTGCCCAGCATCGTGCGCGCCAGTTCAATGAGCTTCATGTCGACTTCCTTGACTGCGGGGAAGTCGATATCGGAGATGAGGACCTCCACCCCGGCCATCTTCTGGATGCGATTCAGGATGTCGAGGCCGCGACGTCCGCGATTGCGCTTGAGGGGGTCGGACGAGTCGGCGACGAACTGCAGTTCCCTGAGGACAAACTGCGGCACGACGAGCGTCCCGTCGAGGAAGCCGCTTTCGGCCACTTCCGCGATGCGCCCGTCGATGATGACGCTGGTGTCGAGAATCTTGTAGCGCTTCTCGGGACGGGCGTCGCGAAAGAGGCTGGCGAGCTTCGTCGGCTGCAGCCACTCTCCCTTGCGCGCGCCAAACATCAGACCCAGGTAGGGCAACACGATGATGATCAGGCTGTGCAGGAAGCGCACTTTGGTTTCGCCGGTGTTGGCCCAAAAGAGGGCGCCGCTCAGCGTGGTCGCCACCATGAGCATGACGCCGAACCCCAGCAGACCGCCCAACACCTGTGTGACGGCGGCGTCTCGCATCCGGGTTTCCGCCGCGACGATCGCGAGTGCACAGGCGAGCCCCACGGCACCGTTGAGCACGGCATGTCCGACCAGGGGCTGGATCTGGACCGCCGCGTAGACCACGACGCAAACAAAGAGGGCCCGCACGAGCACAAAACCGCGCATGGCCACAGATTACATCAAGGCGTCCAGCGCCTCGCCGATCGTGCGGACGCCGACAACCTCCATGCCTTTGGGCCCGTCGCCGGCCGCGGCGTTCCCTTCGGGTACCACACAACGGGTGAAGCCGAGTTGCGCCGCCTCTCTGAGCCTGAGGGGCGCCTGCGACGTGGCACGCACCTCCCCTGCCAGGCCGACTTCGCCAAACACGACCGTGTTGGGCTGCAGGGGGCGGTTCCGCAGGCTTGACGCGACGGCCGCCAGGATCGCCAAATCAGCCGCAGGCTCGTCCACTGTCATTCCTCCCGCGACGTTCACATACACATCGTCGGTGGCCAGATTGAGCCCGGCCCGCTTGTCGAGCACGGCCAGCAGGAGCGAGAGGCGGGTGGGGTCGAGGCCGCTCACGGTTCGCCGGGCATTGCCGAGTGTGGATGTACCGACCAGCGCCTGCACCTCGACGAGAATCGGCCGGGAGCCTTCCAGGCAGCACAGCACCGCCGAGCCGGGGACGTTTTCGGGCCGCTCCGCGAGAAACATGGCCGATGGATTCGGCACGGCCTTCAGGCCCTGCCCTGTCATTTCGAACACGCCCAGTTCACTGATGGCGCCGAAGCGGTTCTTGACTGCCCGAACCACTCGATGCGCGTGGTGCCGGTCGCCTTCGAAATAGAGGACGGTATCCACGACGTGCTCGAGCACTTTCGGTCCGGCCAATGAGCCATCTTTTGTCACATGTCCGACGACGAACACCGGGAGGTTGCGGCCCTTGGCGGTGAAAAGAAGATCCGTGGCCGCTTGTCGCACCTGCCCGACGCTGCCGGGCGCCGACGCCATCTTGAGCGAGAACACCGTCTGAATGGAGTCGACGATGAGCAGCGCCGGGCGCACGCGATCCACTTCCTCGAGGATGCGCTCGATGCACGTTTCCGCGAGCAGGAACAGCGGGGCGTCACCCACACCGAGGCGCTCGCCGCGCATCTTCACCTGATGTTCCGATTCCTCACCAGAGGCGTACAACACCGTCCCGGTGTCACGCGCAAACGCCGCGGCCGCCTGTAACAGCAGCGTGGACTTGCCGATGCCTGGTTCCCCACCCAGGAGCACGAGTGAGCCGGGCACGATGCCGCCACCCAGCACTCGATCGAACTCGCTGATCCCGCTCGAAAACCGCGTGGAGACCACCGCGTCCACATCGGCGTACCGCGTGGCCTTTCCACCCCCGAGCGGCTCGGCGGCACCTTTTCGTTCCGAGGCCTTGCCCGGTTTTTCGACGGTCTCTTCGACGAACGAATTCCAGGCGCCACAATCGGAACAGCGCCCGAGCCATTTGGGCGCCTGTGCCCCGCACGACTGGCACGCGAACACAGACTTCACACGGATACCCGCTGGATGCGGCTGCCGAGTCGGCACACCACTTCCCAGGGAATGGTGCCGATGGCGCCGGCGATCTCCCTGACCGCGATCTCTGCATCGCCCTGACGGCCAATCAACACCACTTCATCACCGGGCGACACGTCTTCTCCCGTCACATCCACCATCATCATGTCCATGCAGATCGAGCCCACCACCTGCCGACGCCGGCCTCGCACCAGCACATGCCCTCGGCCCGCGAGCCGTGTATCGAGCCCGTCGGCATAGCCGGCCGGCACGATCGCGATGGTGCGGGGACGGTCGTCCTGCCACGACATCCCGTAGCCCGTGCCCTCTCCAGGCCGCAGCCCCTTGACGGCCACGATACGGCTCGCGAGTGACAGGGCAGGTCTCAGCTCCAAGTTCGTGGCCGCCAACGGTGGCGGCACAATGCCGTACAGCAACAAGCCCGGGCGCACGGCGTCGTACCAGGTTCTGGCATCCCTGAGGAGCGCGGCCGAATTCGCGGCATGGCGCGGCACATCGCGCAGGCCCATGGCGCCCAGGGCCGCCAGGGAGCGATCAAAGCGTTGCCGCTGCTCCTCCATCCAGGGCGACTCTGGCTGGTCCGCAGTGGCGAAGTGCGTGTAGACGGCCTCAATCCGGAGGTGCGGCATTGCGAGCACAGCCGGAATCGTCCGGGCGAGGTTGTCGTGGCGGAAGCCGAGGCGGTTCATGCCGGTGTCGATCTTGAGGTGGCATCCGATGGCCACGCCACGAGAGGCCGCGGCCGCCTCGAGCGCACGCGCCGCCGACGGCGTCGAGACCGTGGGCGTGAGCGCATGCGTGAACACGTGTGACAAGTCGCTCACGCTCATCGCCCCGAACACCAGGATCGGCCGTGTCACCCCCGACTCGCGCAGCGCCACGCCCTCCTCAAGGTCTGCGCACGCGAACATGGAGGCACCTGCCGCCTCGAGCGCGATCGCCACCTGCGCGGCGCCGTGACCGTACGCATTCGCCTTCACGACGGCGATGACGGCCGGGGCGTTGGGGCGCGTCTGGCCCGGGGCGGCGCCCTCAAGCACCAGCGCGCTGATTTGTCGAAGGTTGTGCTGCAGCGCTTCAAGGTGCACCGTGGCCACGGTGGGCCTCGTCATTCTCGGCGCGCACAGCACGACGCGTTATCCCCGAGACCCGGACTGCAGGTTTTCGAATCGGGTGTACTGCTTGAGGAACGCCAGATTCACCGAACCAATGGGGCCGTTTCGCTGTTTGCCAATGATGATTTCGGCCACGCCGTCCACCTCGGGGCGCCGCTCTTGTTCGCCCTGCTGGTACATCTCTTCACGATAGATGAACATCACGACATCGGCGTCCTGTTCGAGCGCGCCCGACTCACGCAGGTCTGACAACTGGGGACGATGGTCGGCCCTGGTCTCGGTCGCGCGGCTCAACTGCGACAGCGCGAGGATCGGAATCTCCAGTTCCTTCGCCAGGATCTTCAACGAGCGGGAGATCGACGCCAGTTCCTGCTGTCGATTGTCGAACTTGCCGCGGCCCTGCATCAACTGCAGGTAGTCGATGATCAGCATGTCGAGGCCATGCTCGAGTTTGAGGCGGCGCGACTTCGCACGCATCTCGAGGATGCCAGCCGACGCGGTATCGTCCACGAACACCCTCGCCTCGTGCAGGCGAGCGAACGCCACGTTGAGCTTGTCGTAGTCCTGTTCACCGAGGAAGCCGCCTCGAAAGCGGTGCGCATCCACGCGCGCTTCAGACGTCAGCATGCGCATGAACAGCTGTTCCTTCGACATTTCCAGGCTGAAGATGCCGACGGTCTTGCCCGCCTCCATCGCGCAGTTGAGCGCAATATTGAGGACGAAACTTGTCTTGCCCATCGACGGCCGTGCGGCCACGATGACGAGATCGGATTTCTGGAAGCCCGACGTCATCTCGTCGAGGTCGACAAACCCGCTGGGCACACCGGTCACCAGCCCGCGATTGGCCTGGAGCGCCTCGAGCATCTCGTAGCCGCCGGCGACCAGGTCGCTCAGCTTCACGAACCCCGACCGCATCCGGCCTTCGGCAATCGAGAAGATCGACCGCTCTGCCTCGTCGAGCAGGGTGTCGGCGTCCTCTTCAGCGTCGTAGGCGCGCGACAGCACCTCATTCGACGACTGGATCAGCCGTCGCAGCGTCGATTTCTCCTTGACGATCTTTGCGTAGTACTCGACGTTGGCCGACCGCGGTACGCCGTCGGTCAGGGCACTCACGTAGGCGGGGCCGCCCACTTCATCGAGTTCACCGCTGCGCGTCAATTCGTCCTTGAGCGTGACCAGGTCCACCGGATCGTTGCGATCGGTGAGGGTGACCATCTTCTCGAAGATGCGCCGATGCGCGTCGCGGAAGAAGTCCTGTGAATCGATGACCTCCGCCGCCTGGTTAAACGCCTGGTTGTTGATCAGGATGGCGCCCAGGACGCTCTTCTCGGCCTCGAGATTGTGCGGAAGCGTCCGATCAGCCATGGGGCAAGGATCTTAGATCGTGGCAATGGCGAAATATCAGAAATTTCGCCATTGCCACCGGCAACGCCTACCCCGCAGCCTGAGCCGGGACGATCTTCACGGTCAACGTCGCGGGCACGTCACGGTGAAGCTTGATGGTCACCACGTGTTCGCCAATCGTCTTCAGCGGATCGGCGAGGACGATCTTCCGTCGATCGACCGTGATCTGACGGGCGCTGAGCGCCTCGGCAATATCACCGGTTGTGACCGACCCATACAACGTGTTGTGTTCGCCAACGCGGCGCGCGATCGAGATGTCGGCCGCGGCCAATGCCGCCGCCAGCGCCTGGGCTGCCGCGCGCTCGTCGTTCTCCTGCGCCTCCGCCTTCGCCCGCTCACGCTCGATCTGCTTCTTGTTTTCCTCGGTCACCCGCAGCGCCAGCTTGCGCGGCAGCAGGAAATTGCGGGCGTAGCCGTCAGCGACCTTGACGACCTCGCCACGATTGCCGAGGTGTTCCACGTATTGTCTCAGAATGACTTCCGTTGCCATGGCTCTCTCCTTGCCCTAGTCCGTGACGTACGGAATCAGCGCGAGCGTCCGCGCGCGTTTGATGGCCACCTGGAGCGCCCGCTGGTGTTTGGCGCAGGTGCCGGAAATACGGCGCGGCTGAATTTTGCCGCGTTCGGGGATGAACGGCGTCAGTACCTTGACGTCCTTGTACGAGACGTAATCGATCTTCTCGACGCAGAACTTGCAGACCCGGCGCCGGCGGAAGAACCCGCCACGCCGACCGGCCTTGTCGTCCTTGCCCTTGGCCGCGCCTTTGGCACCACCGCGTCCGCCGCCACGTGAGTCCTTGTCATAGTCGTTCATCGGTCTCCCTCCCCGAAGCCGTCGCCGCCATCCGCGTCGTCAGCCTCCGCCTTCCGGCGGCTCAACTCCTGCTCCGTCGGCTCGGCGGGCAATCCGCGGCGCAACCGGCGCGCGACCGTCGCGGCCTTGCGACGCGTCTGCGTCCGTGTTTCCTTCTCGAGCACTTCATCAATGCGAATGATCAGATGCCGCATGACGATGTCGAGCACGCGCAGACGCCGATCCAGTTCGGTCGTCATGGCCCCGGGGCCATTCAGGATTTCCAGGACGTACACACCTTCGCGCTGGCGGTTGATTTCATACGCCAGGCGACGTCGCCCCCAACTCTCCGTGCGTTCAATGGTGCCGCCAAATCGATCCACGACCGTGACGACCTGCTGATGCAGTTCCGCCAGTTGTTCTTCGGTCGAGTCCGGCATCGCGATATAGACGAGCTCGTACTGTCTGTGCATGCTCATGTGCCTCCTTATGGACATTCAGGCCGTCTCCCCAATCGGAAACGGCAAGGAGCTAACTTCCCGACTTCTCTACTTCTTCTCTTCAGCTTCCGTCCGGTTGAACCGGTTCATCACAGGTCCGAGGCCGTCCGAAATCCACAACTCAACCGCGTCGGCCGCCCGATCCCTGGCGGCATTCATCACCGGTTGTTCGTCCGCGTCGAACCGTGACAACACGTGGTCGACCAGATCCCGTCGCTCATCGCCGCGTCCCACCCCGATCCGGAGCCGCGCATACGCGCCGGTCCCGAGCGAGGCGGTAATCGATCGCAGCCCGTTATTCCCACCCTCTGAACCCTCGGGCCGCGCTCGCAAGCGCCCCTCCGTCAGGTTCACGTCGTCGCACACCACCAGGACGTCCGCGAGGTCGATCTTGTAGAACCTCATCACTGCGGCCACGGCCTCGCCGCTGAGGTTCATGAACGTCGTCGGCTTGACGCAGCACACGCGGCCTTCGGGCCGCCGCCATTCGGCCATCTCTGCCAGCGCGTTCCACGCGTCGAGCCGGAGCCCATGTCGCGCGACCAGCGCATCCACCACTTCAAAGCCGACGTTGTGCCGTGTGCCCCGATATCGGGCCCCCGGGTTCCCGAGACCAACGACCAGCTTCATCTGAGGCCTGGCTTGTTACTTCTTCTCTTTCTCGTCCTTGTCCTTGTCGGGCTTGCCCTTCTTCATGACTTCGGGCTCGGCAGCCGCGGCCGGTGTGGCGGCGGCGTCGGGCGTGGCCACCACTTCGGCGCGCGGCGCGACAATGTGGACGATCAACATTTCGGGCTCGCTGACCGCCGTCCACTTGCCGTCGGCCGGCAGGTCGCGCACGCGGACGCCCTGGCTGATCATCAGCTCGGTCACATCCACCACAATGTGCTCCGGGATGTCGGCCGGCAGGCACTCGAGCGCCACTTCGCGATGGACGAAGTCGAGCGTGCCGCCCTGGACCTTCACGCCCTTGGATTCGCCGGTCAACTGCACCGGCACGGTGACGCGCAGCCGCTTGTCCATCGCCACACGATAAAAATCCGCGTGCAGCAGGCGATGCGTGACCGGGTCAATCTGGTACTGCTTGACGAGCACCTTGGTGTCGGCCGCGCCATCAATCTGCAGCGCAATGAGGGAGTTGACCCCTGAATGCGAGTGCAGGATCCGGCTCAGTTCCTTCGGGTCCACGGTCACTGATTCGCCGACCTTGCTCTCGCCGCCGTACAACACCGCCGGGATCTTGCCTGCCTGCCGGAGGCGCACGGCCTCATTCTTGCCAATCGTTTCGCGCCGAACCGCCTGCAATGTCGAATCCATGGTTCCCATCCTCTAAACTACCAACGCCGAGTCATCGGCTAGACGAACAATTTCGAGACCGACGTCTCTTCGTGAATACTGCGAATGGCCTGCGCCAGCAGGCGCGCCACCGACAACACCACAATCTTCTCGCACGCCATCTTCTCGGGCCCCAGCGGGACCGTGTTGGTGACGATCAGTTTGTCGATCGGCGCGGCCTCGATCCGGCTCATCGCCGGCCCGGACAACACGCCGTGCACCGCACACGCCAACACCCGGCTGGCCCCATTGGCTTTGAGGGCCTGGGCCGCCTTCTGAATCGTACCCGCCGTATCGATGATGTCGTCCGAGATCACACAGACCCGGCCTTCCACATCGCCGATGACGTTCATGACCTCGGCCGTCCCGTCTTCGCTGCGGCGCTTGTCGATGATCGCCAGTTCCGCATCGAGCCGCTTGGCGTACGCCCGCGCCCGCTCCGCGCCGCCGGCATCGGGCGACACAATCGTGATGGGGCCGAAGTTCTGCCGGGCCAGATATTCAATGACCGCAGGGGCCGCAAACAAGTGGTCCACCGGAATGTCAAAGAACCCCTGGATCTGCGCCTTGTGCAGATCCATCGTGAGCACCCGGTTCGTCCCCGCGGCGCCAAGCAGGTTGGCCACAAGCTTGGCCGAAATCGGCACACGGGGCTTGTCCTTGCGATCCTGCCGCGCATAGCCGTAGTACGGAATCACGGCCGTGATACGCGACGCCGACGAGCGCCGGAACGCGTCGATCATCACGCACAATTCCACCAGATGCTGGTCCACCGGTGTCGAGGTCGGCTGCACAATGAACACATCCGTGCCGCGGATGTTCTCGTCGATCTGGAACGAGACTTCGCTGTCGGGAAACCGATGCAGCCGGGCCACCCCAAGCGGCGTCTCCAACTGCTCGGCGATTTCCTTCGCCAGCGCCGGATGGGCGCTCCCCGAGAACACTTTCAGCTGCCCGTGGCTCATGTTCACTCACAGCCCGTCGTTGCCGCCAAGCCAGTTCTTCCTTGCCGTTTCTTCCGCCGCTCACCATGAGCCGCGAGAGAAATTGGTTGGGGCGGAAGGATTCGAACCTTCGAATACGGGTTCCAAAGACCCGCGCCTTACCGCTTGGCCACGCCCCACCTCGTCCGCGTACGCGTAGCTCCCACAGCGGCGCGTCAGAGACCGACCGCAAAACAGGGAGTCTATCACAAGCCCATGTGCCGGGCCGCCTCGCGCCGGGACTGTGTGCGGGCCACCAGGACCAGCCAATCCGGGCGTGTGAGCTGGCGTGCCGCCCGGGCCGTGGTGTGCTCCGGAAACAGGCCAAACACCGCCGACCCGCTGCCGCTCATCTGCGCGGCGATGGCTCCGGCGGCCAGGCAGGCCTCGACCATGTCACGCACCGCCGGATGACGCTGCTGTACCGGCGCCATCAGGTCGTTGACGAGCCGCACAGAGCGACTGGGCCATCCCACCTCAACCGGATGGCCGGCGGGCGCCTGTGGGGCTGATTGGGACGTACTGCCCCCCGCCGCCCGGTCCGCATCGAGCCACCGATAGGCATCAGCCGTCGAGACGCCAAACGACGGCTTGATGACAATCACGCCCATGCGCTCGACATCGTCGACCGGGTACAAATCTTCGCCCCGGCCAGTGGCCAGGGCGGTGCCGCCCTGAAGAAAAAACGGCACGTCAGACCCCAATCGGGCCGACAGGCTCGTCAACTCGCGACGCGACTTCCGGGCGCCCCAGAGCGTGTTGAGGCCCACAAGGGCTGCGGCCGCATCCGCGCTGCCTCCACCCAGACCGGCCTCGGACGGAATGACCTTGTCGAGCTTGATGTGCGCATCCCGGGGATCGCCCTCGCGGCCCATGGCCGCCCACAACACCTCGGCCGCGCGCCAGACCAGGTTCGACCGATCCGATGGCACCCCTGGCGTTCGACAGGCGAGTCCGAACGGGCCGCGCCTGGCCGACAGCGTCAGGGTGTCATGCAAGGTGATGGACTGCAGCAGGGTGCACAGGTCGTGGTACCCATCGTGGCGCCGAGGCCCGACCTGCAGCGTCAGGTTGATCTTGGCAGACGGCTCGAGAATCAGCGTTCGCGCCATATGTCTCTACGGAACGCGTTTGACATCCCCGAGCGGACGCACGGATCGGAGATCGTCCAGGGTCATCGGGACGAACGCGTCGGGCACCTTCAGCGTAAACACGGCCGGCTCCAATGCGTCGTTGGCTTGAAGCTGGCTCACACGAAAGGTCACGAGCAGCGGCGTGGTGCCGGGCGAGGCGTCTGACACTCTGACGTCCGACGGAAACGCGCCCTCTCGCGCTCGATACTCGACGAGGAGCCCGTCGCGCGTGGCCGCTTCCAACTGCCACGCACCATCCACGCGTCGAATCCAGGCGCGCGCGCCGTCCCCCAGTTCCAACGAGACCTGGTCCTCGCCGTAGCTGACGCCCGTCATGGCGGCTCCTGCAGCGGTCACACAGCCTGAGAGCACATTGAGCAGGTCCACCGCGTCCCACTTCAACCCGGTCAGGGCCTCGACGATGTCCCGGGTGGGCGCGCGGAGCACGCGTTCGTCGCGGGGCAGGAGCAGCACGGCACGTTCGGCGCGACCGGCCATCTGCACAAACGACCTTCCTGGGCCGGGCACTTCGAGGTAGACGTCGTTCTCGCGGGTGAGCGCCGAATGGAGGGCTGCGGAAAAACGCTGGCGCGTGGGGCCGACCCAGCCGTCCACCCTGATTTCGGCCACGAACACGCGCGTGCTGCTGCAGCGTGCCGTCAGGTCGCGCCACACGCCGGCCGCCTCGGCAAACGGAACGCCGGGACCGGTGGGTGGCGAATAGAGGCGGGCCGTACACGCGCCCGACGCCGTCACACTGATCGCGAGCCAGACTCCGGCACTCGCCCGCGCGCACCGTGTCACTGTCGCCCCGCCAGCTCCCGGGCGCGGTCTCGTTTGCGCGTCACGTCGTCCACATCAATGCCGACGCGGTCGCCGGTGAGCGCCCGATCCCACGCGGCCTGGGCCTCCCGGTATCGCTTGAGCTGGAACAGCGACTCGGCCAGGTGGTCGAGCGTGACGGAGCGGTTCGGCATGGCCGCGACCGCTCGTTCAAGCACCGCTCGTCCGTCTTCCACTCGTCCCTGCTGGGCTGAGGCCCATCCGAGGCCGTCGAGTGCCACGCCATCGACCGGGTCTGCGGCGAGCAGCTCACGATACACACGCTCTGCGGCGGCGGGGTTTTTGTCGCGGGTGTGCGCCGCGCCGAGGGCGTGCAGGAGGTTGAAGTCGCGTGGCGCGCGATTGCGTGCGTCTTCAAGGACCCGCACCGCTCGGCCGAACTCACCGCTGTTCTGCAGTGCGGACGCCAGGGCCGTCGCCACCTCCGAGTAGGCGTCACTCGCGGATTGATCTCGCAGGGCGGCCAGCACCGGCTCAAGCAGGGCGACCGCGCCTCGATGGTCACCACGCGCAGCACGGGCTTCAGCCTGGGCCAGCGGCCCGCGAGGATCCGCCGGATCGATATCTGAAATTTTCTTCGCGGCCGCGTCCGCCGCATCGTGGCGACCCGCCCGGCTTTCCACTTGCGACAGCAGGGACCAGGCGTCGACATCACGCGGCGATGCGCTCGTGAGGGCCACCAGCTGCTGCCGGGCCTCATCCACCTGTCCGCCGTTGGCCAGGGCCGTCGCGTATCGGCTGCGCAGCGCGGCGTTGCTGGGATTGGCTCGCGCCAGTTCGGCCCAATGGGGAATGGCATCGGCGTTGCGACCCACGCGCTCGTACATTTCGGCCAGCCGCGCGCGCGCCGGCACCATGTCCGGTTCGTCGCGCACGAGCGGCTCGAGCAGGTTCACGGCCAGCGTGTACTGCCGCGTCGCGTCGAGCGATTCCACCAACAGCAACACGCCCTCCGGATAGCCGGGCTGGTCGTTCAGGAATGCCTGCAGGGTCGCAATGGCCTTGGGGTGTTGTTCGGTCCGCACGTAGAGGCGCCCCAGCGAGAGTTCCACGCCGGGGTCGCGCGTGCCTCCCGCCAGCGCCTTCTCAAAGTGATCGATCGCCTGCGTCACGAGCGTCGCCGCAAGGGCCGACGCCGCACGCGGGCCCTGGTTGTCGGCCAACGCGGACCGCACGAACCCGAGGATGCGATGCGCCTCGCGGTTGGCGGGGTCGGCCTTCAACGCGCTTTCGGCCTCAGTGATCGACTCGGCGGCCCGGCCCTCGCGTGCGAACAACCCGGCCAGCTCCGCACGCACATCGGCCGCCTGGGGCATCAGCGCGATCGCCTTGCGATAGGCGGCAATCGCGCCAGTCACGTCGCCCCGCCCCTCAAGCGTTCGTCCCTGGATGAACAGGAAATACGCTTCGCCGGTGGCGGCGACCGTCGGCCCGGAAGCGGCCTGCCCCCGGCTGGAGGCTGGCACGGACGCCGTCTGCGCCGACGCAGGAACGGGTGGCGGAGGTGCGAACCAAATCATGAGTGACTCGAGGGTGAGACCGTGATTGTTTCACAGTCGACCTGCGGATGGCTTATATTCGCGGCATGGCCCTTGATCCCGCGCTGCTTGAAATCCTGGTCTGCCCCGAATGCAAGACGCCGGTCCGCCTGGTAAAGGATGGTGCCGGACTGCAATGCGGCACGTGCCATCGGATCTACCCGATCAAGGACGGCATCCCGGTCATGCTGGTAGACGAGGCGGAGGTGCCCGCCCCAGGCCGTTGACGATTCTCCTGATCCGGCTTCGTCTCATCGGTGACGTGGTCTTCACGACACCGGCGATTCGAGCGCTTCGCACCCGGTATCCGGACGCGCGGCTTCTCTACCTCGTGGAGTCGGCGGCAGCACCCGTGGTGGCGCACAATCCCCACCTGTCGGCGGTCATCGAAGTCCCGCATTCGCGCGGCTGGACGCGAATCAAAGACGATCTCAGGCTGGCGCGCCGGCTCCGCGCTGAACGGTGCGACCTGGTCGTTGATTTTCACGGGGGCCCGCGCAGTGCCTGGCTCGCCTGGGCCTCGGGCGCCCGGCGCCGCGTGGGATACGACATCCAGGGCCGTGCGTGGATGTACACGGACCTCGTGCACCGGCCACGCGGACTCCATCCGCGCCACTCGGTTGAGAATCAGTGGGACCTGCTGGCCACCGTGGACGCGGCGTTTTCGGGCGGGGCCGACCGCACCGCGAATCGGGTCGAGATGATGACGAGGCCCGCGACGCGGGCCTCGGTGGACGCGCGCCTCGCCACATACGGCCTCGGCCCCCACGACGGCAACACGCCGCTCATCGTCCTGCACGTCAGCGCAGGCAATCCGTTTCGACGCTGGCCAGAGACGGCGTTTGCGGACGTGGCTGCCGGACTAGTGCGACAATCATCGGGCCGACGGGTGCTCATCACCGCCGGGCCCTCTGACCGGGCGGCGGTCCAGCGGGTGCTCTCGATGGCTCAGGGTCAGGCTGGCGACGGGGCCGAGCGCATCATCGACGCGCAGGATTTTTCGCTTGAGGACCTTCGAGCGGTGCTCGATCGCAGCGCACTGTTTATCGGGGGCGACAGCGGGCCGTTGCACATTGCCGCCACGTCCGACGTGCCGATTGTGGGACTCTATGGGCCGACACGGCCCGAACGGTCGGCGCCGTGGCGCCCGCCGCACCTGGCGACGGCCTCGGTGGATGCGGGCGAGTTGCCGTGCCGGCCGTGCGACCAACGCGTCTGTGCACCGGGCGACTTCCGGTGCCTGACGACAATTCCGTCGGAGGCCGTTCGGGCCGCCGCTGAACGGCTGCTGGAGAACGGGCGATTTTGATGACGACACCAGATTCGGGACTGCGCCGCGCGGGATTCGTGCTTGTGGCGATTTCCCTGGCAACGACCCCAGTGAGCCTCTTCGCTGCACAGACAGGCTTGTATGCCGCCGTGGTGCTGTGGCTGATTGTGACCGCCCGGGACGGGCGCTGGCGCGACGTTCCCCCATTCATGCTTCCGCTGGTCGTGTACGCCGCCTGGACACTGGTCAGTGCCGCCGCCTCGATCGATCCGGTGGCCAGTTTTGCCGACACCAAGCAGTTGCTGCTGTTTCTGATGGTCCCGGTCGTGGCGACGTTTGCGCGCGGCACGCGTGCGACACGTGTGGTCGACGGCATCATCGCCGTGGGTTCGGCGGCCGCGCTCTACGGCATCGTGCAATACAGCCTTCTTGGCTACAACACCCTGGAGAATCGGGCGACCGGGCCCCTCGGCCATTGGATGACGTTCTCCGGCGTCCTCATGCTCATCACGGGCGCCGCACTGGCGCGTCTGCTGTACGCGGGCCGCGAGTGGATCTGGCCGGCGATCGCCGTGCCGGCACTGGTCGTGGCGCTGTTCTACACCTACACCCGCAACGCCATGGTCGGGCTTGTGGCCGCCATCGGCGTGCTCATGGCTGAGAAGAACTGGCGTCTGCTGCTCGCGCTTCCGGTGCTGGGCCTGGTCTTCCTGGTCATCGCGCCCAGCGCGATCATCAGCCGCGTCGAGTCCATTGGCAACCTGAACGATGCGACCAATCGCGATCGCGTGGCCATGTTGCGCTCAGGCCTCCGCATGGTGCAGGACCATCCCCTGACGGGCGTCGGCCCCGACATGGTGAAGGTGGTCTATCCGCAGTACCGCGACGCCACGTACGCGGTGAATGCCATCAATCCCCACCTGCACAATGTCCCGATGCAGATTGCGGCCGAGCGCGGCCTGCCGGCACTGGCGATCTGGCTGTGGTTTGTCGCGATTGCCTCGCGAGACCTGTGGCGGCAATTGCGCAACGGCGAACACCGGGCCGTGGCTGGCGCCGGCGTCGCCGCCATGGTCGCCATGCTGGTCGCCGGGCTCTTCGAATACAACTTCGGCGACTCCGAGTTCCTGATGTTGTTCCTGGGGCTGATCACACTTCCCTCTGCCGCCGCCCGCCCTGAGCCCGCCGAGGCGGCCCGCAACAGGTCCGTGGCATCCTCATGACCGCACTCGCTTCTGTGTTCGACCTGCTGCCGGGCACGACCATCGCCGTCATCGGCGATGTGATGCTTGATCATTTCCTGATCGGCCGCGTCGATCGGATCTCGCCTGAGGCGCCGGTGCCGGTCGTCCGATTCGAACGCGACGAGTACCGCCTGGGTGGCGCCGCCAACGTCGCCGCCAACGTCCGCGCACTCGATGGTGTCCCGGTGCTGGTCGGGTGCGTGGGGGCAGACGCGGCCGCCGTCGGCCTGCGCCACGCGTTGCGCGACCGTGACATCGCCGACGACCACCTGGTGATAGACAAGGCCCGCCCCACCACGCGCAAAGTGCGCGTCGTCACCACGCGCAATCAGCAGGTGGTCCGGGTGGATTACGAAGACGATGCGGAACTGGCGAATGCCACCGGCGAAGCCCTGCGCGCCGCCGCCAGCCACGCCGCGATGGGCGCGAAGGCCATCGTGCTCTCGGATTATCGCAAGGGGGTCATCACCCCGGGCGTGATTGCCGCGACCCTTGCGTCGGCGGCGGGTGCGCCTGTCGTGGTTGACCCCAAAGTTCCCGACGCCACCCGATATGTCGGCGTGACCCTGCTCACGCCAAACCATCACGAAGCCGAACTGATGACGGGCACCCGCATCGCCACGCCGGAAGACGCACGACAGGCGGCACGAGCGCTGCACAAGCGCACACACGCCAACGTGCTCATCACCTGGGGTGAGCACGGCATGTGGCTTCTGGATGCATCGGGGCCGTCGCTGGTGGAACTGGCCATTCCGGCAACCGCGCGCGAGGTCGCCGACGTCACTGGAGCTGGCGACACCGTCGTGGCGACGCTTGCCCTGGCCCTGGCGTGCGGCGCGTCACTGAGCGACGCCGCCCGTCTGGCCAATCATGCGGCGGGCATTGTGGTGGGACGCTTCGGAGCCGCCACGGTGGGGCGCGACGAACTCCTTCGCGCCTTGTAGACATTTCGACTATTTCGCCACTACGGCGGCGAGGGCTGACGCGCCGAACAGGCCGCACCGGTTCCGACAAGATACACCTCCGGCCAGGGCACCCCGTCCAGGACCAGCTTCAACTTCGCTTCGAACAGGGTCTGGCGCTGAACAATGCAGGGCGCGATCGATTGCGCGCGAGCCGCGGGCTCGAAATCGGCGTACTCATGGGGCCGCATGAGGATGTACATCTCGGACACGGCACGGGCACGCTCGATCAGCGGCGGCAGATCGAAGAACTCCTCGACGGGACGTTCCAGGTAGTAGACCAGGCTGGGCAGTGACGTGATGTAGTGCGCCACGACCGGTGGAGGGCCGGCGTGCGTGCGTTCCTGAATCGTCCGTACCATCGGGAGGACCGGCTTGAACGCCTCAACCGCCGGCAGTGACACCAGCACGAAGATGTAGTTGGCCACCACCATCGTGCCGGCCAGCGCCACGGTCGCGGCGCTCGCCCGCTTCAGAACGGCCATGACCATGACCACGAGCCCCCCGACGACCAGCGCGGCGCCGAGCGCATTGGCCCCAGCGATGTGATGTGTAGGCGCCCTGAATCCAAACAGGGCCGCGATGCCGAGTCCACCCACGAGCAGCAGCACCGCTGTTGCGACAAACGCCGACCGCACGCGCGCGCCACCGCGGTCGAGTCCGGTGAGCATGGCGTCCGCCGCCAACGCCGCGAGGGCAGGGATGATCGGGAAGACATACAGATCCTGCTTCGTTTCGGAGAACGAAAACACTCCCACGAGCATCACCACCCAGATCATCAAGAAGCACTTGATCGCGGGTCCACCAGCGACGGCATCCGAGGTCGCCGCCGCAAAGTTCCGACACCGCGACCACAACGCGGCAGCGCCGCTGGCCAGACCGGCGATCACAAAGATCGACCACGGGAACAGGTCGCCGATGACCACCGGGACATAAAACCAGATATCCCGCTCGCCGGGCTGCATCGGCTCGGTGTATCGGCCGAAGTTCTCCCCGAGCCAGAACGCCTGCAGCGGTTCAATCCCATGTTGTGCGTAGATCGCAGCCCACCACGGCACGTTGATGGCCAGCACGATGAGCGCCCCCGGCACGATCCACAGCCGCCGGATATCACTCAGTCGTCGTTCGACAAGCAGCCACACACCGATGGTGGCCGCCGGAAACACCAGCGCCACGGGTCCTTTGGTCAGCACACCAAGCCCAATGGCCGCATACATCAGCCCGAGCCACCAGCGCCGTCGCTCGGGGTATCGCTCTGCAAGCAGAAAGCACCCGATGGTCAACCCCATGAACATCGTCACCCAGATGTCGATGAAGATGCGCCGAGAGAACATTACAAACCGTGGCGCCGTGGCGACGATGAGGACGGCGAGCCAGCCGGTGAGCGGCGCGCGCACCGCGCGGCCGCAGAGGTACGCGGCGAGCAGAATGCCGAGAGCGCCGAGGGCGATTCCGAATCGCTCGACGGTCAGGGACAGTCCAAACACCTGATAGAGGCCGGCCACGATCCAGTAGCTCAAGACCGGCTTGTTCATCCGGGCTTCGCCGTTGAAGACCGGGTTCACGTAGTCGCCCGACAAGACCATCTGCCGCGGCGTGTCGGCGTAAAACGCCTCGTTTGCGTCCCAGATCGTGTTGGCACCCAGGCCCACGAACAACAAAGCGACCGCCGGTATCAGCAGAAGCCGTAGCCCCCTCATTGCCTCATTGCCTCATTGGCCAAGTGGCTCATTCCGTCAATGTCGAAAGTGTCGACGTCCCGTGAACACCATGGCGATCCCATGTTCGTCGGCTGCGGCGATCACCTCATCGTCGCGCACCGAGCCGCCGGGTTGAATCACGGCGGTGGCGCCTGCCGAGGCCACCACGTCAAGGCCGTCCCTGAACGGAAAAAATGCATCGGACGCGGCAACCGAACCGCGCAGGCGGTCGCCGGCCTTCATGACGGCGGTCCGCACGGCGTCCACGCGGCTCATCTGTCCTGCGCCCACGGCCAGCGTGGCATCGGCCGACGTGAAGATGACAGTGTTCGACTTCACATGCGAACACACCCGCCAGGCAAAACGCAGTGCCGTCCACTCGTCGGCGGTCGGCGCGCGCTTCGTGACCACTCGAGGGCCGTCCTGTACCGGCCACTCGCGGTGGCCCTCCACGACGCGGTCGCGATCCTGCACCAGCCAGCCGCCAAGGATCGAGCGCACATCGCGTTCCTGATCGAGTCCTTCGAAGGACGCGGTGACCACCCGGAGATTGGGCTTGGCGGCGAGCACCGCGCGAGTTTCCTCGTCGGCGGACAATCCAGGCGCGATCACGGCCTCGATGAACGTGGACGTCAGCGCCTGCGCCAGTTCCAGATCGATCGGACGGTTGACGCCGACGATGCCGCCAAACGCCGACAGGGGGTCGGCCTCGCGCGCCCGCACGTACGCCTCCACCGCCGTGTGGCCGGTCGCCACACCGCACGGGTTGGTGTGTTTGATGACGACGGCGGCGGGTTCGGCAAACTCGAGCGCAATTCGGGCAGCCGCGTCGAGGTCGAGCAGGTTGGTGAACGACAGTTCTTTGCCTTGATGGACGACCGCGCCGCCGAACCCACGCGGGCTCATCGAGTACCACGCCGCAGCCTGGTGCGGATTTTCGCCGTACCGCAGGTCGCGGACCTTGCTCAGCACCGGTGTCCAGCGGTTGCTCGTGACGCCTCGCGTGAAGATATCAGCCGCGTCCACTTTCACTTCGCCAAGCGTCGCGGCGATGGTGCGATCGTAGTCGGCGGTGTGGCCGTAGGCCTTGCGCGCGAGATCGAATCGCAACGCCAACGATCCGCCATCGGCGCGAATCGCATCAACCACGCGGGTGTAGTCGGCCGGGTCAACCACCACCACCACGTCGCGAAAATTCTTGGCGGCGGCGCGCAACAGGCTGGGGCCGCCAATGTCGATTTCTTCGATGAGATGGTCGAACGGCAGGTCCCGTTTGGCCGCGGCCTGGGCGAACGGATAGAGATTCACGACCACCAGATCGATGAGTTCGATCCCATGCGCCGAGAGGGACGCAAGGTCCTCCGGCACGTGGCGCCGAGCCAGGATCCCGCCGTGGACCTTGGGGTGCAGGGTCTTGACGCGGCCGTCCATCATCTCGGGAAAGCCCGTCACGTCCGAGATGCCGATGACCGGCAGGCCGGCGTCAGCCAGAGCACGGGCGGTGCCCCCGGTCGAGACGAGTTCCCAGCCCATCGCCACAAGGGCCTGGCTGAGGGGGACGAGGCCGGTCTTGTCTGAAACACTGAGCAATGCACGCTTTGGCACTAGGAGTCCTTTGGGGCCTTGACACGACCCGGCTGCCCGACTAGGATTGTCGATCGACGTTGGGCGGGACCATCGTCGACGTAAAGACCGCATGTGCGGTCTTTTTTTTCTAGTGCGGCGGATTCACCGCCGCCGTTCTCGCAAGGCAGGCAAGTACGATGCGTATTACGGGCAAGGTCAAGTGGTTCAACAACGCTAAAGGTTATGGTTTCGTCGAGCGCGAAGGAGGCAACGACGTGTTCGTGCACTTCTCCGCGATTCAGGGCGCCGGCTTCCGGACCCTCGAGGAAGGCCAGGAGGTCGAATTCGAGATTGTCGACGGTCCGAAGGGACCCCAGGCCGGAAACGTCACCAAACCAAGCTAGGCCACACACTGAGGGCCGGGACGCCGCGTTCCGGCCCTTACCTTTGACGTACTGCTCACTGCGCACGGCGCACCCAGGCACTACTTGATCAGACACCAGACGAGGGGCAACCACAGTTCCCGCGCATACGGCAGCGGTCTATCGTCAATCAAGACCTCGGTGCCTGGCACATCGGCAATGAGTTCGTACAATTCGCGCACTCTGAGCGGCCCCTCACCTGGAAAGAACCGGGCCCGGTAACGCACGCCCCGATTGACCTGCACCTCCTGAAACTCATCCGACCCGCGCGCGAGCGTCAGCGCACGGCCGAAGGCGTCACCCGCAAACTCAGGGAACACCAGCGTGAGCGAAAACGGCATCGCGTTCAACCCGAAGAGCGCACGCCGCAGTTCGGGGTGGATCGCGGCCAGTTCCTCGGCGCTCGGCTGTTCAGGCAGGTCGGCGTACGGCCAGAACCGCTCAAGCGGGCGGTGCGTTGGCTGACTGGGCAACACGGGGTCTGATGGCTTCGACACGGCGGACGCTGATGCTATCCTGTCCCGTCGGACTGTCGCAACCAAGGGGTCTCACGCGAGGGCCGACCGACTGCCATGACCGCCCGAAACATTCCCTCCATTGATGTGCTCTTGCGCCAACCTGCCCTTGAGGCGCGAATGGCTGAAGACGGCCGTTCGCTCGTGGTAGACGCCGTGCGCGCCGCCGCGGATGCCTGGCGAGTTCAGGCGACACACACGGAAGAACCCGACCTGCCCGGCGTCTGGATCGTGGCGCGGGCGATGCAGACCCTTGACGAGGCCCGGGTGTCCTCTCTGCGCCCGGTCATCAACGCCACCGGCGTCCTCATTCACACCAACCTCGGCCGTGCGCCCCTGGCCAGCCGCGCCATCGCCGCAGCGGCTGACGTGGCGCGAGGCTACTGCAACCTCGAGTACGACCTGAGCAGCGGCGCCCGCGGCCACCGGCACGTGCACGCAGAACGCCTGTTGTGCGCGCTGACCGGCGCCGAGGCCGCCGTCGTCACCAACAACAATGCCGCCGCCACCTGGCTGGTGCTGGCCACGCTTGCGGCCGGCCGCGAGGTCATCGTCTCTCGGGGAGAACTCGTCGAAATCGGCGGCGGCTTCCGTGTGCCCGACATCCTGGCGCATTCAGGCGCAGCGCTCCGCGAAGTCGGCACCACCAACCGGACCCGCCTGAGCGACTACGGCGCGGCGGTGGGCCAGCGCACGGCCCTGCTGTTGCGGGTGCATCCGTCCAACTTCCGAATCGAAGGATTCACGGAGCGCCCGGGGCTGGCTGAACTGGCCGCACTGGCTCATCAACTCCAGTTGCCCCTGTTCGAAGATCTGGGCAGTGGCTGGCTGGGTCTGCCCCATGACGGTGGCTGGCCCGACGCCGTGCGCCACGAACCCTCGGTGCGCGACAGTGTGAGCGCTGGCGTGGATCTCGTCGCGTTTAGCGGCGACAAGCTGCTGGGCGGCCCCCAGGCCGGCATCATCGTAGGACGACGCAACCTGATGGAGCGGGTGCGGCGTCACCCCCTGATGAGGGCTGTGCGCGCCGACAAGCAGACGTATGCGGCTCTGGAGGCCACCCTGTTGCTCTGGCAGCGCGACAAGGCGCGGACCGACATTCCGGTGGTGCGCATGCTGCTTGAGGGCGTAGAGCGCCTGGACGCCCGCGCGCGCGCTCTCGCCACAACGACCTCTCGGGTCCTTTCCGCGCGGTCGGGTCCGGACACGACCTCAGAGGTCGTTCTGGACGTTGTGGACGGCGTCTCGACCATTGGTGGCGGCAGCGCACCTGAGTCGACGCTGCCCACCCGCCTGGTCTCGATTCGGTCAGCCGCCAGGCGCGCGAGTGACATCGAGGCCTCGCTGCGCGTCGGGGTCCCGCCGGTCGTGGCGCGAATCCACCACGACGCGGTACTGCTGGATCTGCGAACCGTGGCGGCCGAAGACGACCAGTACGTGGCCCAGGCCATCGCCGACGCCCTCAGGTGAATCTCCACCGGGCTTCGGGCCCCTGGACTCAGAAAATTGACGCCACCGAGTCGGCGGCGATCGACAGCAGGCCGCCGGGAAGCACCCCGAGATACAGGACGCCGGCCAGCGCAATGAGCAGCCCTGCGGTGGTCATCGCCGACACCGCCGGACGGTGCCCGGGCGCGGTCTCGTCGCTCATGTACATCATCACCACGATGCGCAGGTAGAAGAAGACCGAGACCACGCTGGTCAACACGCCGAGGATCGCGAGAGCGTACATCCCCTCCTGCATCGCGGCGTTGAAGATGTACCACTTTCCGATGAAACCCACCGTGGGCGGGAAGCCACCGAGCGAGAGCAGAAACAGGGTCAACAGCGCCGAGAGGCCGGGCCGTTCGCGCGACATCCCTGCGAAGTCGCGCACATCGTCATGCTGGCGGTCTGGCGTCACGAGGGCGGCCAGGACGCCGAACGCGCCGAGGTTGGTCACGCTGTAGGCGACGAGGTAAAACAGCATGGCCGCTTTGCCAGCCGCGCTTGCGGCGACCAGACCCACGAGCAGATAACCGGCGTGCGCGATGCTCGAATACGCGAGCATGCGCTTCACGCTGGTCTGCGCCACGCCGACGACCGTGCCCAGAATCATCGTGAGGGCGGCGATGACCGAGACGATGGGCATCCAGTCCAGACGCAGGGGCTCGAGCGCCGACAAGAACACCCGAATGAAGGCCGCGAAGGCGGCGGCCTTGACCCCGGTGGACATGAAGCCCGTCACCAGCGTCGGTGCGCCCTGATACGCGTCGGGCGTCCACATGTGGAACGGCACGGCGCCAACCTTGAAGGCGAAACCCACGAGGAGCAGGACCATCGCGAGGATGGTCAGGATGCCTGGGTCAAGCGCCGAGGAAGCCACCCGCATGCCGATTTCATCGAGTCGCGTGGTGCCGGTCACGGCATAGGCCATCGCGATGCCATAGAGAAAAAAGGCGCTTGAAAACGCGCCCAGCACAAAATACTTGAACGACGCTTCAGCGCCCTCGGCGCTTGAGCGCTTGATCGCGGTCATGACGTACACGCCCAGCGACATGATCTCAAGCGCGATGAAGATCACCAACAGGTCGGTGGTGGACGCCATCAGCATCATGCCGACGATCGAAAACAACATCAGCGTGTAGTACTCACCGAGGGGCAGATGATCGCGTTCGGCGTTGCCGGCCGACAGGATGATGGTGAGGATACCGATGGCGCACAGCGTGATGTTGAAAAACACCGTGAAGTTGTCGACGCTGATCACGCCAAAACCCACAAGGCTCTGGTTCCACTGATTCAGTGACGCGGCAATCGCGCCACCGAGGCCAATGAGTCCGTAGGTGCCGAACCAGCGGCCGGCGGCCAGGTCGCGCTGGGGCCGGAAGGCCTCAGCCACCATGGTGGTGCACGCGGCGAGTGTCACCATCAGGACGGGAACGATGGCGGCGAAGTCGTTCTGATTCATCGCGCGCTCCCTACAAGGACCTCTGAGGTCGTTTTCTCGACTCCAGGGAAAACGACCTCAGAGGTCGTCTTGTCCGCGTTCACCGGCACCATCCCGCGCATCTGGGCCACGATGCGTTTGACGGCCGGCTCCATCGGCTTCAGGAACACCCCCGGCGCCACACCCATGCCGATACACATGGCGACAATGGGTGCAATCACCACCCACTCGCGGGCACTCAGATCACGCAACCCCTTGTTTCTGGGATTGGTGAGCGGGCCATAGTTCACGCGCTGGAACATCCACAGCATGTACACCGCCGATAAGATCACGCCCGACACCGCAATGGCCGTGAGGCCGGGGTGCTCGGCGAACGATCCCACGAAGATCAGGAACTCGCCGACAAACCCGTTCATGCCAGGAAGCGCGATCGACGCGAGCGTAATCAGCAGGAACATCGCCACCAGCTTCGGCATCACGGTCTTCAGGCCGCCATACTCGGTGATGAGCTTGGTGTGGCGGCGCTCCGACAGCATGCCGACGATGAGGAAGAGCCCGCCGGTGGACACGCCGTGCGCCAGCATCTGGAAGAGCGCACCCTGCACGCCCGTGACGTTCATCGCACACAGGCCCAGCACCACGAACCCCAGGTGGCTCACCGACGAATAGGCCACCAGCTTCTTCATGTCAGGCTGGACCATCGCCACGAGCGCGCCGTACACGATGCCGATCACTGCCAGAATGGCGATGTAGGGCGCGAACTGCAGCGCAGCCTCAGGGAAGAGCGGAAACGAAAACCGCAGCAGCCCGTACGTGCCCATCTTCAGCATGACGCCGGCCAGGATGACCGACCCGGCGGTGGGCGCCTGCACGTGGGCGTCAGGCAGCCAGGTGTGGAACGGAAACAACGGCACCTTGATGGCAAACGCCACGGTGAACGCGAGGAAGAGCCACATCTGCAGTTCGGCGGGAATCTCGAGCGCGTACAGGTCCAGCAGATCGAAGCTCACGACGCCGGTCACCGTCTGGTGGTAATAGGCGATCCAGAGGATGGCGAGCAGCATCAGCACGGAGCCTGCCATCGTGTAGAGCATGAACTTGACGGCGGCGTAGATCCGCTGTTCGTAGCCCCAGATGCCGATGAGGAAATACATCGGGATCAGCATCGCGTCCCAGAACAGGTAAAAGAGGAACAGGTCAAGCGAGATGAACACGCCAATCATGGCCGCTTCGAGCAGCAACATGAAAAACGAGAACTCGCGCACCCGCTGCTCCACCGATTCCCACGAACACAACAGGCCGATGGGAGTCAGGAAGGTGGTGAGGAGCACCAGCCACAGCGTGATGCCATCCATGCCCACATGGTAGGAAATGCCGAAGTCCGGCAGCCAGGTGTAGCGCTCGACGAACTGGAAGTCGGCTGACGAGGCGTCGAAGCCGGACCAGAGCCACAGGCTCGCCAGGAACGTGACCAGCGAGATGCTCAACGCCACCTGCCTGACCAGCCTGTCGCGGTCCTTGCCGAGCAGCAACACCAGCAGACCGCCCACCAGCGGCAGCAGGACGAGAAGAGTTAACGCCACAGGTAATACCCCAGGATCGTGACGACCCCCAGAAAGATCGACATCGCGTAGGCGCGCACCGACCCGGTCTGCAACCGGCGCAGTACCGCGCTCCAGCTGCGCACCATCAGTCCCACGCCGTTGACCGTGCCGTCGATGACGGCCGTATCCACGCCGCGCCACAGCAGGCCGGTGGACACGCCCTTGATGGGCTGAACAATCGCGGCGTCATAGAACTCGTCCACGTAGTACTTGTTCAAGAGCAGCCGATGCACGCCGCTGAATCGGGCCGCCAGGGCATCCGCGCGCTCAGGCGCCTTGAGGAACAACACGGTGGCCAGGCCAATGCCCGCCAGCGCGACCATGACCGATCCGAACATCAGCAGGAGCTCGGTCTGCGTGTCGCCGTGCGCGGCCTCAGGCACATGCCCAGCTTCGGCGACGGCTCCCTCGGGTGCGGTCGCGGCCGGCGGCAGAGGGTCAAGTCCCGAGTCGAGCCCCACCCGCCCGGGTGTCTCTGGGGCCATGGCCATGGCGTGGAAGCTTGGCTCAAGAAACGCTTCAATGCGATTGTGCCCGCCCAGTGCGTGGGGCACGCCGAAGAAGCCGGCCAGCACGGAGCCCATGGCCAGTACGACCAGCGCGATGGCCATGGCGGGAGGCGCGTCGTGCAGGTGCGTGCTGTGTGCGTGGTGCGCGGTGCGGCTGGGCGCATGCACGGCGCCAGGTGCTCCGTGCTCGGGGCTGGGCACGGTTCGACGCGATCCGTAGAAGGTCATGTAGAGCAACCGGAACATGTAGGTGGCGGTCAGGAACGCCGTGAGTACCGCCATCCCCCACAAGACAGGATGTCCGGTGGAGAAGGTCTTCCACAAAATCTCGTCCTTCGAGAAGAACCCGGCCAGCGGGGGAATGCCGGCAATGGCCACGGTCCCCACGAGAAACGTCCAGAAGGTGATGGGCAGCTTGCTCTTGAGCCCGCCCATGTAGCGCATGTCCTGCTCGCCGTGCAGCGCGTGGATCACGGCGCCCGATCCAAGAAACAGCAGCGCTTTGAAAAACGCGTGGGTATAGAGATGGAACACGCCACCCGCAAAGGCCCCCACACCCATCGCCAGGAACATGTACCCCAGCTGCGAGACCGTGGAGTAGGCGAGAACGCGCTTGATGTCGTTCTGCACCAACCCGATGGTGCCGGCCACAAGGGCGGTCAGCACGCCGACCACGGCGATGACCTCCAGGGTGAATGGCGCGTGGCTGAACAACACCGCGTTGCGCCCCACCATATACACACCCGCCGTCACCATTGTCGCGGCGTGGATGAGGGCTGAGACCGGGGTGGGGCCTTCCATGGCGTCGGGCAGCCAGACAAAGAGCGGAATCTGGGCAGACTTGCCGGTGGCGCCCAGAAACAGCAACAAGGTAGCGATGGTGAGCACGCCGGCGCCGGCCATGGTCGCGGGCTCGACGCTCAGGTGCGAGATCTGCATCGCCAGTTGCTGGAAGTCGAGCGTGCCGAACTGCGTGAAGAGGATGAGCATTCCCAGGATGAAACCGACGTCGCCGATGCGATTGACGACAAACGCCTTCTTGCCTGCGTCAGCCGCGGCCGGTTTCGTGTGGTAGAAACCGATCAGCAGGTACGAACACAGGCCCACGCCTTCCCACCCGATAAACATCACCGGAAAGTTGGCGCCCAGGACGAGCACGAGCATGAACGCCGCGAACAGGTTCAGGTACGAGAAGTACCGCGCGAACTCCGCGTCGGTTTCCTCGTGCATGTAGGCGGTCGAATACAGGTGAATCAGGGTGCCGATACCGGTCACGACCAGAATCATCAACGCGGCCAGCGGGTCGAGCCGCAGGGCGAACGGAATCTGGACGGTGTCCGAGGACAGCCACGTGAACACCACGTCATCGATGGCGCGAACGCCCCCGACAGGTTCCAGACCGAGCATGGTCCACACGGCATAGACCGAGACGCCGAACGACGCGGCCATGGCGGCCGTGGCCAGTCCGCCCGTCACGCCCTTGGGCCAGCGGCGGCCGACGGTCGCGTTGACCAGGAACCCGAGGAACGGCAGGAGGAGAATCAGCAGCAGCACGGAGTTACCACTTCAACGAGGTAAACGCGTCCGGAGACAGAGATTGCCGGTGCCGGAACAGCGCGATGATGATGGCCAGGCCCACAGCCGCCTCGGCGGCCGCCACGGTCATCACGAAGAACGCGATGATCTGGCCATCGACGGTGCCGAGGAAACGATCCACGGCCACAAACGTCAGGTTGACCGCATTCAACATGACCTCTATCGAGAGCAGGATGGTGATCAGGTTCCGGCGGAGGAAGACCCCGGCGGTGCCGATCGAAAACAACACGGCCGACAGGGCGAGATAGGTATTGAGAGTAGGCTCGGGCAGCACGCTACTGGTCCTTTCGAGTCGGCGCGTGAGGGTCCCGGCGCGCCAGGATGACGGCGCCCACCATGGCCACAAGAATCAGCACCGACGTGGCTTCGAACGCGAAGGCATACTCCCGGAACAGGCGCAGGCCAATGGCCGTCACCGACGTCTGCTCGGCGGCATTGGCGGCGGCGGGCGCAAACGGCGCCTCGGCAATCCGGCGCAGCGCCCAGATGAGCTGCACGGCCAGGACGAGGGCCAGGACCGCGCCGAATTTGCGCGGACCGGGGCCGAAGTCAAACGGGCGGCGCGTCTCCGCCCCGTCTTCCTCCGACCGCACGTTGAGCAACATGACGACAAAGAGGAACAACACCATGATGGCGCCGGCGTAGATGATGATCTGCACCACGGCCATGAACGGCGCGTTGAGCAGCACATAGAGTCCCGACAGCGCGGCGAACGAGACAATGAGCAGCAGCACGCTGTACATCGGGTTGCGCTGCCCCACCACCAGCAGTGACGCTACGACCGTGACCGCCGCGAATATCCAGAAGAACAACGCGTCCATGGCCCGTTACCACCCCATCCAGATCACCACGCCTGCGGTGACCAGCAGATTCAGCGTTGCCGCCGGCAACAGCCACTTCCACCCGAATTCCATCAGGTGGTCGTAGCGGTACCGCGGCAGCGTCCAGCGCATCCAGATGTAGAAGAAAAGGAGCGCAAACACCTTGACCAGGAACCAGATCCACCCCAGCCATTCAGGCAGAAACGGTCCATGCCACCCACCCAGGAACAGGTTCACAGCCACCGCCGAGACCGTGACCATGTTGATGTACTCCGCCATGAAGAACAGGGCGAACGTCATCGAACTGTATTCGGTGTGGTACCCGGCCACCAGTTCCTGCTCGGCCTCCGGGAAGTCAAACGGCGCACGGTTGGTTTCGGCCACGCCGGCCGTCATGAAGATGAAGAACCCGAGCGGCTGCAGAAACACATACCACTTCGGAATCGGGAGCACGCCGAACAGGTGCCAATAGCCCGCCTGGGCGCCCACCACTTCGCGCAGCGACAGTGAGCCAGCAAGCATGATCACGGCCGCGAGCGACAATCCGTACGACAGTTCGTAGCTGATCATCTGGGCCGACGAGCGCAGACCGCCCAGCAGCGAGTATTTGCTGTTGGAGGCCCACCCGGCGAGCACAATGCCGTACACGCCCATCGACGTGATGGCAAAAATCACCAGCAGCGCCACATTCACGTCGGCGGCCATCAACTTGACGGGCTCGTCGAGCAGGCCGAAGAACGTGGTGTCGGCGCCGAATGGCACGACGGCAAACGCCGCAAACGCCGCGGTGGCGCACAGGATCGGTGCCAGATAGAAGAGGAACGCATCCGCACTCTTCGGGCGCAGTTCCTCCTTCATCATCAGCTTGATGATGTCGGCCAGCGGCTGCATCGTGCCCCACGGGCCGACGCGGTACGGGCCAAGACGCTGCTGGATGAACGCGGCGACCTTGCGCTCCATGAGCACCAGGACCGCCGCCGAGTTCAGCAACATGAAAAATGTGAAACCGATGACGACGAGTTGGGCGATGAGGGCGGCAGACATGTTCGGACCCTTCAGTGCGCCGCCAGAGCCCGCGACGGTGCGCGCCAGTCCGACGGCAGCGTGCAGCGGCCTTCGCGCACGTGTGCCTCGTATTCCTCGCGGAACAACTGCACGGTCGTCAACACCGGCGTCGCCGCCGCATCACCAAACGCGCACAAGGTCGTGCCCATGATGTTGTTGGCCACCGACAGCAACAGATCGATGTCCTTCATCTGCCCTTCGCCACGTTCAATGCGGCCAAGCAGATTATGCAGCCACGCGCCGCCTTCGCGACACGGTGTGCACTTGCCGCACGACTCGTGCTTGTAGAAATAGAGGAGGTTTTCGGCCGCCCACACCATGCAGGTGGTGTCGTCCATCACGATGATGCCCGCCGACCCCAGCATCGATCCGGCGGCCGCCACACCGTCGAAACTGGCGGGAATATCGAGCTGATGCGGCAACAGGATGGGCACCGACGACCCGCCGGGAATGACGGCTTTCAGTTTCCGATCGCCGCGAATGCCGCCGCCGTACTTCGGGTCGTAAATGAGTTCGCGCATCGTGACGTGCATGGGCGCCTCATACGTCCCCGGCTGCTTCACATGTCCGCTCAGGCAGTACAGTTTCGGTCCGCCGTTTTTTTCGGGTCCCATCGCCGCGAACCACTCCGGGCCGTGTGTGATGATCGGCGGCACATTGCACAACGTCTCGACGTTGTTGACGGCCGTCGGGCACCCGTAGAGGCCGGCGACCGCAGGAAACGGCGGCTTGAGGCGTGGCTGGGCGCGTTTGCCCTCCAGCGACTCGATGAGCGCCGTCTCTTCACCCGCCTCGTACGCACCGGCGCCCCGATGCACATAAATCTCGCAATCAAATCCGGTGCCGAAGATGTTCGTGCCGATGAATCCTGCCGCGCGCGCCTTCGCGAGTTCCGCCTCGAGCACTTCCTGCACGTGGTAGAACTCGCCGCGGATATAGATGTAGGCGACCTTCGCGCCAATGGCGTGACAGGCAATCAGGCACCCTTCAAACAGCAGGTGCGGGTTGCGTTCCATCAGGACGTGGTCCTTGAAGGTGCCCGGCTCACTCTCGTCGGCGTTGCAGCAGATGTACTTCGGCTTGGGCGACTTCTTGTCCACGAACTGCCACTTCATGCCGGTCGGAAACCCCGCGCCGCCTCGGCCCCGCAATCCGGATGCCTTGACGATGTCGACGACCGCCTCGGGTGTCAGCGCGAGCGCCTTGCGCAACGCTTCATACCCTCCCTGCTTCGTGTAGAAGTCGAGCGTGAAGCCGTTTGGCGTCTTGACGTGGGGCGTCAGAATCAGGTCCATGTCTACGCTTTCTCCACGTGCAGATGACACCCGGTGAGTCCGGCCGCGCCGTGCGCCTTGAGTCCTTCCACCAACGCGCGCGCCCCATCAGGCTGCTGGCATTCGTGCCAGTGATCGTTGACGCCCACCACGGGTGCGCGGTCGCAGGCCCCCAGGCACTCCACTTCGAAGAGGGAAAACTCACCGTCGGGTGTCGTCTCGCCCGGCGCAATCCCCAGCACCGCCTGCAGTTCCGCCGTGACACGCTCGGCGCCGTTGAGCGCGCAGGAGAGCGTGCGACAGACCTGGAGCACATGGCGGCCGACGGGGCGCTGGTAGAACATCGTGTAAAACGACACGACGTCCTCGACGTCGGCCGTGGTGCACCGGATGGCGGCGGCCACGGCCTTCATCGCATTACGCGAGATGTACCCCTGCTGCCGCTGCGCGAGATACAACGCCGCCAGAATGGCGGACTTGCGCTGCTCGGCCGGGTACCGCGAGCAGATGTCTTCCAGCGTGGCGAGCGCCTCGTCGGTGTAGGCAAACGCGGGCCCTTCGTCGGCCATCGAGCGCGACGACTGGTGGTGGGCCCGCCCGTAGTCCATCAGGGGGTGAAAACTCATCGGTCGACGTCTCCCATCACGACATCTGTGGACCCGATCGCGGCAATCACGTCCGCAATCAGGCCGCCTTTGATCATGTGCGGCAGGGCCTGGCAGGCCAGAAACGACGGCGCACGCGATTTCACGCGCACGGGCCGGTTGCCACCGTCCGACACAATGTAGAACCCGTGTTCGCCGCGGGCACCCTCGACCGGGACGTACGCCTCGCCCTTGGGCACGGTGAACCCCTGGGAGTAGATCAGGAAGTGCTGAATCAGCGCTTCCATCTCCGTGTACACGCGATCTTTGGGCGGCGGCACCACGCGGTAGTCGCCGCAGTCGTAGACGCCCGTGGGCGAAATGCGCTCCAGCGCCTGATGGCAGATTCGGACGCTCTGTCGCATTTCCTCGACCTTGACCTGGTAGCGGGCGAAGACATCACCATCCGTGCGCGTCGGCACGACAAAATCAAAGGTGTCGTACTTCAGGTACGGCCACATCCGGCGGACGTCATAGTTGATGCCGACGGCGCGCGCCATGGGGCCCACGAGGCCCAGCGCGAGCGTCATCTCCCTTGACAGGACGGCGACGCCCTTGGTGCGTTTGGTCCACACCTGATTCTTGGTGAGCATCAGCTCGTAGTTGTCGATGGCGGCCGGCATCTTGTCGAGTAATTCCTTGACGGCCTTCTTGTAGTCGCGCGGCAGGTCCTCGCGAAGGCCGCCGATCCGGATGTAGCTCGGGAACAGCCGGAAGCCCGCGATCATCTCGTTGAGATTGAGCAACTGCTCACGCTCGCGGAACGCGTACATCATCACCGAGATGGCGCCGATTTCCATGGCGTGAGTCGCCAGCCACACCAGGTGACTATTGAGCCGCTGCAGTTCCGCAATCAGCACCCGGATATAGGTGACGCGATCGGGCATCTCGAGGCCCAGCAGCTTCTCGGCCGAGAGGCAGAACGCCAGGCTGTTGGACTGGGCGCCCAGATAGTCCATGCGCTCCACCAGCGGAATCACCTGCTGCCACTTCTTCTGCTCGGAGGTCTTTTCGATCCCCGTGTGCAGAAACCCAATCGTGGGCTCAGCGCCGACGATGGTCTCTCCGTCGAGTTCAAGGACCAGCCGCAGCACACCATGCGTGC